>JAJQFJ010000008.1 GCA_021201185.1 Clostridiales bacterium
CCGCTCACAGAGGATGACGTTCTGGTTGCCCTCGTTCATAATGTACTCGGCAGACATGAGCCACTCCTCATAGGTGGCGCTGAGGCCCCGTTTCAGCAGGATGGGCTTGCTCATCTTCCCCGCCTCTTTCAGCAGCTCGAAGTTCTGCATATTCCGGGCGCCGATTTGCACCAGGTCCACCTTCTCGTCGAAGATCTCGCAGTACTCCGGGCTGACCAGCTCGGTGACGATGGGCAGACCCGTCTCCGCCTTGGCCTCCAGCATGAGCTTCAGGCCGGGCAGTCCCATCCCCTGGAAGGAGTAGGGGGAGGACCGGGGCTTGAAGGCTCCGCCCCGGAGGATGGAGGCTCCGGCGGCCTGGACATCTTTGGCGATGGCGGTGATCTGCTCGCCGCTCTCGATGGAGCAGGGACCGGCCATCACCGCAAAGCTGCCGCCGCCCACGGGGACGCCGCTGACATCCACCACCGTGTCCTCCGGGTGGAACTTCCGGTTGGCCTTTTTGTACGGCTCTGAAATGCGGGTGACCCGCTCCACCACGTCGAACTGCTCGATCTTGTGGATATCCAGGGCGGTGGTGTCCCCCACCAGGCCCAGGATGGTGCAGTCCACACCCACCGTGACCCCTACCTTGAAGCTCTTGGCCTCAAAGAAGGCCACCATCTTCCGCACATCGTTTTGGGGGGTTCCCGGTTTCAGAATGACTACCATGTCTTATCTCTCCTTCTAATGACTTCGGCCTGAATACAACAAAAGGGACCCATTGACCGCAATCAATGAGTCCCTGTGCTGACGCGATTTATGCGCCACATGCTCCCCCGGCAGGGGAAATCGCTCATCTATTGCATCCGCTCTCCCGTTTTACCCATGGCAAAATAGCCGTAAGCCGAAAATCGGCCCCAGCCAAAGGTATAGGAGCAGGATGCAGTTTTGAGGGTGATGCTGTTCATGGCGCACCTCAAAATTCAGAACTGGGTTTATTATAGCAGAGTTTTCCCAGAATGCAAGGGTTTTCTCATAAAACGCAGAAAGTCTCCTGTGCGCACAGCTCACAGGAGAGCTTTCCGACATTTCTTATTTCTTGTGTCCCTTGAGGGCCTTCATCCGCAGCTCATGGTTCAAAATCCGCTTGCGCAGACGGAGGTTGTGGGGGGTGACCTCCAGCAGCTCGTCGTCGGCCAGAAACTCCAGGCACTGCTCCAGGCTCATCTGACGGGGCGGGATGAGGCGCAGAGCCTCGTCAGAGCCGGCGGCCCGCATATTGGTCAGCTGCTTTTTCTTGCAGACGTTGACCGTGATGTCCTCCAGCTTGGGGTTCACGCCGACCACCATGCCCTCGTAGACCGGGGTACCGGCTCCGATGAACAGAGCCCCCCGCTCCTGGGCGTTGAACAGGCCGTAGGCCACTGCCTCTCCCGTCTCGTAGGCGATAAGGGAGCCGGTGTTCCGGCGCTGGAGCTCTCCCTTGTAGGGGGCGTAGGAGTCGAACACGGAGGTCATAATGCCCTCGCCCTTGGTGGCGGTCAAGAACTCGTTCCGGTAGCCGAACAGGCCCCGGGAGGGGATGAGGAACTCCACCTTCATCCGGTTGCCCACCGGGTTCATGTCCACCATCTCGCCCTTGCGCAGGCCCAGGGCCTCGATGACGCCGCCCACATAGTCCGCCGGGACATCCAGCACCAGACGCTCAATGGGCTCGCATTTCACCCCGTCGATCTCCCGATAGAGCACCCGGGGAGGAGACACCTGGAACTCATAGCCCTCCCGGCGCATGGTCTCGATGAGGATGGACAGGTGCATCTCTCCCCGTCCGGCCACGTTGAAGGAGTCGGTGGAGTCCTCCACCTCGGAGACCCGGAGGGAGACGTCCTTCAGCGTCTCCCGGAACAGCCGGTCGCGAATCTGCCGGGAGGTGACGAACTTGCCGTCCCGTCCGGCATAGGGGGAGTCGTTGACGGAGAAGGTCATCTCCATAGTGGGGGCGGAGATCTTCACAAAGCTCAACGGCTCCACCGCCTCCGGGGAGCAGATGGTGTCCCCGATGGTGATGTCCCCGATGCCGGAGAGGGCCACGATGTTCCCCGCCTCGGCGGACTCCGCCGGGACACGGGACAGGCCGTCGAACTGGAACAGGGCGGTGGCCTTCACCTTTTTGGAGACCTTGTCCGGGTCGTGGTAGTTGCAGACCACGATCTCCTGATTCTGGTGGATAACGCCCCGCTCGATACGGCCGATGGCGATACGGCCCACGAACTCGTTATAGTCGATGGAGGAGACCAGCATCTGGAAGGGGGCCTCCAGCTCCACCTCCGGGGCGGGGATATACTCCAGGATGGTGTCAAAGAGAGGCTTTAAGTCGGTGCCGGGGACCTCCGGGGAATAGGAGGCGGTGCCGGAGCGGGCGGAGCAGAACAGCATGGGAGAGTCCAGCTGCTCGTCGGTGGCGTCCAGGTCCATCAGCAGCTCCAGCACCTCGTCGATGACCTCATGCACCCGCTGGTCCGGACGGTCGATCTTGTTGACCACCACGATGACCCGGTGGCCCAGCTCCAGAGCCCGGGAGAGAACGAAGCGGGTCTGAGGCATGGGGCCCTCGGCGGCGTCCACCAGCAGGATGACGCCGTTGACCATTTTCAGCACCCGCTCCACCTCGCCGCCGAAGTCGGCGTGGCCCGGGGTGTCCACGATGTTGATCTTGGTGTCCCCGTAGGTGACGGCGGTGTTCTTGGCCAGTATGGTAATGCCCCGCTCCCGCTCCAGGTCGCCGGAGTCCATGACCCGTTCCACGACCTCCTGATTCTCCCGGTAGACGCCGCTCTGCTGGAGCATGGCGTCCACCAGAGTGGTCTTTCCGTGGTCAACGTG
>JAJQFJ010000056.1 GCA_021201185.1 Clostridiales bacterium
GCTGCGGCCGGTGCGTCCGTGCCTGCCCGGTGGGTCTGGTGCCCCAGATGATGGCCGAGGCCGCCAAAGCGAAGGACTATGGCCGCTATGTGAAGCTCCACGGTCTGGACTGCATCGGCTGCGGCTGCTGTACCTACATCTGCCCGGCCAAGCGGCCCCTGGTGCAGCTGTTCAAACAAACCAAGCCCGTGGTGCTCTCGCTCCAGAGCCAGGGCAAGTTGTGAGGAGGGATCGGGAATGGAAAAACTGCTTAACGTCTCCGCCTCCCCCCACATGAGAGAGCCGTATCTGTCCACCGGTCACGTCATGTATGACGTGACCCTGGCCCTGATGCCTGTCACCGTCTTTGGCGTCTGGCATTTCGGCTTCCACGCCTTTATGATCCTGGCGGTCAGCGTGCTGACGGCGGTGATGACCGAGTTTATCTTCGACTACATCATCCACCGGGAGAACACGATAAAGGACGGCTCCGCCATCGTCACCGGTCTGCTGCTGGGCCTGTGCCTCTCCCCCACCGTGCCCCTGTACATCCCCTATCTGGGCAGCCTGTTCGCCATCCTGTTCGTCAAGTGCGTGTTCGGCGGCCTGGGCCAGAACTTTATGAACCCCGCCCTGGCGGGCCGGTGCTTCCTGCTGATCTCCTTTACCACCGTCATGACCGACTTCGGTATCGACGGCGTATCCAGCGCCACCCCCCTGGCAGTGCTGGCCAACGGCGGCACGGTGAACGTCCTGGAGATGTTCCTGGGCTTCACCGACGGCACCATCGGCGTCAGCTGTGCGGCCATGCTGGTGGGCGCGGCCTATCTGCTCATCACCGGCGGCATCACCTGGCACATCCCCGGCTCCTATCTGCTGAGCTTCCTGATCTTCATGGGTCTGTTCGGCGGACAGGGCTTCGACCCCATGTTCCTGCTGGCGGAGCTGTGCGGCGGCGGACTGATGTTCGGCGCGCTGTTCATGGCCACCGACCCGGTCACCAGCCCCATCACCGGCCGGGGGCAGCTGATCTACGGCGTAGTGCTGGGCCTGATGACCGCCATCTTCCGCACCTACGGCAGCTCCACCGAGAGCGTCAGCTACGCCATCATTTTGGGCAACCTGGTGGTGCCGCTCATCGACCGGGTCTCCGTCCCCAAGCCCTTCGGCGTGGGCGACAACGCCAAGAAGCCCAAGCCCAAAATCCCCAAGGCCGCTGTTGCCCTGACGGTCATCACCCTGCTGGCCGGTCTGGCCCTGGGCGGCGTCAACGCCCTGACTGCCGAAACCATCGAGCAGCAGGCCATCGCCGCCAACGCCGCCGCCTATGCGGAGGTCGTGCCTCTGGCGGAGGAGTTTGGCTATGACGACGCCATCTCCGCCAACGTGGAGGAGTTCGCCGACGACGTCTATGGCCGTGGCACCTACGGCAACGTCTACATCAACGAGGTGGTGGTGGGCACCGACGCCTCCGGCAACGTGGTGGGCTACGGCATCAACGTGACCACCGCCGACGGCTTCGACGGCAACATCACCATGACGGTGGGCATTGACACCGACGGGACGATTTTGGGCATCTCCTTCACCGAGCGCAACGAGACGGCGGGCATGGGCATGCGCGTAGACGAGGACAGCTTTAAGGAGCAGTTTATCGGCGTTCAGGTGGATTCCTTCACCCTGAACAAGAACGGCGGCTCCACGGCGGAGGATGAGATCGACTCCATCTCCGGCGCTTCCACCACCTCCGGCGCGGTGGTCAATGCGGTCAACGCCGCCATCGACTTCTTCGCCAACTACATTCAGTGAGGAGGGGAAACAGATGAACAAATATACGGAACGCATCTATAACGGCGTCGTCAAGGAGAACCCCACCTTTATCATGATGCTGGGCATGTGCCCCACCCTGGCGGTCACCACCTCGGCGGTCAACGGCTTCGGCATGGGCGTCTCCACCCTGGCGGTGCTCATCCTCTCCAACCTGATCATCTCCGCCCTGCGGAAGGTCATTCCCGACCAGGTGCGCCTGCCAGCCTACATCGTCATCGTGGCCTCTCTGGTGACGGTGATCCAGCTGCTGATCCAGGCGTACATCCCCTTCCTCTATGACGCCCTGGGCATCTACATCCCCCTGATCGTGGTCAACTGCATTATCCTGGGCCGGGCGGAGGCCTATGCAGCCAAAAACCCGCCCCTGCTGTCCGTCATGGACGGCCTGGGCATGGGCATGGGCTTCACCCTGGCCCTGACCCTCATCGGTATCGTCCGGGAGATGTTCGGCGCAGGGACTCTGTTCGGGGTCCAGGTCATGCCCGACTTCTATGAGCCGGTGTCCATTCTGGTCAAGGCCCCCGGCGCCTTCCTGGTGCTGGCCATCATCATCGCCGTCATGAACGGCGCCCACATCGACACCGCCGCCAACGAAAAGGTGGAGGGCTGCGACGGCTGCTGCGCCACCTGCGGCAAGTCCTGTGAGCAGCGGGCAAACCAGGAGACAAAGGAGGGTGAGCGGGTATGACATCGTTACTCATGATCGTGATTACCACCGCGCTGGTCAACAACGTGGTGCTGAATCAGTTCCTGGGGCTTTGCTCCTTCCTGGGAGTCTCCAAGCAGATCGAGACGGCGGGCAGCCTGGGTGCCGCGGTCATCTTCGTCATGACCATCGCCTCCGGCGTCGCCAACCTGCTCTATGACTTCGTGCTGGCGCCTCTGGGGCTGAGCTATTTGCAGACCATCGTCTTTATCCTGGTCATCGCGGCCCTGGTGCAGATGGTGGAGATGTTCCTGAAAAAGTCGGTCCCCGCCCTCCACAGCGCCCTGGGCATCTACCTGCCCCTGATCACCACCAACTGCGC
>JAJQFJ010000012.1 GCA_021201185.1 Clostridiales bacterium
CATCGGCCGGGGCCAGCGGGAGCTGATCATCGGCGACCGGCAGACCGGCAAGACCGCCATCGCCCTGGACACCATCCTCAACCAGAAGGGGAAGAACGTGGTCTGCATCTATGTGGCCATTGGACAGAAGGCCAGCTCGGTAGCAAGACTGGCGGAGACCCTGCGGCAGCGTGGGGCCATGGAGTATACCATCATCGTCAACGCCTCCGCCAGCGCGTCCGCTTCTCTCCAGTATATCGCCCCCTACGCCGGGTGCGCCCTGGGAGAGTACTTTATGTACCAGGGAAAGGACGTGCTCATCGTCTATGACGATCTCTCCAAGCACGCCATCGCCTATCGTGCCCTGAGCCTGTTGCTGGAGCGGTCCCCCGGCCGGGAGGCCTATCCCGGCGACGTGTTCTATCTCCACTCCCGTCTGCTGGAGCGGGCCGCCCACCTGTCCGACGAGCTGGGCGGCGGCAGCATGACCGCGCTGCCCATCGTGGAGACCCAGGCGGGGGACGTGTCCGCCTATATCCCCACCAATATCATCTCCATCACCGACGGGCAGATCTTCCTGGAGAGCGACCTGTTCTTCTCCGGCCAGCGGCCTGCCGTCAACGTGGGCCTGTCCGTCTCTCGTGTGGGCGGAGACGCCCAGACAAAGGCTATGAAGCAGGCCGCAGGGGCCATCCGCCTCGATCTGGCCCAGTACCGGGAGATGGAGGTGTTCAACCAGTTCTCCAGCGACCTGGACGAGGCCACCCGGCGGCAGCTGGCCTACGGCCAGGGACTGATGCGGCTGCTGCGGCAGAATCAGTATCACCCCCTGAACCAGCATCAGCAGGTGATCCTGCTGGTGACCGCCCTGAACCACGTCATGCAGGAGCTGAGCCCCAATCAGGTGGAGCGGTTCAAGAGCGTTGTGCTGGCCGGTATCGAGAGCCAGGACGGGGCGCTGTGCGACCGGATCGACGCCACAGGACGGCTGCCCCGGGAGGACCGGGAGCGTATCCTGGAGCTGGCCCGGGCCTGCCTCGACCGGTTCCTGGCGAAGGAAACGGTTGGTGATTGAGCATGCCCAGCGCCAGGGAGATCAAAAATCACATCGAGAGTGTGAAGAATACCCGGAAGATCACCAACGCCATGTATCTCATCGCCTCCACCAAGCTGCGCAAGGCCAAGGCGGATCTGGATCTCACCCGGCCCTATTTTGAGGCGGTGCGGACGGAGATTAAGCGCATTTTCCGGACGGTAGACAATATCGACAGCCCCTATTTCTACCCGGCAGACCCGGACGACCACCTGACAGAGGGCACCTACGGCTGCCTGGTCGTCACGGCGGACAAGGGCCTGGCGGGAGCATACAACCAGAACGTCCTCAAGCAGATGCAAAAGCTGCTCAAGGGACACCCGGATACAGAGCTGTTCGTGGTGGGGGAGAGCGGCCGCCGTTTCTGTGTACGCCACGACATCCCCATCGAGCGCAGCTTCCGCTATACCGCCCAGAACCCCACCATGGAGCGGGCCAGGGAGATCGCCCAGGTGCTCATGGAGCGGTACGAGTCCGGCCACCTGAAAAAAATATTCATTATCTACACCGACATGGAGAGCAGTCTGCAATCAGAGGCCATCACCACCCGTCTGCTGCCCTTCCACCGGAGCTATTTTGCCGGGGGTGCGTCGGAGAAAAAGGTCTCTCAGCCCTTTGAGTTCATCCCCTCGGTGGAGGAGGTGCTCCGGCTGGAGGTGTATGGCTACGTCGCCGGGGATATCTACAGCGCCCTGGTGGACAGCTTTTGCAGCGAGCAGAACGCCCGCATGACCGCCATGGACTCCGCCAACCGGAATGCGGAGAAGCTGCTGGGGGAGCTGTCTCTCCAGTATAACCAGGTGCGTCAGGCGGCCATCACCCGGGAGATCACCGAGGTCTCCGCCGGCGCTCTGGCCCAGCGGCGGAAACGCAGGAAGGAAGTGGAGACACCATGAACGTGGGAACCATTGTACAGATCTCCGGCCCGGTCATCGACGTGGAGTTTGAGCGGGGGAGCCTTCCCCGTATCCGGGAGGCCCTCACCGTGGAGCTGGACGGGGAGCAGCGGGTTATGGAGGTGGCCCACCATGTGGGGGACGACACCGTCCGCTGCATTATGCTCTCCGGCAGCGAGGGGCTGTCCCGGGGCATGGAGGTCTCCGCCCCGGGCGCCAGCATCCAGGTCCCGGTGGGCAAGGCCACTCTGGGCCGGATGTTCAACGTCCTGGGCCAGCCCATCGACGGGGGAGCGCCGGTGCCGGACACCGTCCCCCGCCGGAGCATCTATCAGAAGGCTCCGGACTTTGAGGAGCAGCAGCCTGTGACCGAGATATTGGAGACGGGCATCAAGGTCATCGACCTGCTGGAGCCGTACCCCAAGGGAGGCAAGATCGGCCTCTTCGGCGGCGCAGGGGTGGGCAAGACGGTGCTCATCCAGGAGCTGATCAACAATGTTGCCATGGAGCACGGAGGCTACTCCATCTTCACCGGCGTGGGAGAGCGGAGCCGTGAGGGCAACGACCTGTGGAAGGAGATGCGGGAGAGCGGCGTCTCGGAAAAGACCGCCCTGGTCTTTGGTCAGATGAACGAGTCCCCCGGCGTCCGTATGCGGGTGGCCCTGTCCGGGCTGACCATGGCGGAGTATTTC
>JAJQFJ010000050.1 GCA_021201185.1 Clostridiales bacterium
GAACCCCCGACCTGCTGATTACAAATCAGCTGCTCTACCAACTGAGCTATACCAGCAAGCTCGCCCTCTCGGAATCAGCAAGGAGTATTTTACCGGAATCGAAGCTGTTTGTCAATACCTGATTGAAACTTTTTGCGGCAAGGAGGAAAAATTTATGTCCAGACCCATCTATCGCCGGGGAGCGCCCTACGCCAAAAAGGCGGCCCACCTGCTCCGGCACGTCGTTCACCCGGAGCTTGACCCCGGCCTGGACCGGTATCAGCTGGCCCTGGTGAACGCCCTTCGGGACAGGCTCACCCCCCGGGAGACGGAGTGCATGGTGCACTACTATCTCCTGGGAGAGAGCATGCAGGAGGCCGCTTCCCGTCTGGGGATCAACCTCTCCACCGTCTCCCGGACGGTGGACCGGGGAGAGGCCAAGCTGGACGGTCTGCTCAAGCTGGCCATCTCCATCAGTCCTGTCCGTCTGGATCAGGACTGGTCAGGCAGACGGGCGTCCTGACCCACTCCCGGCCGCCGGGGCCGGATTGGGGCAGACAGAGCTGCCGCAGGTCCTCTCCCCGGCACTCCGCCTGAAAGACGGTCTGTGCGTCCCGGCCCAGCTGCCGTATCTGCCCGGAGCGGAGGACCACCGGAAGCTTTGCCCGGCCCTTCATCTCCCGGAGCAGGGCCTGGCCCCGGCGGTTGAAGCCCAGCACCCGGAGATAGGGCGCCCGCTCCGGACGCCGGTCGGCGGTCAGCCCCAGGAAGGCCCAGAGCGCCATGCGCCGGATGCGGGCCTCCGGGTAGCGGCGGGTCTTGGCCCGGTCGTAGAGCTGGGCCAGCGTGGTGGCCTCCTCTGCGGCCCGGGCCAGGCGGCGCTCCAGTCCCGGGGCCCAGTCCGGCAGGGCGGACAGCTCCTCCTCCGTCATGGAGCGGAGCCGGGCCAGAATACCCCGCTCACAGGTCTCCAGCCGGGCGGGACAGCGGCCCGCCTCCCGCTCCCGGGCCACGATCTCCCGGCTCGACGGGGGGAGGGCGGCCTCCAGCCGTTCCCACTCCCCTTCCGCCATCCAGCGGCGGAGCAGGGAGCCGGAGGGCCATTCGGTCTCCTGCTGGCTGTCGTGGCCCGCCCCCTGCCGGGGAAAGGTCAGGGCGGTCACGTCCTCCCGGCCCCAGTGCCGGAGGGCCCGGAGATACTCCACCCCCAGGTTGTTGTTGGCCGTCTCCAGACAGCGCCCCTCCGGCCCCACCAGGGCCTCCAGCGCCCGCTGGCGGGCGGCAGGGTAGGACAAACCCTCCTCCAGTCCCGCCCGGAGGAGGGGCTGGAGGGCGTCGCTGTCCAGCCCCCGGGCCGCAGACGTCAGCCGGGAGAGGTCGCCGTCCTCGCTGCCGAAGGCGACGGTGTCCACGATTCCGGTGTCCAGCAGACACCCAACGCCCCCCCGGGCGAAGGTCTCCGCCGAGGAGGCCGCCCAGAGGAGGGGCAGCTCCAGCACCAGGTCGGCTCCCCCCCGGAGAGCCATCTCCGCCCGGGCGGACCGGTCCAGGGCGGCGGCAGTCCCCCGCTGGGTAAAGCCGCCGCTCATGACGCACACGATCCCCTTGTCCGGGCAGGCGGCTCGGACCTGTTCCAGCAGCCAGCGGTGTCCCCGGTGAAAGGGATCGAACTCACAGACGACGCCTGCGGCGGAGAGGGGGGCGTTTTGGTCAGGCATGAGGCTTCCTCCTTTGGGCGGGACGGCGTTTTTCAAAAATTCTCCAAAAAACGGTTGTTCTTCACCCAGTTTTGTAATAGAATTATTATAGCGTGTCCGGCAGGTCTGCGCAAGCGCTAAGGTCGGGCACAGGACAACGCAAAGGAGAATCACAGTATGAATATTCTGGTCATCAATGCGGGAAGCTCTTCCCTGAAGTATCAGCTGCTGGACCCCGCCACCGGCGAGCTGCTGGCCAAGGGCCTGTGCGAGCGCATTGGCCTGGACGGCAAATTCACCTACAAGCCCCAGGTGCCGGGCAAGGCGGGAAAGAACGCGGTGGATGTGGCCATGCCCACCCACTCTGAGGCCATCCAGACGGTGCTGGACGCCTTGGTGGACAAGGACAACGGCGTGCTGTCCTCTATGAGCGAGATCGACGCTGTGGGGCACCGGGTCGTCCATGGCGGCGAGAGCTTCGCCTCCTCCGTCCTGCTCATCGACGAGGTGCTGAAGGCCATCGAGGAGTGCAATCCCCTGGCTCCCCTCCACAACCCTGCCAACCTCATCGGTATCCGGGCCTGCGCTGCCGTGCTGGGGGACAAGGTGCCTCAGGTGGCCGTGTTTGACACCGCCTTCCATCAGACCATGCCTCCCGTGGCCTACACCTATGCTATCCCCTATGAGTACTACGAAAACGACAAGGTCCGCCGCTATGGCTTCCACGGCACCTCTCACCGGTTCGTCTCCGCCCGGGCCGCCGCCATGCTGGGGAAGCCCATCGAGGAGCTGAAGATCATCACCTGCCACCTGGGCAACGGCTCCTCCATCGCCGCCGTCAA
>JAJQFJ010000046.1 GCA_021201185.1 Clostridiales bacterium
GAAATGGGGGTGGAGGGTAGTTCTTTGACAGGCTGAGCTCCCCTTTCAGGGGAGCCAAAATAGTACGCACACCCCTACCTCCCCTGAAAGGGGAGGGGGACCGGCGTAAGCCGGTGGAGGGGTGCGGCACGCACCCACGACAAGACACGCACCACGGCGAATCCGTTTACAGGCCCCCACACCCAAACAATTTTTGACAAAGTGTCCATCATATGCTATACTGTCATACAGACCCAAGTGAAAGGACTCCTTGTCATGCTCGCAACCAGACGGAAAATGAAACCGGGCCGGGAGGCGTCTCTCGACCCCCGGGACATCCAGGCCCTGTATATCACCGGCGGCGTCCGGCCCGGCTACTTTCAGGTGGACGACCTGTGGGACTACCTGGACTACAATCCGGGCTATATCCAGGTGAACGTGGGGAGCTTCCCCAACCTGGTGGCGGTGGAGGGGGCGAGATACGTCCGCTCCGCCCGGAGCGCCAGAGGGCGGGACTGCCTGTTTGACCTGCCCGGAGAATGAGAAAACGGCCCCGGCACAAGCGGTTTGCTGTGCCGGGGCCGTGTGTTTTGTCATCAGGCGTCCCCCTCCTCCGGGGCCAGGACCTCCTCCACAGTATCCTCCGGCTCTGTGACCGTGAGAATATCGCTGCTCGCATCCAGAGCGTCTGTCACATCCAGGCAGAAGTCCGCCACCGACTGGTGGTCTGCCGCCACGGTGAGGGAGGAGGGGACGTCCTCCCCTGTGGGGACGCCTTCGCTGTCCACTGCCTGGAGATACCAGGGAAGGCTGGCAGGCCGGTAGACAAAGACGTAGATGGTCAGCTCGCTGTCCTCCGCCAGGTAGATGTTAAGGGACACCTGATCGTTGTCCTCGCCGTCCGGATAGCAGATGGGGGTACAGTCGCCCACAGAGGCCAGCACGCCGCCCGCCCACTCGTCCGTCTGGAACCGAAGGATACAGACCTGGCCATCGGCCAGCTCGTCCTCCACGGAATCCAGCCATTGGGCCACCTCGTCGCAGTCCTCCAGGTCCTCCTCTGTGACGGAGGTAAAGACGGAGTAAAAGCTGTCATCGGAAAAGTAACTGTCGTCGGAAAAGTAATAGGAGTAGGAGCTGTCGAAGTCGCTGACGAGCAGGTTGGCACCGTATCCCATGGCACCCAGGGCCAGTAGCACCACCAGCACCACCGGGACGACCAGGAGCAGCAACAGCACCAGCCACAGCCTGTCCTTCCGCCGGACGGGCGGGGTGACGCTGCTGTCCGGGTCGAGGGGGGTCCCGCACTGGGGGCAGAGCTTCCACCCCGGCTCCACCGGGCGGCCGCAGCTGGGACAGCTCCCCCGGAGGGTGGCCCCGCAGTTGGGGCAGCGGGCAAATTGCAGCTCCACCGTCTGGCCGCACTGGGGACACTGATAGTCTCCCCGGTTGCTCCGGGCCAGCAGGTAGATGATGACGCCGATGCAGTAGGGCACCAGCACCACCACCAGCGTCCAGAGCACCCGGTTCATCCCCCGCCGCCCGGCGTCCCGCCAGACGTAGACCCCCAGGGCGATGGCGATGCCCAAGGCCAGAACGAGGATGAGAATCGCGATCACAGAGACTCCTGCAGCGATTGCCATGATGAATCCCTCCTTAATACGAAGTAGACTGCCAGCTCTGTCCCCGCCACCAGCAGGGAGGAGAGCAGGCCGAACCTGACTGCCTTGTCCAGCCAGGGGAGCTGTTGGAGCAGGGGCGGGGGCAGCAGACGGAACAGGCTCCACGCCAGCACCGCCAGGGCGACTGCCAGCAGTACCGTCAGCAGGATGCACCGGTTCCGTTCCCGCCGGGCCAGACGCTGCTCCAGCTCCGCCCGGGTGAGCCGGGGCGGGTCGTATTGCTCAAAATCCATCTTCATCTGTGAGCCACCTCCTCAGCGTCTCTCTGGCCCGGGCCAGCCGGGATTTGACCGTCCCCTCCGGCAGATTCAGCAGCCGGGCGGTCTCTTTGATGTCGTGTCCGTTGAAGTAGTACAGAATGACCGGGAGCCGGAGCCGGTCGGGGAGCCTGTCCAGGGCGGCGTACAGGTCGGACCAGTCCTCCCCCTCCGGGGCGGCGGCGCTGTTGATAGCCTCGTCCTGTGCCTCCCAGGTGGGGAAGCTCAGGGTGACGATGCGCCGTTTCAGCCGCCGCAGCCCGTCCCGGTAGAGATTGACACAGATGCGGGCAGCCCACGGCTCAAAGGGAACCTCCGGCCGGTAGCTGTCCCAGCTCTGGAGGATGCGGAGCCAGGTGTCCTGATAGAGCTCCTCCGCCTCCTCCCGCTTGCGGCAGAGACGCATACACAGGCCGAACAGCCGCCGCCCGTAGGTCTGGATGTAGTAGTCCATGCAGCCATCGCCTCCGTTCTGTGTCTCTCTGTCTAATCATACGACGGGGAGGGGGAGTCGGTTCCCTGAAAACGAAAAAAATTGGTTCTATAATAAATGTTGGGGTCAGGTTCAGAGCCTGACCCCAATTCT
>JAJQFJ010000044.1:0-58747 GCA_021201185.1 Clostridiales bacterium
TGGAATACTCCTTGTCCTCGTGGTCGGCGTTGGGCAGGGGGACGAACTCCACCCGACCCTGGCCCAGCTTCTGATAGATGGCGTTGACGAAGTTGACGCTCTGCATAAAGGGTACCAGCTTGTCCACGCAGCCGTGCTCCACCAGCATGGGGGCCATCTTCTCATTGATGTAGGTGGCGGGGTTGGCCTTGGCCAGCCACTCGTCGGACAGGGTGGGCAGAGCGCCGCCCATGTAGCTGCTCTCGGCGGACTGGGGAGTGTCGTGATCGACAAAGCTGACCCCGTTGGCCCGGGCCTGGTCGTCCATGGTGCGGAAGTCCATGGGGCCGAACTGGTCGATGCAGGCCTGCACGGTGCAGTCCGTGTCAAAGGTCATCCCCTCCTCGCCGGGGAACTGGCCGTTGGGGATGTTCATCCCCATGATGGCCGACAGGTTGCCACCGGCGCTGCCACCCAGGGCGCAGATGCGGTCAGGGTCAACGCTGTACTCTGCGGCGTGCTTCCGCAGGAACCGGAACGCCTCCCGGCAGTCCAGCACGGCGGCGGGGAAAATGGCCTCGCCGCTGAGACGGTACTCCACCGAGGCGATGGCGTAGCCGTGGGCCAGCCCTTTCAGGTAGGTGTCCATGTGGTCGTCCCGCTTGTCCCCCATGCCGAAGCCGCCGCCGTGGAGATGCACCACCAGGGGGAATGGGCCCTCCCCCTCCTCCGGGAGATAGAGGTCCAGCCGCTGAGCGGGGGACTGGTCGGCGTAGGGAATGTCCAGATATTTCCGCTTCACCCAGCTGATGTCGGCCATTTTCATCTCTATGGCCGGAGCGCCACCCTCTGCCGGTGCGTCAAAGCGGAGAGAGCCTTCCAGCTTGTCGTAATCCTCCAGGCCGAAGGGTTTGTTTTCTTGACTCATTTTAATTAAACCATCCTTTCTAAAAGAAATCCGGGACAGCCGAGAAGCAACGCCTCCGCTGTCCCGGTAAAGGGGGGTGCATAGTCCATCTATGCACAGGGATGAATTATGAAGTTACTTACTTGTTAGCAGGGGCCTGATCCTTCTGGGCATTGGCCTCACGGAACTGAGGGGCATATTTCTCCACGTCGGTGAGCAGTACCAGGACGAGGATAATCACGCCGATAATAGCGCCCACAAAGGTGTAATCGAACTGGATGGCGCTGATAACGGCCTCAGACTGGGTCTCCAGAGTGGCGCTATAGCCCACGGCAGCCAGAATCCAGGCGCACATGGCGGAGCCGAAGCCCATACCGATCTTGGAACCGATGGACTGAGCGGAGGAAATCAGGCCTTCGGAACGGACACCGTATTTCCAGTAGCCGTACTCCACCACGTCAGGCACGAAGGCGAATACTGCGCTCAGCAGAGGGCCGGCGCCCAGAGCGCGGATGACCACACCGATGACCACCAAAGTGGTGTTGGTGCCGGCAAAGCCGCAGATCAGGAAGCCTATAATCAGCAGGACGGCGCCCATGGTCAGGTAGGCCCGTTTAGACCATCTCTTGGAGATAGCGGGCATCAGGAACAGAATGATGATGCCAGGGGCCTGGCCCGCAGTCATCAGGGTAGACATGAACATAGCGTCGCCGATCACATAGCTGGCATAATAGCTCTGGGCGGCGATGGCGTTGGCGTTCATCAGCAGGGAGAAAATGCCGATGAGCAGAAGGAGCCAGAAATAGCGGTTCTTCATAACAGCGGGGAACTGCTGCTTCAGGGAAGGCTGCTCGCCCTGAACCTGTGCTGCTTCCCCTTCTTCGGGCTGAATCTCCTTGTTCACCAAGCCGGAGATGAGAATCAGGACGCCGGCAATCGCACCCAGGATAATGCTGGCCCAGTGCCAGCCAAAAGCCAGAACCAGGGGAGTGATGGAGGAACCGGCGATCAGGCCGATAACGCTGTTACCCACGGCGGAGAAGGTGGCCAGCATTGTATTGTCGTCCCGGTCGCGGGTCATCAGGGGCAGCATAGCGGTGTTGGCAATGCCGAAGATAGTGTAGACCACCACAGACATAAAGATGTAGGTGGCATAGGCATAGATCAGCTTGGCGGTGTCGCCTGCGGATTCAGGCACATGCATCAACAGCACAATGCCCAGGAAGGTCAACGGGCCGGAGAGGATCAGCCAGGGACGTGCTTTGCCCCATTTGGTATTCGTCTTGTCCACGACAGCGCCCATGATCAGGTCGCTGATGCCGTCGAAGATACGGCAGACCACGAACATGGTGCCAATGGCCGCCGCGCCGATGAGAGCGGTGTCGGTGTAGTAGCTCAGCAGGAACGCTGCGCCGATCTGACTGAAAACATTACCGCCGCCGGTGCCGAGACCGTAGACTGTTTTCCGCCATAGCGGAACTTTCTTGTTTGCATTCATTTGACTACCTCCTTGTTTCTACTTTTGTTATTTTGCCGATTTTCGGCTACGTTATTATTATATTCTGCACAGAGTTGACAAACAATTCTTGTTTGCGTTATAATCAATTCCAGAGAGGAATTGATTATGCGAAAGTGATTGCAAAATGTGACCGGCCAATCAAGGAGGGAAATACAGTATGGACATTTCCTATTTTAAGGAGTTCGTGATTCTGGCAGAGACCCAGAACTTCTGGGCGGCGGCGGACCGGCTGTTTATCGGTCAGTCCTCCCTGTCCAAGCATATCAAAACATTGGAGAATCAGCTGGGCGCTCCGCTGTTTGACCGCACCTCCCGCAAGGTGGAGTTGACCCAGTTCGGTAAGCTGATGCTCCCCTATGCCCAGTCCATCGCCCGGCTCCAGTATGAATATGAGTCGGCGGCCTTCAACCATCTGAACCGGGAATGCGCCCCCCTGGAGATCGCCACCATCCCCGTCATCGCCCACTACGGCATCACCGAGGCGCTGCTCCAGTTCAAACAGGCCCACCCCACGGTACAGGTCAACATCCAGGAGGCGGACACCCTGATCGTCCGGGAGATGCTGTTAAACCGCACCTGCGAGATCGCCATCTATCGGGACAGCTCAGCTTACCTGGAACACGACCCGGACAAGGAGCGTCAGCTGGTCAGGCTGCCCTACGCAAGAGATCAGCTGGTGGCCGTCCTGCCCCCGGATCACCCCCTGAGCCACGCCGACCATGTGGAGCTGCCCCAGCTTGCGGACGACCTGTTTGCCCTCATTCCACCCAACACCCTGCCCTACAACCTGTGTATGCGGGCCTGTCAGGAGGCGGGCTTCCTGCCCAAGGTGTTTTTCACTTCCCACAACCTGGAGACCATTCTGGACACGGTACGCAAGGGGAGCTGCGTAGCCCTGCTGTTCTCCAACCACCTGAATTTCCCTCACCACGTTGACTTTGGCGACCAGCCCCCCTTTGTGGCCGTCCCCATCTCTCCGCCCATCTACACCACCGTCTATCTCAGCTACCGGAAAAACGACACCCTCTCCTCTGCGGCGGCCTACTTTATCGAGTTCTGCAAACAGGTGCGGGCGGGGCTGCCCGGGGGCATGGAGGAGGCGGCTCCATGACAGAGCAGGTGAAGCGGTACGAGCGGACGGTGTGGGGCGTGACCCTGCTCTGCGACGTAGTGCCCATGGGCCGGGACTACACCCTCTGTATCCGCTCCGACAGCGGCGGCCATGTGGGTTCCGCCGCCCTGGCAGTGGCCCGTCCCAGCCTCACCGGGGAGGGGGTCAGCGCCACTACCTCTGTCCTCAACTGCCTGGGCCACAAGGACGACGCCGTGGCCTGTCGTCTGGCCGCCGCCGTAGCCAGTGCGAAAAACTGCACGGCGGTCTGTGTCTGCGGCATCCACATCGATGGCCTGGCCCCGGAGGGCATCCGGGCGATTTTGGATGCCTGCGGAGAGATAGAAGGGGAGATTTTGCGGGGCCTTTAGGGCATCAATTCCAAACAGGCAAGGAAAACATTTGGAAATAGAATTGTTCTTTTTGGTGCTTCTGTCTAAAATAGAAAACAGAAGCACCATTTCCGTTTGCATTTTCATCAAAACAACAAGGAGTGATCGATATGAAGCCCTACATCCCCATCCTGAACACCACCCTGGAGCTGGCGGACTGCCGGAAGGAATGGTTCCTGGACGAGACCTACCACTGCTGGTGCCTGGAGGACATCCTCTACACTCTGAAGGCCACCACCCCCAAATTCCAGCGCATGAGCATTTTCGTGCCCCAGGCCTATCTGAACGCCGACGGCACGGTGAACCCGGAGGGCGTCTGCGGGGCGTTCACCGCCCAAAACGCTCCTGTGGTCTTTGAGAACAACTCTGCCGGATATATGCAGATGCCTCACACCTGGCTGGGCGGTCCCCGGGACGAGGCCCCCAAGTACCTCCAGCGGGGCATGGTGTACGTCACCTGCGGCAGCCGTGGCCGGGAGTCCCGGGACCAGGACGGCAACCTGTGCGGCAAGTCCCCCTGGACCCTCATTGATCTGAAAACCGGCATCCGCTTCCTGCGGCACAACGCCGCCGCCCTCCCCGGTGACATGAGCCGTATGGTATCCGTGGGCTGGAGCGCCGGTGGGGCCATGTCCACCCTGGTCTCTGTCACCGGCGACCATCCAGACTATCTGCCCTATCTGGAGCAGAACGGGGCGTTTATGGACGAATCCGACGCCGTCTTTGCCGGGCAGATTTATTGCCCCATCATCGACCTGGAGCACGCCGATTTGGCCTATGAGTGGCAGTTCCAGAAGGACCCGGAGAACGAGTCCTCCCCTGCCGGCCCTGCGGGCACATTTACCCCCTTCCAGGCAGCCCTGTCCCAGAAGCTGGCGGCGGAGTACATCACCTATTTCAACTCCCTGGGACTGAAGCACCCGGTCACAGGGGAGCCCTTCACCCTGAATGAGGACGGCCGGAGCGGCCCCGCCTATGACTATCTCATGGCCTGCCTGGAGGAGTCTGTCGGAGACTACCTCTCCCGGCTGGACCGTGGGGAGCTGCCGGAGCAGTACACCAGCGGCGACTACCTGACCGGCAACTATACCCATCTGGTGGACGCCCCCAAGCCCGACGACGGGCCGGAGGGCAAGGACGACGTGGGTCTGCACCATGCGGGCGCGGCGGTTGCCATGCCTCCGCTGGACGGCGGCATGGACGGCGACAAGCCCTCCGGGCCTCCCAGCCTGGGCGACCTGGTCTCCCGCCCGCCCAAGGGCGTGCCCTATGTGGGGCTGGAGTTCCCCAAGGTGGAGGCTCCCGGCACGGACAAGACTGGCTGGCTCACCTGGGACGGCAAAAAGGCCACGATCTCCGATCTGGACACCTATCTGCTCAGCCATCGCCGCCGGATGAAGCCCTGCACCAGCTTCGACACCCTGAACATGGACAGCGGCGAGAACCAGGAGTTCGGCACCCCGGAGCAGGACTATGTCCACTTTGACAAGAGCATCCCCGCCCTGCTGGAGTCCCTGAAGGAGGAGTTCCCGGAGGAATACGCCCGGCACTATCCCTCCTGGGCCAGGGCCCTGGACGACGACGGGCTGGACGAGAAGCTGCGTCTCATCAACCCCATGAGCTATCTGGGCAGCGACCTGAGCGTCTGCGCCCCTGCCGGACACTACCGCATCAACGTGGGCGCCTGCGACGCTGACACCGCCTTTATCGTCTCCATGTCCCTGGCGGTCAAGCTGGCCAACCTGGGCAAGGACGTGGAGTATCACCTGATCTGGGACAAGCCCCACTGTGAGGCGGACTACCCCTTCGAGGTCTGCGACTGGATCGAAAAGCTGTGCAAATAACGTCATATCTCTCCTCCCCTTAAATATGCGCCGGACGGAGCCCTGCGGCTCTGTCCGGCGCATTTGATATGAGCGCTGAAGGTTTTTTTCATAACCCCTTGACAAAGAGTATTAATATGATATCATAATGATATCAAACAAAACGGGAGGAGATTCCTATGAAAGAAAAGGTGCTGACCACAAAAAGCAACGGCATGCCCGTCCTGCTGGTCAATCTGCTCGTCCTGCTGGCAGCGGTGGCAGGAGTCATTTTCGGGGCCTTTCAGTGGGAGGAAACGGACAACCCCGCTCTGTGCATTATCTGTCTGGTGGTGCTCTGTGTGGGGTGGGTCCCTCTGCTGGGCCTGAAGGTCATCCGGCCCCAGGAGGCCCTGGTGCTCACCCTGTTCGGCAACTATGAGGGCACGCTCCGGGACACCGGCTTTTACTGGGTCAATCCCTTCTGCACCGCCATCAATCCGGCGGCGGACACTACCCTGGGTCAGAGTAGCGACGTGAAGAAAACCGGCGTCAAGGTGGGGGAGGACGGAGTCAACGTCAGCTTGGACACCGGCGGCATGGGGAAGAAGCTCTCCCTCAAGGTGATGACTCTGAGCAACGGGCGGCAGAAGATCAACGACTGCCTGGGCAATCCGGTGGAGATCGGCATCGCCGTCACCTGGCGCATTGTGGACACCGCCAAGGCGGTGTTCAACGTGGATAACTACAAGGAGTACCTCTCCCTCCAGTGCGACAGCGCCCTGCGGAACATCGTCCGGGTCTATCCCTACGACATGGCCCCCAACGTGGACACCACCGGGGACGGCGTGGCCGACGACGGCAGCCTCCGGGGCTCCAGCGAGGTGGTGGCCGGACGCATCCGGGATGAGATCCAGCAGCGGGTAGAGGAGGCCGGTCTGGAGATCATCGAGGCCCGGATCACCTATCTGGCCTACGCTCCGGAAATCGCCGCCGTCATGCTCCAGCGGCAGCAGGCCTCCGCCGTCATCGACGCCCGGAAGATGATCGTAGAAGGGGCCGTTGGCATGGTGGAGATGGCCCTGGAGCGCCTCTCGGAGAACCATACGGTGGAGCTGGACGAGGAGCGGAAGGCGGCCATGGTGTCCAACCTGCTGGTGGTGCTCTGCGGCAACCGGGACGCACAGCCCATCGTCAACTCCGGGAGCCTCTACTGAGATGGGAGAGCAGAAAAAAAAACAGGTCCCCCTTCGCCTTTCTCCCAAGCTGTACGCCGCTATCGCCGCCTGGGCGGAGGATGACTTCCGCTCGGTGAACGGACAGATCGAGTATCTGCTGACCGAATGTGTCCGGCAGCGGAAAAAGAACGGGAAATATGTGTCGGAGACGCTGGATGAGCCACCGGAGCTGGACATCAGCTGACAGCGACGCAACATCACCTATTCCAATACGCAGGCCTGCCCCCGGCTCGTCGAGCCGGGGGCATTTTGCGTGCCGCCCCTTGCAAAGGGCGAAAAATCTTGCTATACTAGGCCAGAAATCAGAAGGGGAGGGAGCGCAATGACCTGTACGACCCATTCTCCGGAGGAGACGGAGGCCCTGGGGGAGTGCCTGGGGGCACAGGTCCCGCCGGGGACGGTGATCGCCTTCACCGGCGACCTGGGGGCGGGGAAAACCGCCTTCACCCGGGGCCTGGCCCGGGGCCTGGGTATTCAGGGTCGGGTCACGTCTCCCACCTTCACCATCGTGGACGAGCACACCGGGGGCCGCCTGCCCCTGTTCCACTTCGACCTGTACCGCCTCTCCTCCGCCGACGACCTGTTCGACATCGGCTGGGAGGACTACCTGGCCCGGAACGGCGTCTGCGCCGTAGAGTGGAGCGAGGTGGCGGCAGAGCTGTGGGACGAGACCACCCTCCGGGTGGACATCCGCAGGGGAACGCAGGACAATGAGCGGACCATCACCATCGAGGGGGCGGAGGGACTTTGAAGATTCTTGCCATCGAGACCAGCGCCAAGGCGGCGTCGGTCTGCCTCTGCGAGGACGAGTTTCTCATCGCACAGAGCTATCAGAACAGCGGCCTGACCCACAGCCAGACGGTGCTGCCCATGTGCCAGTCCATGCTGGAGCACTGCGGCACGGACCTCCGGGAAATCGACCTGATTGCCTGCGCCGCCGGGCCGGGGTCGTTCACCGGGCTGCGCATCGGCCTCTCCGCTGCCAAGGGTCTGGGCTGGAGCCTGGAAAAGCCCTGCTGCGGGGTCTCCACCTTGGAGGCCATGGCCTGGCAGATGGTCCAGCACCGGGGGGAAATCCTATGCTGTATGGACGCCCGACGGAGCCAGGTGTACAACGCCCAGTTCCGCTCCGACGGGGAGCGGCTGGAGCGGCTGTGTGAGGACAGGGCCATCTCTCTGGCGGAGCTGTTTGCCGAGCTGGACGGAAAAAATGGTCAAATAATCGTTGGCGATGGGGCGGAGCTGTGCTATAATTACGGGAGAACGCTGGGGGCCGACCAGAGGCTGTCGCCGCCCCATCTCCGTTTTCAGTCCGCCTGGGGTGTGGCAAGGGCCGCCCTGGAGCAGGCGAGAGCGGGACAGATCACCGACGCTCAGGGCCTGGCCGCCAACTATATCCGTCTCTCTCAGGCGGAGCGGGAGCGGCTGGAAAGGACCCGCAACAGGAAAGGGGAATGACCCATGTCTGACAATGTCCATATCTTTGACCATCCGCTGATCCACCACAAGCTGTCCATCATCCGGGACAAGAACACCGGCACCCGGGAATTCCGCACCATCGTCAGCGAGATCGCTGCCCTCATGTGCTATGAGGCCACCCGGGATATGCCTACCCGGGAGATCGAGGTGGAGACCCCGGTCGGCGTCGCCAAGTGCAAACGGCTGGCGGGCAAGAAGGTGGCTATCGTCCCCATCCTCCGG
Organism: Clostridiales bacterium; assembly: GCA_021201185.1. Classification (GTDB taxonomy): domain Bacteria; phylum Bacillota; class Clostridia; order Oscillospirales; family Oscillospiraceae; genus Onthomonas. The sequence goes on from JAJQFJ010000044.1 coordinate 8,650, forward strand.
GCCGGTCTGGGCATGGTGGACGGGATGCTGTCCATGCTGCCCTCCGCCAAGGTGGGCCATATCGGCCTGTACCGGGACCCGGAGACCCTGGCTCCTGTGACCTATTACTGCAAGATGCCCCCCGATATCGCAGACCGGGACGTGATTATCGTCGATCCCATGCTGGCCACCGGCGGCTCTGCCTGCGCGGCTGTGGAGCTGCTCAAGGGCTACGGCTGCAAGCACATCAAGCTGATGAACATTCTCGCCGCCCCGGAGGGCATCGCCGCCATGCAGAAGGCCCATCCGGATGTGGACATCTATGTGGCCGCCGTAGACGACCACCTCAACGAGCACGGCTATATTGTCCCCGGTCTGGGGGATGCGGGCGACCGTATTTTTGGAACCAAGTAAAAATCGTACCTGTATCGATGAGGAGGAGCAGGATGGGGAGCGCCCGGTCCTGCTTTTCCTCTGTTGAATCAGTGGAGAACAAGCAGAAGGAGGAAACAACCTATGTGTGGGATCGTCGGTTTTGTGGGCGAGGAGCAGGCCGCTCCTGTCCTGCTGGACGGACTGGCCCGGCTGGAGTACCGGGGATATGACTCTGCGGGTCTGGCGGTGCTGGACAGGGAGAAGGGCCTGCAAATGGTCAAGTCCAAGGGCCGTCTGAAGGTACTCAGCGACATGGTGGACGGGGGAAAGACCCTCTCCGGGACCCTGGGGGTGGGACACACCCGCTGGGCCACCCACGGGGAGCCGTCAGACACCAACGCCCATCCCCATCTGAGCAATTCCGGCCGCATCGCCGTGGTCCACAACGGCATCATCGAGAACTACATGGAGATCAAGGAGTTTCTCCAGGGACAGGGCGTGACCTTCCACTCCGACACGGACACCGAGGTGGTGGCCCAGCTGCTGGACTATTACTATCAGGGGGACATTGTGGAGGCCACCTTTAAGGTCATCCACCGGATCGAGGGCTCCTATGCCCTGGGCATCCTGTGCGCCGACGCCCCGGATCAGCTGGTGGCCGCCCGGAAGGACGGCCCTCTGGTGCTGGGCTACGGAGACGGCTGTAACTTTACGGCCAGTGATGTCACCGCCCTCATTAAGTACACCAAGACGGTGAGCTATATGGAGGACGGAGAGCTGGCCATCCTGACCCGGGAGGGCATCCAGGTCTACAACGACCTGAATCAGCCGGTGGAGAAGGAGCGCTCCACCGTGGACTGGGACATCTCCGACGCGGAAAAGGGCGGCTATGAGCACTTCATGTTCAAGGAGATCATGGAGCAGCCCGAGGCCTACCGCAAGGCGGCTTTCCCCCGCATCAGGGGCGACCGGGTGGAGCTGGAGGACCTGAACCTGGAGGACGATTTCATCCGTCAGCTGGACCGGCTCTATATCGTGGCCTGCGGCTCCTCCTACCATGTGGGGGTGGTGGGAAAATACCTGCTGGAGCGGATGCTCCGCCGACCGGTGGAGGTGTTGCTGGCCTCGGAATTCCGGTACGCCGACCCCATCGTGGATGAGAAGTCCCTGGTGGTGGTCATCAGTCAGTCGGGAGAGACGCTGGACACCATGGCCGCCCTCCGGGAGGCCAGGCAGCTGGGGGCCAGGACCCTGGCCATCGTCAACGTCATGGGCAGCTCCATCGCCAAGGAGGCGGACAGCGTCCTCTACACCTGGGCGGGGCCGGAGATCGCCGTGGCCACCACCAAGGCCTACTCCACCCAGCTGGCGGTGCTCACCCTGCTGGGCCTCCACTTTGCCCGGGTCATGGACACCATGTCCCAGAGGGAGATCGGGGAGATTTTGGAGCAGATGCGGCTCATCCCCGCCAAGATGGAGGAGATTTTGAGCCACACGGAGGAGATCCAGTACTTCGCCTCCCAGTATTTCAATCACGAGTCCATCTTCTTCATCGGGCGAAACCTGGACTATGCCATGGGGCTGGAGGGGTCGCTGAAATTAAAGGAGATCTCCTATATTCACTCCGAGGCCTACGCCGCCGGAGAGCTGAAGCATGGGACCATCTCCCTCATCGAGCCGGGGACCCTGGTGGTGGCGCTGGCCACCTACGCGCCCCTGTTTGACAAGGCCATCAGCAACGTGGTGGAGGTCAAGAGCCGGGGGGCCACTGTTCTGGGCGTGACCACCGAGAGCAAGCGGGAGGAGATGGCGAAGCACAGCGACTCCCTCATCGTTATCCCGGACACCCACCCCATGCTGTTGCCCTCCCTGGCGGTGGTGCCGCTGCAGCTGTTCGCCTACTACGTGGCCCTCCAGCGGGGCTGCGACATCGACAAGCCCCGGAACCTGGCCAAGAGTGTCACGGTGGAGTGACGACCGGAGGGCGACGGCCCTGCCGGAGAAAATTAGACAGCCCCCTCAGTGCAGTCTCGACGGTTTCCCGAGCGTCTGTACTGAGGGGGCTGATGCTGTTTTTGCTGGCTGTCTGACAGGGAACGGAACGTTCGCCTGTTCTGTTTCCATTATTCGGCCTCAAAGGCGTCCTTGCTCAGGCCGCAGACGGGGCAGACCCAATCCTCCGGGACATCCTCCCAGGGAGTGCCGGGGGCGACGCCGTTTTCCGGATCGCCTTCGGCGGGGTCATAGACATAGCCGCAGGGGCAGACATACTTTTCCATGACGAGTTCTCCTTTCAGCGGGTATGCAGCTCAGAAGTACCGCTTCAGCAGACCCTCAAAGGCCTTGCCGTGACGGGCTTCGTCCCGGGCCATCTCGTGGACGGTGTCGTGGATGGCGTCCAGGCCCAGCTCCTTGGCCTTCTTGGCCAGCTCGAACTTACCGGCGGTGGCGCCGTTCTCCGCCTCCACCCGGACGGTCAGGTTCTCCTTGGTGGAGTCGGTGAGCACCTCGCCCAGCAGCTCGGCGAATTTGGCGGCGTGCTCCGCCTCCTCATAGGCGGCCTTTTCCCAGTACAGGCCGATCTCAGGATAGCCCTCCCGATGGGCCACGCGGGCCATGGCCAGATACATACCGACCTCGGTGCACTCACCGGTGAAGTTCTCCCGCAGCCCCTGCTTGATCTCCTCCGGGGCGTCCTTGGCCACGCCGACGATGTGCTCAGCGGCCCAGGACTGACCCTCGGCCTGTTCAATGAACTTGGAGCCGGGGCACTTGCAAAGGGGGCAGACAAAGCCCTCAGGCATCTCGCCCTCGTGAACGTAACCGCAGATGGGGCAAACATACTTTTTCATGTTCCGTACCTCCAGAATGCCGGATGTCCGGCAAGATTTTTTAATTAGGAATGATTCCTGTTTATATTATATCCGGGGGAAAGCTGTTAGTCAACGATAACCGTATATTTTCGCAATATTTTTTTATTTTCTCCGTTTTCCCCCGCCAGAGCGGCCCTTTTGCCGCGGTTCGGGAGAAATCCGAAAATTTCACTTGACAAAACCCCTCTGAACCGGTATCATGATGTTTAATTCGTAAATGCAGTGATTGGGAAAAGTAGAGACAGGGTCGGCGGCCCAGAGAGGGCGCGTCTGCTGCAAGCGCCTGCGCCGCCTGTTTTCCAAAGTCACCCAGGAGCAGCTGACCGAACGGTTACCAGTAGGCTCAGCCGGGCGCCCTCCCGTTACAGAGGCAGTGAGTGCATGGAGTCGCTCATGGCGTTTCCATGAATTTAGGTGGTACCACGGAGTATTCGCTTCGTCCTATGACAGGGGACGGGGCGTTTTCTTTTTTCCTTTATCTGCATACAAATTAAATTTCGCCAATGGAGGTGTCAGAGACATGACGGGAGCGCAAGCCCTGATCGAGAGCCTGAAGCGGGCCGGTGTGGAGCATATCTTTGGTTACGCAGGGGCCACCATCTGCTATGCGGTGGATGCCCTGGCCCACGCCCCTGAGATCGGCTATACCCTGGTCCGGACGGAGCAGAACGCCGGCCACATGGCCTCGGGCTATTACCGGGTGACCGGCAAGGTGGGGGTGTGCATGGTCACCTCCGGTCCCGGCGCCACCAACCTGATCACCGGCATCGCCACCGCCTATATGGACTCTATCCCCATGGTGGCCATCACCGGACAGGTGCCCAGCAACCTGCTGGGACGGGATATCTTCCAGGAGGTGGATATCACCGGCGCTGTGGCCCCCTTCTCCAAGCACAGCTATCTGGTCAAGAACGCTGACGACATCCCCCGCATCGTGGCGGAGGCGTTCCACATCGCTTCCACCGGGCGGCCCGGTCCGGTGCTCATCGACTTGCCCAGCGACATCCAGCAGCAGGAGCTGACCCACGAGTTCAGCTATCCGGAGCAGGTCTCCCTGCGCAGCTACAAGCCCAGCGTCCGGGGGAATGAGCTGCAAATCAAGCGGGTCATCGGGGCCATCGAGCAGGCCCAGCGGCCTGTCCTCTGCGCCGGCGGCGGGGTCTTTCTGGCCGACGCCCAGCAGGAGCTCACCGAGTTTGCCGAGCGGACCTGCATCCCCGTGATCACCACCATGATGGGGCTGTCCCTGATGCCCTCCGCCCATCCCCTGAACATGGGCATGATCGGCGCCTTCGGCAGTCAGGCGGCAAACCAGGCCCTGACCGACGCCGATCTGCTGATCATGGTGGGCTGTCGGGTGGCCGACCGGGCCATTCTCTCCCCCAGCACCCTCCAGGAGCGGACCACCATCGTCCATATCGACGTAGACCCGGCGGAGATCGGGAAGAATATGACCGCCGAGATCCCTGTGGTGGGGGATGTGAAGGTCATCCTCGGGCAGCTGCTGGAGCGGGCCCAGAAGGGTGAGCAGACGGAATGGCTCACCGGGCTGCAGGAGGTGCGCTACCAGGTGCGGCACCGGGAGTTTCCCAGCACCCCGGGATACGTGTTCCCGGGACACCTGCTCCGGCAGCTCAGCCGGAAGCTGCAATACAACGCCGCCGTGGTGGCCGACGTGGGCCAGAACCAGATCTGGGCCTGCCGTCACCTCCAGCTGGAGGGGCCCCGCTTCCTCACCAGCGGCGGCCTGGGCACCATGGGCTACGCTCTGCCCGCCGCCATCGGCGTCAAGGTGGCCCAGCCCAACCGGCAGACGGTGGTCATCTGCGGCGACGGCAGCTTCCAGATGGCGTTTAACGAGCTGGCCGCCGTCCGGGCGGCGGATATGGACATCAAGATCATCCTCATCCAGAACAACTATCTGGGCCTGGTGCGCCAGATCCAGGACACCCCCACCTATCCCGCCGGGCCTTTCGGCGTGGCGCTGGACGGCTCCCCGGATTTCGCCGCCCTCGCCGCCGCCTATGGCATCCCCAGTCGGGTGCTGTCGGAGGACCGGGACGTGGACGACGCGCTGGACGAGATGCTCAACACACCGGGCAGCTTTTTGCTGATCTGCATGGTGGACCCCAAGGCCACCACCAACGACTAAAGGAGGCGGACGATGAGACAGACCATCTCCGTTCTGGTGGAGAATCAGGCCGGTGTCCTGAACCGAATCACCGGATTGTTCTCCCGCCGGGCATTTAATATCGAGTCCCTGGCGGTGGGCGTCACCGACGACCCCGCCATCTCCCGCATCACCATTATCGTGGACAGCGGCAACAGCGTAGTGGAGCAGGTCTCCAAGCAGCTCAACAAGCTCATCGAGGTCATCAAGGTGCGTACCCTGGAGGAGGACCGGCTGATCGGCCGGGAGCTGGTGCTCATCAAGGTGAACGCCAACGCCAAGACCCGGCCGGACATTATGACCATCTGTGAGCTGATGGGGGCCAAGGTGGCGGATATCTCCCCCACCTCTCTCACCCTGGAGCTGTCCGACACCCCGGACCGCATCGACACCTTTGAATCCATGCTCCGCCCCTTCTCCATTCAGGAGGTGGCCCGTACCGGGGTCATTGCCCTGCAAAAGGGCAGCGGAAAGATTTGAGCGGGAGGAAAGAAATCAGTGAAAATTCGTGCCACTCAGGCCATCATGGAGTGCCTGCTGGAGCAGGAGGTGGATACCGTCTTCGGCTATCCCGGCGGTACTATCCTCAACCTCTATGACGAGCTGTACAACTATCGGGACAAGATCACCCACGTTCTCACCGCCCACGAGCAGGGGGCGTCCCACGCAGCCGACGGCTACGCCCGCTCCACCGGCAAGGTGGGGGTGTGCTTCGCCACCTCCGGGCCGGGGGCTACCAACCTGACCACCGGCATCGCCACCGCTTATATGGACTCCTCTCCCGTGGTGTTCATCACCTGCAACGTCACCGAGCCGCTGCTGGGACGGGATTCCTTCCAGGAGGTGGACATCACCGGCATCGCCATGCCCATCACCAAGGCCACCTATCTGGTGCGGGACGCTCAGTCCATCCCCTCCATTATGCGCCAGGCCTTCGCCGTGGCCGCCACGGGTCGGCCCGGGCCGGTGCTCATCGACTTTCTGAAGAACGTCACCGCCCCCACCGAGATGATCGACTACGAGTTCATCCCCTGGTATGAAAACCGCACCTGGGGCAGCGTGCGGGAGCTGAGCGAGAGCCACGGCCTCAAGGCTCCGGAGCCGGACCACGGGGACATCGACAAGCTGGTGGAGATGATCGCCCAGTCGGAGCGGCCCCTGCTCATCTGCGGCGGCGGCGTCGTCCGGGGCAGGGCCCACAAGGAGTTCCGCACCTTTGCGGAGAAGCTGGACAGTCCGGTGGCCATCACCCTCATGGGCGGCGGCGGCTTCCCGGGCGGACATCCCCTGACTACCGGCATGATCGGTATGCACGGCAGCCGGGCCTCCAATGTGGCGGTGGACCGGTGTGACCTGCTCATCGCCGTGGGCTGCCGGTTCTCTGATCGGGTGGCTCTGAATCCCAACACCTTCGCCAGCCAGGCCAAAATCGTCCACATCGACATCGACCGGGCGGAGATCGACAAAAACGTGCTCACCGACCACCATATCGTGGGCAACGCCCGCCGGGTGCTGGAGCTGCTCAACGAGCGGATAGGCCAATACAGCCACCCGGAGTGGAAGGAACAGATCCTCTCCCTTCGCCGGGAGCGGGAGGAGGTGGGGGAGGACGACTCCGCCTTCTCTCCCAAGCAGGTGCTGGAGACCATCCGCCGGATGGCTCCCAAGGATACCATTGTCGCCACCGACGTGGGCCAGAACCAGATGTGGACCATCCAATATTTCCACTTTGACTATCCCGGTCAGCTGCTCACCTCCGGCGGCTTCGGCACCATGGGCTTCGGCCTGGGGGCCGCCATCGGGGCGAAGATGGCCCATCCGGACAAGGTGGTCATCCACACCACCGGAGACGGCTGCTTCCGGATGAACTGCCACGAGCTGTCCACCGTGGAGCACTATCACCTGCCCATCATCACCGTGGTGTTCAACAACGGCACCCTGGGCATGGTGCGCCAGTGGCAGAACCTGATTTACGACCAGCGGTACTCTGAGACCACCCTGGACCGGGGCCCCGACTTCGTCAAGCTGGCGGAGGCCTACGGGCTCAAGGGCTGCCGGGTCACCAATGTCAGGGAGATGGAGGCGGCCATGGCCGAGGCGTTGTCCTGCGGCTGCGGCTACGTGATCGACTGTATGCTGGACATCGACGAGATGGTCCGCCCCATGGTCCCCGGCGGCGGCAACATCACCGATTTCCTGCTCAGCTGAGGGGGTGACAGGGATGAAACGTGAATTTGACAACGAGAAAAAGCTGTACACCCTGTCTCTGCTGGTGAAGGACATCCCCGGCGTCATGTCCCAGGTCTCCCGGCTGTTCTCCCGGAAGGGGTACAACATCGAGTCCATCGCCACCGGCGCCTCCAACGAGCCGGGAGTCACCCGCATCACCATCGTCATCAAGGGAGACGAGCTGATGATCGACCAGATCGCCGCCCAGTGCCGCAAGCTGCTCCCTGTCCTGGCCGTCAAGGTGCTGGACGCGGACAGCTCCCTCCAGCGGGAGGTGGCCCTCATCAAGGTCCAGGCGGACGATATGATGAGCAGGGGAGAGATCATCCAGATCGCCGAGCTGTTCCGGGCCAACATCATCGATGTGAGCCGGGATGCGCTGACCGTCGCCACCTTCGGCACAGAAGAAAAGGTGGAGGCGCTGATGAACCTGCTTCAGGAATTTGGGATTCTTGAGGTAGTAAGAACCGGTACTATCGCCATCGAACGAGGGCGTAGCACAATATATGATCAGACAAAACTGAAGGAGGAATATAATTATGGCAAAAATGTACTATGAGAAGGACTGCGACCTGTCCAATCTGGACGGGAAGAAGATCGCCGTCATCGGCTACGGCTCCCAGGGCCACGCCCACGCCCAGAACCTGCGGGATTCCGGCTGCGACGTCATCATCGGCCTGCGCCATGGCAAGAGCTGGGACAAGGCGGAGAAGGACGGCTTTGAGGTCTACACCGTGGCCGAGGCTTCCAAGAAGGCCGACATCGTCATGATGCTGGTCAACGACGAGCGGGCCGCCCAGATCTACGCCGAGTCCGTCAAGGACAACCTGGAGCCGGGCAACGCCATCGCCTTCGCCCACGGCTTTAACATCCGCTATAAGCAGATCGTGCCTCCCGCCGACGTGGACGTGTTCATGGCGGCCCCCAAGGGCCCCGGCCACACCGTCCGCTCCCAGTATGTGGCGGGCAAGGGCGTGCCCTGTCTGATTGCCGTGGAGCAGGACGCCACCGGCCACTGCCGTCAGACTGCCCTGGCCTATATCGCCGGTATCGGCGGCGCCCGCGCGGGCATCATGGAGACCACTATGGACATCGAGACCGAGACCGACCTGTTCGGCGAGCAGACCGTTCTCTGCGGCGGCGTGGTGGACCTGATGCAGTGCGGCTTCGAGGTGCTGGTGGAGGCCGGTTACGACCCGGAGAACGCCTACTTCGAGTGCATCCACGAGATGAAGCTCATCGTTGACCTGATCAACAAGGGCGGCGTGGCTGCCATGAACTACTCCATCTCCGACACCGCCGAGTACGGCGAGTATGTCTCCGGTCCCCGTGTGCTGCCTCACGACCAGGTGAAGGCCAACATGCGGGCGGTCCTCTCCGACATCCAGGACGGCACCTTCGCCGGAAAGTGGATCGCCGAGAACAAGAACGGCCGCACCTTCTTCAACTCCAAGCGGGCCAAGCTGGCCAAGCACCCCATGGAGATCGTGGGCAAGGAGCTCCGGGACAACATGCTGTGGAAGGACAGCGCCGAGGGCGACAAGGGGCTGGACTCCGCTTCCAACTGATTTTTCCTGACCACTGACAGAGGGCGGGCGTTCGCCCGTCCTCTGCTTTATTCCTGTTTCTGTAAGGAGGCACACCCAATGGCACTGAAATCCGCCAACGTCACCCAGGGGGTGGACCGGGCGCCCAACCGCTCCCTGTTTGCTGCCCTGGGCTTCACCAAGGAGGAGACGGACCGGCCCCTGGTGGGCATCGTCTGCTCCTATAACGAGATCGTCCCCGGCCACATGAACCTGGACAAGATCGCCGAGGCGGTCAAGGCCGGTGTCCGCATGGCCGGAGGCACCCCCATCGAGTTCCCTGCCATCGCCGTCTGCGACGGCATCGCCATGGGCCACATCGGGATGAAATACTCCCTGGTCACCCGGGACCTGATCGCCGACTCCACCGAGTGCATGGCCATCGCCCATCAGTTCGACGCCCTGGTGATGATCCCCAACTGCGACAAGAACGTCCCCGGCCTGCTCATGGCTGCCGCCCGGATCAACGTCCCCACCATCTTCGTCTCCGGCGGCCCCATGCTGGCAGGGAAGATGCGGGACGGTCGTCGCACCTGCCTGAGCCATATGTTTGAGGCGGTGGGGGAGTACCACGCCGGAAAGCTGGACGAGGAGGGCGTGGAGGAGTATATCGAAAATGCCTGCCCCTCCTGCGGCTCCTGCTCCGGGATGTACACCGCCAACTCCATGAACTGTCTCACCGAGGCTATCGGCATGGGCCTTCGGGGCAACGGCACCATTCCCGCCCCCTACTCCGCCCGGCTGCGGCTGGCAAAGCAGGCGGGGATGCAGGTGATGGAGCTGCTGCGGCAGAACATCCGCCCCCGGGACATTATGACCGCCGACGCCTTCCACAACGCCGAGACGGTGGACATGGCCTTGGGCTGCTCCACCAACACCATGCTCCACCTGCCCGCCATCGCCCATGAGTGCGGCATCGAGCTGGACCTGAATATGTCCAACGAGATCGCCGCCGTCACCCCCAACCTGTGCCACCTGGCCCCGGCGGGCTTCACCTATATGGAGGATCTGGAGCAGGCGGGCGGCGTGTACGCCGTCATGAAGGAGCTGGCGGACGCAGGACTGTTGAAAACCGACCTCATCACCTGCACCGGCAAGACGGTGGGGGAGAATATCGCCAATGCGGTCAACCGCGACCCGGAGATCATCCGGCCCATCGATAATCCCTTCATGAAGACCGGCGGCATCTCCGTCCTCTTTGGCAACCTGGCCCCCGACGGCTGCGTGGTCAAGCAGGCGGCGGTGGCTCCGGAGATGATGCAACACAGCGGCCCCGCCCGTGTCTTTGACAGCGAGGAGGACGCCATTGCCGTCATCTACGCCGGAGGCATCAAGCCCGGCGACGTGGTGGTCATCCGCTACGAAGGGCCCAAGGGCGGTCCCGGCATGCGGGAAATGCTCAACCCCACCTCCGCCATCTGCGGCATGGGCCTGGGAGAGTCGGTGGCCCTCATCACCGACGGGCGCTTCTCCGGCGCCACACGGGGGGCCTCCATCGGTCATGTCTCCCCGGAGGCCGCTGCCGGCGGCATGATCGGTCTGGTGGAGGAGGGCGACATCATCTCCATCGACATCCCCGGTCATAAGATCTCTCTGGACGTGCCGGAGGACGTACTGGCTGCCCGGAAGGCCGCCTGGGTCTGCCCGGAGCCGAAGGTCAAGACCGGCTATCTGGCCCGGTATGCCAGCATGGTCACCTCGGCGGACAAGGGAGCCGTCCTCAAGGTCAACTGATACAAAAATGCGCGCCGTCATCCCGCTGAGGGGATGACGGCGCGCGCTTTTGCAGATATGTTTGACGCAATCACACGTTCAGATAGTACCGGAGCAGCTCCTGGAGCAGCTCGTCCCGATCCAGACGGCGAATCAGCGTTCTGGCGTTGTTGTAGTTGGTGATATAGGTGGGATCTTCTGACAGGATGTAGCCGACGATCTGGTTGATCGGGTTATAGCCCTTTTCCTCCAGAGAACGGTACACCTCGGTCAGGATCGCCCGGGTATTCCACTCCTCATCCTTATAAACATCAAAGCGCCGGGTGAAGTCAGACATTCCGATCACACCTCCATCTGAATATTCCCGAATTTACTGCTGTTCACAAGTCTATTTTACTCCAGAAAATGCCTTGTGTAAAGAGTTTTACACGAAAAAATAGGCAGTTTTCGTCATTATGTGAACCAAACCGGGGCAAATTCCCGCCATGTGGCCAGGCTGACCCGCTGCCTTTGCCGGACAGCGGGCCGTTTTTTGTCAGGACTCCATGTGTCTGCCCAAAAAGCCGGACATGGTCTGTATCAGCTTACACTCCGTCTCTCCCAGGCCCTTGCCCCGTTCCCGACTGCCCAGCACCACGCAGCCCATCACGTCCCCCTCACTGAGAATGGGAGCGGCCAGGGCAGCGGTGAGGCCGCTGACGCCGTCCTCTGTCACGGCGATCTCCGGTTCCCCGTCGTGGTATTGATAGAGCTGCCGCCCCTCCATAATGCCCTCCAGAGCGGAGGAGACGCGGCGCTCGCTCAGCTCCCGGCGGGGCGCGCCGGAGACGGCAATGACGGTATCCCGGTCCGTGATGACGGTGGGACAGCCGGTGGTCTTGTGCAGCGTCTCGCAGATCTGCCCTGCCACCGTTTGCAGGTCGCCCATCAGGGAGTATTTCTTGAAAATCACCTCGCCGTCCTTGTCGGTGTAGATTTCCAGGGGGTCGCCGTCACCGATAACATTGACACGGTAGACCTTGTCAGCGTGCTGTTTGGCACGCTGCACAAGGGTGACCTGGCGGTTTTCTGCCGTGTCCCGGTCAAAATTTACGGCGTCCTCCAACTGTCCCGCCCGGAGCAGGGCGTCGATGTCCGGCTGGAGCTGAATTTCCAGATGGTCTTCATATACCTTGATGCGGTCGATGAGCAGCTCCAGGTCGTTGCGTTCCAGATGCTCCTTTTCCAGAATGTCCCGAAAGACGTCTATAGCTGTTTTCGCCACCCGGTTGGCCCGGAGGATGGTGTTGCGCTTGTCAGAGAGCAGGTCGATTTGATGGTTCAGCCCTTCGATTTTTCGTTGCAGGTCGGTTTCCAGCTCATCATAGGTCTCCTCCAACAGCTGCTCCTGCTCCGGGTGCTTCATGATGTCCCGGATACGCTGGCGCTTGGTAGCCTTCAGCTCCTCGGTCAAATCGTCCAGCACCTGGGCCAGATGGTCGGCGGACTGTTCCGTTTCAGTCACGTCCTCCGTCTCCCGGTTCAGGTCGGCGTTCAACTGCTCCGGCATGGCGGCAGACTGCTCCATGAGCTGCCGGACATACAGTTTCAGCAGCTCGTCCAGCTTGTCCACCCGAATATGGTGGCTGGTGCATCCTGCTGTGCCACGGCGATGATAGGTGCCGCAGGTGTAGGCGGCTTTCAAGTCCTTGCGGCTCATGGCAAACATGGGACTGCCACAGTCGCCGCACTCCAGAAAGCCGGAATACACGTTGTCGTTGATCTTCACGCCCCGGTAGTTGTTCCGGCTGCGCTTCTCCCGGAGGGCGCGGGTGGTGGCAAAGGTGCGGTAGTCGATGATAGCCTGATGGTGGTTCTCGATGACGATCTGCTCCCCGTCGTCCCGGCGGACGTCTTTGCCGTTGATTTTCGTCCGGGTGTACTTGCCCTGGCGCAGAGTGCCGATGTAAAAATCGTTGTCCAGTATCCCCTGCACCGTCACAATGGCCCAGGCCGACTTGGTTTTGCGCTTGTACGCTTCTCCCTGGGCCTCCTTCCGCATCTGCTCTGACATACGGGGGGTGGGGATGCCCTCATCCGTGAGATGGTTGGCGATCTTCTTATAACCCCAGCCCGCATTGTTATAGAGGTCAAAGATTCGGCGCACAATGTCGGCCTCTGTGGGGACAATCTCGAACTCCCTGCGCTTGTTGATGATATAACCGTAGGGAGCGGCGCAGAGCCATTGACCGTCTGCCTGCCGGCGCTTGATGACATTGCGCACCTTCTTGCTGGTGTCCGTCACCGGCATCTCGTTGATGAGGAATTGAAACTGTATTTTCAACCAGTCGTCGTTTTTGGGGAAATCGACGCTGTCCCCGATGGAGATAATGCGCACCCCTGCGTCCCGCAAGTCCTCCAGCTCTACCAGTCCCCGGCTGTTACGGCGGGAAAATCGGGAGAAATCCTTGACCACCAGAATGTCATACCTGTGGCTCATCAGCCCCCGGCGCATGGCTTGGTATCCCTCTCGCTGCTCGAAGGTGTAGCCGGAGCGGTCACGGTCTTCAAAAAAAGTGAGCGAGCTGCCCGGAAACTGGTGTGTGACGAAGTCCTGGATAATAGCCTTCTGGTTTTCGATGGATATGTTGTCCCGGTCAAGCTCGTCGTCTACGGAGATGCGGGCGTAGCCTGCAATGTCGAATGTTTCGGTCATGCTGTCCTCCTCGCCTCTTGTCTGATATTCACTTTCTTTATGTAGATAACATTGTATATTGCTTTTCGGTGAATTGCAACCCCTAAAATGGCGGGGAGGGAAATTTCCCCTCCCCGCCAACAGTCAACGTTCCACCGTTGCGGCCCGCTGCCGCTTCTCCCGTTGTACGTCCAGCTCCGCCACCCGCTTTTTGTTGTAAGCGAGCAGCGCCAGTGTGCTCTCATAGAGGTCACGGCTGCCGGACTGGTAGACCGCCACCAGATATTTTTCCTCCTTGTACTTCGCATAGAGTTCCCTGAGCTGTGCCTGAATCTGCGGATCGTTTTTCTCCCCATTCGTCAGCCAGACATCGACCAGTTTTTTATCATCTCGTACATTTATCTCCAAATGTTATCACGACTCCTCTCTGTTACCGTTATTTTCCTCGAATTGTAATTTTTTATTCTGATTGGGCACATTCCGTTTCGGTTCACCCGTATTCCATAAACCTCCGCAGCCTGCCGGGCGGTCACAGACTGCTTGACTGCTTCAAACACGTTCATACCTGTAAAGCCTCCTTTCCCGGTATGTACGTCGGCATTTTGGCAACAAAAAAGACACCTGACCTTTATCAGATGCCTCGCCGGTAATAGCAGGAAGCCCAAGCGCTCGTTGCTGAGTGCCTGGGCTTCCGGGCTGTTGCCATGTATTCTATTTTATATCATGTCAATCTGCGCTGTTTTTATATTTGCTGTAGTTGACTTCAATCTGCTTCTGCAAAATCCGAAATGCCAATTCCATCTGCGGACTGACCCACCTGTTTTTGTGGAACACGCACACCCCCGGATACGATTTATCATCCAACTCCGTCCTTAATCGAAGCAGGGAACCGCTTTTCAATTCTTCCTCCACAGAAAACTGGGGGACATAGGCAATCCCCAGATTGTTCATAACACTTCTTTTGACCGCTTCGATGCTTTGCAGCTTCATGTCGGGGTTCAACACGATGTCCTTTCGATCGAAATAAGCGGCAATTCCTTTCTGGGATATATTTTATGAAGGGTGCTTTTCGACAGTCCCGAAAACACGTCATGCTCATCAATATATTCGATTCCCTCCGTGAGCGACATTTTCCGTCGGGTGAACCGAACGTGCATCCCGGCATACAGCCCGGTCTGGGGATTTATCCTGTAAGCGCCGCCCGGTCGCGCATGGACGTATGGGGCCGGGCCCCTGAGACGCGGTGGGGCAGGTCGATGACGCCCTGATCGTCCTTTCTCACGCCTTATGTCCTCCGATCTGCGCGTTGCGGTCTTTGCCGGTGGCTCCTTCCTCCAGATTCATCCCCTTCAACAGGGCGTTCTTTCCGAACTTCTTTTGAATTTCCAGAACCGCCTTCTGTCTGCGCTTCTCCCTGTCCTGCTCTGCCTGTTCCTTTTCACGCTGCTCTTCCAGGGCAGCATAATCGGAGAACAGGTCCATCTGGTCCGGCTCCGATGGCCTGGCCATGTTCTCACTGACCACGTGGTTTGCCACCACATACATCCGCCGTACCAGCAGATTCCGGTCAACGATGCGGTCAAACAGCTCCATAGCGGCGTCAGTGATCAGCAGGGTGGAGGCCGTCTGCCGTCCCAAGTTGATGGAGCCGTGGGCCTGCCTGGGCACCTTCCTGCCGTAGTGGTCGGTGGTGACTTCGCCCCTGTAGGCCCTCTGCCTCTCCGCGTCGGTCAGATTTTCAATGTCATAGCCGATGGTCAGCACGATCTGGTCGGCCACCAGTCCCTTGTCCACCAGGTCGAGGGAGAGGGCGTCCGCCATCTCCCGGACGACCAGCCGGGCCTTGTCAAATTCATAGGGGGATTGCAGCACCTGCCCGGAGCTGATGCTGTTGTTCTCCGGTTCGTACGCCTTAATGTCGGAGATACGGCACGGCTCCCAGCCCCAGGCGTGGTCGATGAGCAGCTCGGCGTTGACGCCGAACTCCTTGTAAAGCCGGTTCTCCCCATAATTGGTCAAGCTGAACCGCGCAATGTCACCCATCGTATGCAGCCCCAGCTTTTCCAAACGCTTTGCATAGCCACGGCCCACCCGCCAGAAGTCGGTGATGGGCTGGTGTGCCCAGAGCTGCCGCCGGTAGCTTCTCTCGTCCAACTCCGCAATGCGAACGCCGTCCCTGTCGGCAGGGATGTGCTTTGCCACGATGTCCATGGCGATCTTGCAGAGATAGAGGTTGGCTCCGATGCCCGCTGTGGCCGTGATTCCGGTCTCCTTCAAGACCTCCCGGATCATCTTCATGGCCAGCTCATGGGGCGTGAGATGATAGGTCCGCAAGTAGTTGGTCACATCCATGAACACCTCGTCGATGCTGTACACATGGATGTCCTCCGGGGCGACGAATCGGAGATAGACCTGGTAAATCTCCGTGCTGCGCTGGATATAATGTGCCATCTGGGGTGTGGCCACAATATAGTCCAAGGACAGAGACGGGTCGGCGTTCAGCTCGTTGATGTCGCTGGAGGAGCCGGTAAAGGCGTGCCCCGGCGCCCGACGCTGGCGCTCCCGGTTGACCTCCTTCACCCGCTGGACAACCTCAAACAGTCTTGCCCGTCCGGGAATACCAAAGGATTTCAGAGAGGGTGAAACCGCAAGGCAGATGGTCTTCTCCGTGCGGCTCTGGTCGGCCACCACCAGATTGGTGGTCAGCGGGTCGAGCCCACGCTCTGCGCACTCCACCGAGGCATAAAAGGATTTCAGGTCGATAGCGATATAGCAACGGTCTGACAAGCGGCTCACCTCCTTCTGGTCCTGTTTTGTGTTTCAGGCTGTTTTCCGCTCCTATTACGATGAGGGCGGCGACCGGCACAATGTAAATGGCAATAGAAGGGAGAAAGGCCCGGAGGGCGATGCTCCTTATCGTTTGCCTGTTTTTCACCTGAGTATAGTATAACACATGTGGCGGTGATTTGGCGGCCCGGATTTGATTTTTCCCGGCAGAAACAGACGGGCTTTGTAAACCGGCTAAAACCGGACGCCCTGATGGGTATCGAAGGCTTCCGCAGCCTGGACGCGGCATTGAGACCATCGCCAGCAAATCCGGGGCGTTCAAAAAAACCAGGCGGGACAAAGGTGGAAAAATGGCCCCGAAGGAGAAAAAGAAACTCTCCGACGAGGGAAAAGAATACAAGTCCATGCAGAGCAGATACAGGAGAAGCTGATTAAGTTTGCTACTCGCATACCTCTGAGGTGAGCTTTGTCAAGGGTAATTTAGGCACTCCGCAACCCACTGACCACAGCAGCCTCAATATCTGAGCCGGAGCTTTGCACAGGTGAAGGTGTCTGACAGAACTGGGATACGCTCCGAGGTGATATGCCTGTCGTTCATCGCATGGATGAGAGACGTAACATTGCGAAATAAAACTGCGTTTGTTCGCAAATGCCCAATTGAGATACGCAGCGGGAATCCTTTCCCCGCCGTATTGACAAACACCCATCCAAATGTTACGATATGACAAAATACCGCAAAAAGCGGAGAGGAAGAAGGGAGTATTATGCTGCAAATTGCCATTGTAGAGGACGACGCGGAGGACAGCCAGCGCCTGGCCGGATTTTTAAAGCGCTATGAAAAGGAGCGGCAGCAGCAGATTCGTTTCTCCCTCTTTACAGACGGCCTGTCTTTCATCAGCGATTATACGCCTTCCTATGACATCATCCTGATGGACATTGCCATGCCCAACATGGACGGGATGCAGGCGGCCCACCGTCTCCGGGAGCTGGACGACACGGTCTGTCTCATCTTTATCACGAATATGCCCCAATACGCCATTGCTGGCTATGAGGTCAACGCCCTGGACTTCCTGCTCAAGCCGGTGGAATACCTCCGTTTTGCGGCAAAGCTGGACAAGGCAATCCAGAACCGCAGCCTGAAATCAGACCGTGTTCTGGTATTCCAAACGGGCAGCGATTATATACGGGTCAATCTCTCTGCGATCTGCTATATCAGAAGTGAAAAGCACTATGCGTTTCTCGTTACCCAGGAGGCGGAGCATCGGGTGCGGGAATCTATGAAGGAGCTGGAGAAGATGCTCCCCGGAGAGCGGTTCGTCCGCTGTGACAACTCCTACATCGTCAACCTGGCCTATGTCAAGCGCATCAACCGGGACAGCGCACAGGTGGGTTCCTATACGGTGCCCATCAGCAGGCCCCGCAGGAAGGAACTGGTCAACGCCTTCACCCGTTATCTGGGGGAGCTGAAATGATGGCGCAGATCGAAGCGCTGGTGACAGGATGCTCCCAGGCGGTCCAGTTCTGTCTACAGCTGATGCTGGCTACCGGCATCCAGTGCATCAGCCTGAAGCGCCGGCCATGGTTTTTCCTGCGTCTGGTCTGCGTGGTCCCACTCCTCCTTTTACTGAGCGAGTGGCTGGACGGGATGGAGTCCATCGCCTATATGGGCTGGTTGCAAATGACTCCCTTTGAGATCTGGGTACTGATGTTGCCGGTCTGCTGTTTTCTGTTTGACATCACGCGAAAGGAGACGCTCTTTGTCTGCCTGGCGGGAATGGCCACCCAGCACAGCTGCATCATCTCCACAGAGCTGATTCTGCGCCTGTGCCTGCCAGAGCTTTCCACTTATGTGACCGACCTGCTGGCAGTTCTCCTATACACGCTGCTGTGCGGCGTGGCTTATCTGGTGTTCGCGCGCAAAATCAACCGGGAGATCGACATCCGCATCCGGGCAAACCGCCTGCTGCTGGTGGCGGCCACCATGATCTTCACCATGGTCCTGCGCCGGGCGGCGGTGGACAATCTGGGAAATAACTACAGCCTCATGTTGAAGGGGGCCATCGACCTGTACGGCGTCATGGGGTGCCTGGTCTCCCTGTGGGTGCTGTTTTCCAACAACACCATCGACGAGATGCGGGTGGAGCAGATGATAATGGAGCAGGTCATGCGGATGGAGGAGGAGAAGCATCGCTTCTCCCAGGCCACTATCGACACCATCAACCTGAAATGCCACGACCTGAAGCACCAGCTGGAGCGGCTGCAGACCGGGGGCAATGAGATCTCCCGGCAGGAGCTTCAGGAGCTGGCGGACTCGGTGACGGTCTATTCCAAAATTGCAAGGACCGGCAGCGACGTGCTGGACTCCATTCTGACCCAGGAGAGCCTGTGCTGCGAACGGTATCACATCCACTTCACCTGCATGGCGGATGGCTCCCAGCTTCGGCATATGAAGAGCACCGACCTGTACTCCCTGTTCGGCAACGCCATCGACAACGCCATCGAGGCCGTCTGGCAGGAGCCGGAGGAGGAAAAGCGGGTCATCTTCCTGAAGGTCACCGGCAGCGGGGACTATGTGAGCATCCACCTGGAAAACCACTGCCCCGGGCAGGTGACCTTCCGGGACGGCATCCCACAGACAGACAAGGCCGACCGGGAGCAGCACGGCTTCGGGATGAAGAGCATGCAGTACGTGGCGCGGAAATACGGCGGAAATCTGGTGTGCCGTCAGGAGGGGGAGATGTTTTATCTGAATATCCTGCTGGAAGCACCCGGAGAAGAGCGGCAGCCGTGACGGCCCATGAGGCCGGACGGCTGCCATTTTTTGGGAGCAGGGGAGGGGGTGTGGAGATGAACTGACAGGTTTTGCCACCAGAATACAGAGGTTGCCAGAAAACGGTCAAACAAAAAGGAACCTGTTATAATATCCTTGCGAAATTGCCATAGAAGGCATAAGCGAGGAGGAATTTTTTATGAAAAAGAGACACACCAAGCTATGGCGGGTGTTGTCCGGTATCTGCGTGACCCTGCTGGCCGTGCTGGTCGGGGTCACGTCGATCGGGACGACCTACGCCACCTGGCTGGACGGGCAGCTGGGCACCACCAGCCTGACCCTGACCAGCGACTCGGACGAAAAGACCTACTATTACGAGTCCAGCTACTCCTCTCTGGAGGAGATGCTGGAGGCCAAGGAGGAGCTGCTGGCGGAGATCTCCGCAGAGGGCTCTGTCCTGCTCAAGAATGAGTCGAACGCCCTGCCCATCTCCAGCAGCGCCAAGGTGACCCTGCTGGGCTACGGCTCCTATGACCCGGTCTACGGCGGGACCATCGGCTCCTCCACCACCGAGGGCGGCACCGCCACCATCACCACCCTCCAGGTGGCTCTGGAGGAGGCGGGCATTGAGGTCAACCCCACCATGGTGGACTTCTACGCCAACAACCCCGGCTTCCGGTTCCATGCATCCTATATGTTTAGCACCAAGTATGACAGCCTGATGGACGCCCTCATCGGCGAGGTCTCTCCCAGCGTCATGGTCAGCGCCGGTGTGGCCGACGATGAGACCACCCTCAGCGACGCCACCATCGGCGAGTACAGCGACGCTGCCATCGTGGTCATCACCCGGGCGGCCTCCGAGGCGGCAGAGTACAACATCAACTCCGCCACCACCGACGACGGGGACTCCTACGACTCCCCCCTGGATCTGAGCACCTATGAAAAGCAGGTCATCGATCTGGCGGTCAACTCCTTCGACACCGTCATCGTGCTCATCAACTCCGACTCCGCCATGGGCATCGACTACCTGAAGCAGACCGAAGGCGTGGACGCCGTTTTGTGGGTGGGCCTGCCCGGTGCTTACGGCTTTGAGGGCGTGGTGGATGTGCTTACCGGCGAGAGCAACCCCTCCGGCCATCTGGCGGACACCTACGCCGTCCATCCGGCCTCCGCTCCCGCCAACGCCAACATGGGCCTGTACACCTGGGCCAACGCCTCCACCAACGGCGGCAGCGAGCTGACCAGCGGCGACTACGGCAAGGCCGACTGGTACGTGGTGGAGAACGAGGGCATCTACGTGGGCTACAAGTACTACGAGACCCGCTATGCCGACGCCGTGGCCGGGGACGCAGAGGCCCTGAACAACGCCAACGCCACGGAGTACGTCAAGACCTACTCCGACTATGACGCCACCGCCGACTGGGACTACAACGACCAGGTGAGCTACAGCTTCGGCTATGGCCTCTCCTACACCACCTTCACCCAGACCCTGGACTCCCTGACCATCGACGCTGAAAACGGCACCGGCACCGCCGTGGTGACGGTCACCAACACCGGCGACGTGGCGGGCAAGTCCGCCGTGGAGCTCTATGTCCAGTGCCCCTACACCAAGGGCGGCACCGAGAAGTCCGCTGTGCAGCTGGTGGACTTCGGCAAGACCGACATTCTGGAGCCGGGTACCTCCACCACAGTGGAGCTGAGCTTCACCCTGGAGATCTTCGCCTCCTACAACACCACCTCCGAGCAGTGGGAGCTGGATGCGGGCAACTACTACTTTGCCGTGGGCAACGGCGCTCATGAGGCCCTCAACAGCATCCTGCTCAGCCAGGGCGTCTCCGAGGACCGGCTGAGCATCTCCACCGACAGCGAGAATGCCAGCATCGAGGCGGTTCAGGTGACCGACCTGGGCGACGTGTCCGCCTATCTTTCCACCGTGAACGAGAACGTGGAGAACCGCTTCGAGCAGGCGGACTACTCCACCTATGACGAGTCCTTCCAGTACATCTCCCGGGCCAACTGGTCCCAGGGCTGGGAGACGGTGGGCACCGAGGACGGCACCGGCGAGGGCGCTGTCAGCTACACCGAGGAGATGGAGTACGGCCTCTTTGCCGAGCTGTACACCATCACCGCCAACGACAAGACCGACGACATGACCTATGACTGGGATGTGGACACCGGTCTGACCATTATGGACTTCATCGGCGTGGCCCTGGACGCCACCATCACCAAGGACGGCGTGACCTACACCTACGACGACCTGGTCAACACCATGTCCCTCTACGAGGCCTGCTACATGCTGGAGAACGAGTATCAGAACCTGGACTCCGTGGCCTCCATCGAGATGGGCGAGGTGGTCACCAACGACGGCCCTGCGGGCTTCGCCTATGACCAGGTGCCCGGCTACGCCTACAACTGGCAGGTCTATGAGACCGACGAGCCCACCTACGTCAGCGAGGACGACGAGAACGCCGAGACCTCCATGGCCGTTTACAATACCGAGCCTGTGGTGGCCTCCACCTGGAACAAGGAGCTGGTGACCGCTGAGGGCGAGATGATGGGCGAGGACTCCCTGTGGGCGGACGAGAACCTGATTATCGGCCCGGGCAGCAACCTGCACCGCTCTCCCTTCAACTCCCGGAACCACGAGTATTACTCCGAGGACTCTGTGCTCACCAGCCTGATGACCGCCTCTCTGTGTGAGGGCTGCTACACCAAGGGCCTGATGACCCAGGTGAAGCACTTCGCCTTCAACCATCAGGAGATCAACCGGGCGGGCACCGCCACCTTCTTCGACGAGCAGGCCGGCCGCGAGAACGAGCTGCGCTGCTATCAGTACACCTTTGAGAACAACCTGACCCAGAGCACCATGACCGCCTTTAACCGGGTGGGTGTGGAGTATGCCGGCGCCTGCGAGGGACTGCTCATCGGCGTTCTCCGGGACGAGTGGGGCTTTGAGGGCTCCGTGGTCACCGACATGGTCAACGGCGCCATGTACATGAACTGGCGGGACGCCTTCGCCTACGGCCTGTCCGGCACCCTGGGCACCAACGCCTATGAGGCTACCTCTCTGGGGGCCAGCACCTCTGACGCCAACCAGGCCCTCATCGCCACCGACGCCTATCTCCAGCAGCAGATCCACGACGCCGTCAAGTACACCGTCTATCAGGTGGCCAACTCCAACTACATGAACGGCATGGACTCCACCTCCCGGTGGGAGAACGTGACCCAGTGGTGGAAGGTAGCCATGTATGGCGGCATCGCCGTATTCGCCGTGCTCACCGTGGTCTTCCTGGCCCTGTATGTGCTCGATCTGGTGAAGGAGACCAACGGGGAGAAGAAGCGCACCCTGGGCTTCTGGATGACGGCGGTCAGCACTATCCTGCTCATTGTCGCCGCTGTCCAGTATCCGAATACGGCCTTCAGCGCAGACTATGCGCCGCTGGACAGCGTGGAGGTTCTCCTGGTCGTCTCCGCTATTCTGGGCGTTGTGACCCTGGCAGCCACCTTCGTGACCAGCAGCCGGTATCTGGACATCATGTCCGTCGTGCTCACCGGCCTTGCCACCCTGAGCCTGGCGTTCAGCTTCTATCCCATGGTCACCCCCATCGCCTATGTGATCTCCGGCCTGAACACCTATGAGGAGATCTCCGCCTGGGTCAACGCCGCCATCGTCATGGCCGTGGCCGTCCTGGTCAGCCTGGTCAGCCTGTTCTGCAAGCTGACCTCCCGTAAGGACGTGGCGGCCTCCTGAAAGGGAAGAATGCTATGAAATTCATCATGCAACACCGGCGCCTTCTGATCGTTGTACTGGCGGTCGTACTGGTGGTGGTCGGCTGGCTGATATACAGCGCCACCTGCGGCTACCGGGGCAGCGAGGACTGGGGCGGCGAGAGCTATGAGCATCTGGTCTATTCCGATGTCTCCGAGTCGGACTATCTGAACCTGTATCTGCCCGCAGATGCAGGGGAGGATACCCCTCTGCTCATCCTGGTACACGGCGGCGGGTTCATCGAAAACGACTGCACCAGCACCCAGGTCCGGTATATGTACGAGTACTTCCGGGAGCACGGCTACGCCTGCGCCTCCATCAACTACCGCCTGTCCGGTGAGGCCACCTATCCCGCTGCCATCTGCGACGTGAAGGCCGCCATCCGGTACCTCCGGGCCAATGCGGACGCCTACGGGCTGGACGCTGACCACTTCGTCATCTGGGGCGAGTCTGCCGGGGCCTACCTGGCCACCATGGCCGCCCTGAGCAACGACGACGAGTTCTGCGATGTGGCCTTCGTGGGCGAGGAGGAGAACCCCGGCGTGTCCGCCTCGGTATACGCCCTGGCAGAGTACTACGGCCCCATGGAGTTCTTCACCATGGACGAGGACTATGAGACGCTGGGCCTGCCCCTGCTCGTCCGGAGAATCATCGGCACCTCCTCCAACGGCACTACCGCCGCCGCAGACTCCATGGAGAGCCTGTGGGTGGGCCAGGCCATCGGCACCCTGACCGACGAGCAGGAGACAGAGCTGTCCCCCCTGACCTACCTGGCGGAGAACCAGGAGGAGCTGGCGGGAATGCACATTTACATTCGTCACGGCTCCTTTGACATCACCATCCCGAACCTCCAATCCCAGCGCCTGGCGGATACCGTCGCAGAGCTGCTGGGGGAGGACCAGGTGAACTACCAGCTCATGAGCACCTATCAGCATGCGGACAACCGTTTCTATACAGAGGACAATATGCAGGCTCTGGAGAGCTGGCTGAACGATCTCTGGTAACACCCTGTCCCGTTCCATCTGTCACGCATCGGCGACACTGATTTGCTTCCCAGGCCGTGCGTACAGACGCAGTTCCCCGGCAGAGGCTTCTTCTGCCGGGGAATCTTTGGCTCTGTGGGAGGGAGACTGCTTTAGGTCAAACAGTTTGCAGCAGCAAGCAATGCCTCGGTGTATACCTCCGCTGCTTGTTGGTGGCCTGTTGCCTCAAGCCTGATTTTGAGGGTGCTATCCTCAAAGTCCCGTCTCATTAGATTCTCCGGAAAAGCGGTTCCCGCTTTCCCGGAGAATCGTCATAAGCCGCCTTCTGCGTCTGCTGTTGGGAGACGGCGTGAAATTTTCACGGCCTGTCTCCCGATTGCGTATGGCAGGAGCAGGTTACAAAGCTGGAGGCCGGGGAGATCACCAAAGAGGGCTATGACCGCTGGCGATACCACTATCCCGAATTGGATGCCACCCAGGTACGAGCCGAGGTGCTGTCGCAGGATTTGAGCGACCTCCTTATGGATAACCTACAGGATGATAAATAAGCACAGGCGTAGCAAAAGTAGCACCGGACAAAATGTCCAGTGCTACTTTAATAATATGTGAAAGCCTATCAGCATTGTATTTGATCTTGGTAGCCGCTACCGAAATTATTGTAGGCCGCCTTGCATTCACAAGTCGGCTCCTTTGATGGCCTAGACCCGGTGAACACGCTTACAAGCAATCCCATCCATCACAGTCGATGGCCTCTACATTTGCTCGCCTTTCCTTTTAATCGGCAAAGACCAACTCCGCCAGAATGACCTCCTCGGCCCTGGCCTTGATGTTGTTCATGCGACGCACCCATTCCATCTGATTAGTGCTTTTCAGAGCGGCGGTCACGCCCTCCTGTTCAGCCATAGCTGGGAACATGACTTCCAACCGATTATGGCAGGCTTCGTCGATCTCCGCCAAGTGGAGGAACAGCTTCTCCGTCAGCACCAGATCACTGTACTGAATGGGGCGGTGCTCCTGGAGAAATGCCCGGCGCATCCTGCCGTATTTTCCAATGTGATAGTGTGCGGTGTCAGAAAGTGCGATGTTGGGGAGGTAATAGTCTACGCATTTTGTGTAAGTGATGTCCATAGGAAGCTCCCTTCGTGTCGAAATTGGTTGCAGCTACGATAATTCCGGGATTATCACCCCAGTCTTCATAACGGCTGTCCATTCCGTCACAAACGAGCCTCAGTCATGATGTATTTCGGTGCTGTCGAAAAGTACCCTTCATAAAATACATCATGGTTCGAGAGCCTGTCGTTTTACGACAGGCTCACAGCCCTGACCGGTCGAACCGGTCAGGGCTGTTTCTATGCCGTCAGGCTGTTATTCCACATATACCCGTTTCACCCGGGGGGACACGGCGCACAGCAGCTCGTAGGAGATGGTGCCCAGCGCGTCCGCCTTTTCCTCCAGGGGAAGTCCGTCGCCGAACACTGTGACCTCGTCTCCCACCCGGACCTGGGGGAGGTCGGTGACGTCCAGCATACACATATCCATGCACACCCGGCCGATCTGGGGTACCCGCTGCCCCCGGACCAGCATCTCCTGGCGATTGGAGAGCAGCCGGAACAGGCCGTCGGCATAGCCCACCGGCACCGCCGCCACCAGGCTGTCCCGCTCCAGAGTGTAGGTGCGACCGTAGCTGATGCAGGTGCCCTTTGGGAGCCGCTTCACCGACACCACATGGCTCTTGACCTCCATCACCGGCTCCAGAGGGATTTTCCCGTCGCAGGAGTGGTCAGGGGAGTGACCGTAGAGCAGGATGCCCGGACGGATCATGTCCAAATGCGCCTGGGGATAGTTCAGCGTGGCGGCCCCGGCACAGCAGTGCCGGATGGGGAAGGTGACACCCATCGCCTCCAGCCGCTCCAGCAGCGACCGGAACCGGCTGATCTGCATTTCGGAGTATTCCGGGCAGGTGTCTGCGTCGGAGAAGTGCATAAAGATGCCCTCTGGCTCCAGGCCGGGGAGACGGGCCATCTCCGCCAGGGTCTCCGCCCCGTGCTCCAAATGGCTCTCATCACAGAGGATACCCAGACGGGACATCCCCGTGTCCGCCTTCAGGTGGCACCGGAGCCGCCCCCCGAGAGACAGTGCCGCATCAGAGAAGGCCCGGGCCTGCTCCGGGTCATAGACCGTCTGGACGATGTGCTGCCGGAGCAGGGTCTCTGTGGCGGAGACGGGGGTGTAGCCCAGAATGAGGATGGGGGCCTGGACCCCTGCCTCCCGCAGCTCCTCCGCCTCGTCCAGACAGGCCACCAGCAGATAGTCCGCCCCCAGCGCCTCCAGCTTCTTTGTCACCGGGATGGCCCCGTGGCCGTAGGCGTTGGCCTTGACCAGCCCCGCAAATTTGCTGTGGGGGGCCAGGCGACGCAAGGTCTCATAATTCCGGGCCAGCCGGTCCAGGTGGATCACCGCCCAGGTGCGGCTCGTCTGTTCTGTCATGGGTATCGCTTCCTTCTTTTGTCTGTGTGGTTGGGGAATGGCTTTCTTCGTAAGGCGAGGTGACAGTTTATCTGGCTCCCCTGAAAGGGGAGCTGTCAGCGAAGCTGACTGAGGGGTGCCGCCCGAAGGGCGGCTCGAAAGCAGCGTAAAATTTCCTGTCAGGGAATTCGCCGAAAGACTTTCGCTTATCATTAGTGCCAGCTGCTCTCCCTCCGTCACGGCTTCGCCGTGCCACCTCTACCGCCTACGGCGGCACTTCGCCTCAAAGAGGGAGGCAAGGGTCTGGCACAAGCCCCTCGGCTCCCTCTTTGCGGCACTTACGCCCTTTCAGGGGGGAGGCACTCATCCATTCTCTATAGTGAAGTCGGTAAAGGTCACCGAGACGACCCGGTCGTCCCCCCACAGGATGTCCGCCTGCCGGAGGGCATAGGTTTC
The DNA here is from genome assembly GCA_021201185.1 of Clostridiales bacterium. Taxonomy (GTDB): domain Bacteria; phylum Bacillota; class Clostridia; order Oscillospirales; family Oscillospiraceae; genus Onthomonas. Next base: position 35,480 of record JAJQFJ010000044.1, read on the forward strand.
CGGGTCGGTCCAGATCGCCACCCGGCTCTCCTCGTCGGCGGTTTTGGGGTTTTGGAGCAGGAGGTAGAGGCTCTCCCCGTCCTCCCCCCAGGCGGGGGAACCGCTCTCGATGACGGAGCCGGACTGGCAGGCGGCCAGAATCACCGGCATGGCGTCCGCCGGGGAGAGGCCGTCCGGGGAGAGGGCCCCTGTCTCCAGAGAGATGCCCTCATACTCCAGACTGGCGGAGCCGCCGGACCAGGCGGCCCCCGTCCCCGCGATGGACTCCGGGGCAGTGACCGTCATCGTCCCCGCGCTGGCGTTGCCGGAGAGGGTCACGGTGTACTGATAGGCCCGGTCGCCGTAGTCGGCGGTGATCTCCGCCGCGGCCTGAAAGCCGGTCATGGTCTGATAGACCTCCCGCAGCGCCTCCGTCTTTGCCTCTGTGCTCTGTCCCAGCAGTCCACAGCCGCTCAGCAGCAGGACGATGGGAAGTATCATCAGTGCGCCCTTGCTATGGCGCATTGCCCTTCCTCCTTGCGTTATGTTAACAATGGAAATCCTCCCGCCAGACCTCCGGCAGCATTTCTACCAGGTCGGAGGGGGTCATGCCCCGAAAGCCTTTGGCCTCCGCCGCCCGGTCTCCCGCCCGGCCATGGACCCAGACGGCTGCCGCCGCCGCCCGCACCGGCTCCATCCCCTGCCCCAGCAGGGAGAGGATCAGCCCGGCCAGCACGTCGCCGCTGCCGCCTTTTGCCATGCCCTGGTTGCCGGTGGTGTTCTGAAATACCTGGCCCTCCGGCCCGGCGATCACCGTCCGGTGGCCCTTGAGCACCAGGATACACCGATGGGCCTGAGCAAAATCGGCGGCCTCCTGCACCCGGTCTGTCCCCGGCCAGTGGCCGGAGAGACGGCGAAACTCCCCGTCGTGGGGGGTGAGGATGAGGGGGACGCTCACCCGGCTCAGAATATCCATATGCCGAGCCAGGGCGTTTAGACCATCGGCGTCTGCCACCATGGGGTAGTTTGCCCGGGTGAGCAGACCGGTGACCAGCCCGTCCAGCTCCTCCGACTGGCCCAGCCCCGGGCCGATCAGCCCGGCGTCACAGCCGGAGAGGCGTTCTGCCAGCGGCTCCAGGGCGGTCCCGGCCAACCTCCCGTTTTCATCCTCCGGGAGGGGAAAGGGCATGGCCTCGTCGCACTTCACCGCCGCCACCGGCCAGACGGAACGGGGCACCCCCAGGAACACCAGCCCGGTACCGCCCCGGACGGCGCTCCGGGCCGCCAGCACAGGAGCGCCGGTGTAGCCCACGCTGCCCCCGGCGATGAGCACCTTCCCAAAGGTGCCCTTGTGGCCGTCCTCCGGACGCTCCGGCAGCCATCCGGCCACCAGATCCCGGGTCAGAAGCGTCATTTGCCCCGCCTCCCGTCTGAGATTTTTCCCTATTGTAGCACAGGGAGAGGGGATTGGCAAACGGGTTTTGCGGGGAGAACACTTTTAGAAGCGGTACGAATTTGTTGTGGACAGATGTGGGAGGAAAAGCTCTACCACCAAAAGCCACTTTTACGAAAAGACATTTCTCTTATCTACTGGACAAATGCCGGGGGACGCTGGTATAATAGAGTCATCAACCGGAGACCTGCCGGGACGGGCAGCACAGCCGACCCAGAGCCGGGACGGGGTCTCACATTTTTTGGAGGTGTATTCCAATGTCCTATAAAGACACGTATGAAAAATGGCTGAACAGCCCCGCTCTGTCCGCTGAGGAAAAGGCGGAGCTGGAGTCCATCCGGGATGACGAGAAGGAGATCGAGAGCCGGTTCTTTGGCCCTCTGGAGTTTGGCACCGCCGGTCTGCGGGGCACCATGTGCGTGGGTCTGCACCAGATGAACCGGCACATCGTCGCCCACGCCACCCAGGCCTTTGCCGAGGTGGTCAAGGCGGAGGGAGCCGAGGCCTGTGAGAAGGGAGTCATCGTCATCCACGACTGCCGGAACCACTCCACCGAGTTTGCCCGCACCGCCGCCGCCATCCTGGCTGCCAACGGCATCAAGGTCAAGCTGTTTGACGAGCTGCGCCCCACGCCCGAGGTGTCCTTCGCCGTCCGGTACTACGGGGCTCAGGCGGGCATCAACATCACCGCCTCCCACAACCCCAAGGAGTACAACGGCTATAAGGTCTACTGGGCGGACGGCGCTCAGCTGCCCCCGGTCCATGCCGACGTGGTCGCCGCCAAGATGAAGGAGCTGGACGTGTTCGACGACGTCAAGACCATGGATCTGGAGGAGGCCAAGGCCCAGGGCCTGGTGACTCTGCTGGGGGAGGAGACTGACGAGGCCTTCCTGGAGCAGGTCATGGGTCAGGTCATCGACCGGGCCTCTGTGGAGCAGGTGGCGGACACCTTCGGCATCGTCTACACCCCCTTCCACGGCACCGGCTACAAGCTCATCCCCGAGGCGCTCAAGCGGCTGGGCATGAAGAAGGTCTACTGTGTGCCCGAGCAGATGGTCATCGACGGCGACTTCCCCACCGTGGCCTCCCCCAACCCGGAGAACCCGGAGGGCTTCTATCTGGCTGTCGATCTGGCCAAGGAGCACGGCTGCGACCTGATCGTGGGCTCCGACCCGGACGCTGACCGGGTGGGCGTTATGGTCAAGACCTCCGCCGGGGACTATGCGGTCCTTTCCGGCAACCAGACCGGCATCCTGCTGGAGGACTACGCCATCCAGGCCCGGAAGCGGGCGGGCATCCTCCCGGAGAACGCCTATGTGAACACCACCATCGTCTCCTCCGCCATGGCAACCAAGGTGGCCGAGGCCAACGGCGTCAAGTGCGCCCGCGCCTTCACCGGCTTCAAGTTCCTGGGCGAGAAGAAGGACAAGCTGGAGAAGTCCGGCGAGGGCAAGGTCATCTACTCCTATGAGGAGTCCTGCGGCTATATGTTCGGCGACTACGTCCGGGACAAGGACGCCGTCACCGCCATCACCATTGTGGTGGAAATGGCCGCCTACTATGCCACCCAGGGCAAGACCCTGTACGACGCTCTGATGGACTGCTACGCCAAGTACGGCTTCTACGGCGAAAAGACCCTGAACCTGGTCATGCCCGGCCTGGACGGCATGGCGAAGATGGCCGGTATCATGCAGCGGCTCCACGCCGAGCCTCTCACCGAGGTGGCCGGTACCCCCGTGGTGGTGGCCAAGGATTATCAGACCGGCACTGCCACCGATCTCGCCACCGGCAAGGTGGAGGAGATGGAGCTGAAGGACTCCAACGTGGTGGCCTATGATCTGGCCGACGGCACCACCTTCATCATCCGTCCCTCCGGCACCGAGCCGAAAATCAAGGTCTACATCCTGGCCAACGGCGAGACCCAGGAGGCGTGCGACGCCAAGGTGGCAAAGTACAACGCCTTCGCCCCCTCCATCAAGGAGCTGTAAGACAAACCCATCCGTACAGATTCAGCCCCCGCCGGGTCGTCCGGCGGGGGTTCAGCGTGTCAAAAATCCTTTTTGCCACGCTGAGTACGATTTTTGAACTTTGAAAAAGTTCTAAAAATCGTTTTTTTGCACGCGAAGGGGGCTTTTTGCCCCCTCCTCCGCACCCCCGCTACTCTGTCGCGGAAGTCTCAAGCGTTTTTTTGACAGTCTCAGCCGCTTCTGTGTCTGTTGTCCCCGTTTGGGCCGCAGGAGCCTTCTCTGCAGCCGGTTTGCCCACAGCTCCGCCTGGAGGCAGCGCCAGGCCAGGGGGCGTTTTCCCAGAGATCGTGTCTGCTGATCTCCAGATAGCCCTGACTCGGCTCCCACGGCTCCATGTGCTCCATCCCCTTCCGACGGAACGGAGGATACCATCAAGGTGTATCGGGCCAACTGCCGCCCGGCATCGAAACGGCATCTTCTCAAAGGGGAAGGGAGCCGCTGTTTTGCCATATGTTGGCGATGGGGCCAGGGAAATCCACCAGAAATAGAAGTTGACAGAAAAAGAACAATGTGTTACAATTTGTAACAGTTAAATCGCAGGAGGTAACAAAATGGCAGATCAGGCAAAGCTGCCCCTGGAATATAAGGGGTATCCCCTCCGTCGGAAGGACAACGTCATCTATTACGGCAATATGACCGATCCCTATATCATCATGCTGCAGGTGCTCAGCAGCGTTCCCATCGACGATATGAGCATGGCCACCAAGGTCTCCGTTCAGCTTCAGCACACCGACGCCGAGCTGAAAAACCGGGATCGGGTGGTCCGCTCCAGCGAGAAGAACAGCCTGTATGCGGCCATGGATCTGGCCCATGTTTGGCTCACCCGGGCGCTGGCCAACCGCTGATTTTCCCTGTTCCACACAACCGCGCATCACCCCGCACCACCTGGAGGTTTTATGGTTCCTGTACGAAAGATTTTGACCACCCTTGCTCTCACGACCGGGTCCCTGGCCCTGATGACATCTGCGGCGCTGGCCACCGATGTCGCCGATATCCTCTGTCAGGCCACACTGAATACAGATTGCGCCCTGCTGGAGGAGGCAGACAGCCAGTCGGATGAGGTCGTCGCCCTGGAGACAGGGGACGAGGTCGTCCTCCTCTCCCGGGACGGAGAGCTGGCGGAGGCCGCCTATGAGGACGGCGACGAGGTATATACCGGCTACCTGTCCCTTGAGGACGTGACCCTGGAGTCCCGGGGAACGGCGCAGCTTCTCTCTACAGTGGCCATCCTCCGGGAGACCCCCTCTGACGAGGGCGACCCGGTGGAGCTGCTGAACCGAGGGGATGAGCTGGAGATTTTGGGCTATGGAGACGGATGGTATCTCGTCTCTGTGGGAGATGACACCGGCTACCTGCATCTGGAGGACGTGGACGCCGAGGTGGTCACCACCACCAAGCTGAACCTCCGGGAGGAGGCCTCCACCAGGAGCAAGGTCTGCGAGGTGCTCCCCACCGGCACCGAGCTGGAGCTGCTCTCCGCCGAAAAGGACGGCTGGGTGGAGGTGAGCTACGAGGGTGAGACGGGCTACGTCTCTGTTGACTACCTGACCGCCTCGGAGGAGTACATCGTAGACAACCCGGTGATGACCGCCGGAGAGGCTGTGCTGGCCTATGCACAGCAGTTTTTGGGCAACCGGTACGTCTGGGGCGGCACCAGCCTGACCAACGGCTGTGACTGTTCCGGCTATGTCATGAAGATTTTCGCCGCCTTCGGCGTCAGCCTGCCTCACAGCTCCTACGCCATCCGGAACTACGGCACCGCCGTGTCTTACAGCGATATCCAGGTGGGAGACGTGGTGTGCTACAGCGGCCATGTGGGCATCTACGCCGGTAACGGCCAAATCATCAACGCCCTCAACAGCCGCAAGGGCATCTGCTATACCAGCGTGAACTTTTCTAAAATCATCACCATCCGCCGCCTTGTGTGACGAAAACAGAGCGAACAGCAGCCCGGAGGGACGCCCCTCCGGGCTTTCAGCGTGTCAAAAATCCTTTTTGCCACGCTGAGTACGATTTTTGAATTTTGAAAAAGTTCTAAAAATCGTTTTTATTGCACGCGAAGGGGGCTTTTTGCCCCTCCTCCGCACCCCTGCTGCTCTGTCGCGGAAGTCTCAAGCGTTTTTTTGACAGTCTCGTTTCACTTTGCTAACCGGAGCTTTGCGTGTATAATGATAGATAAGACAGCGCGGCAGGAGCGAAGGAGGGTGCGATATGGCAAAGCTGACATTTTCCATGGAGAACTATCTAGAGGCGGTTTATGAGCTCTCTGACGGGGGCGGCGGGGCGCGCGTCAGCGATATCGCCACCCGGATGGGGGTATCCAAGGCCAGCGTGAACAGCGCCATGAACCTGCTCCATCAGCGGGGGCTGGTGGAAAACGAGAAATACCGGGAGATCCACCTGACCGAGGCGGGACGACAGGCGGCCCGCCTCACGGCTGAGAAACACCACATCCTCCAGACCCTCCTGAGCCGGGTCATGGGAGTGGGGGAGGAGCAGGCCAGCGCAGACGCCTGCGCCATGGAGCACGTCATCTCCGACGAGTCCACCGGAAAAATATTGGAATTTCTGGAGAAAAACGGAATAGAGGTCGAATAGACGAGCATAACGGGCCGGTCCCTGCCGGGTTTCTGCGGAAATCCGGCGGAGGTCGGCCTGTCGTTTTTGAAAAGACTCGAAAATCCTCGATGAAAAGTGGGGGAGCGACCGGTGAAACCTGTTGAAAACTGAGATAAAATATGATAAATTGAACCATCATGAGGGAGGAGGCAGGAGTGATGAACGAGATCAGAGTGGCGGTCGCAGCGCATGATGACAGCCTGCGGCGAAATATGGAACGCTACCTGGACCGGGCAAACGACATCCGGGTGGTGGGCAGCACGGGGGGGTGGCGGGGCAGTCCTGCCTCTGCTCCGACAGTACAGGCCCCAGGTGCTGCTGGTGGAGCCTGCCTTCCCGGACAGAGACGGTCCGGAGCTGCTGTACCGCATCCGGCAGGAGCTGGGGCCGGAGCTTCGGATGATCGTGATCACCGGAAATACCCGGGGAGCGATCATGGAGCGCCTGGTTCAGCTCCGGGTATGTTATTTTCTGGCAAAGCCTCTGGCCCTGCCCTCGCTGGAGGAGTATGTCCGCCTGGCCATGGTGGAGGAGGAGTACCCGCAGGGGCACCGGCTGGCGGTGGAGCGCCGGGTGGCCTTGGCCTTCCGGGAGATGGGCGCCCGGGCGGGGCAGCGGCAGTACCTTTACTCCTTCCACGCCGTCTGCGCGGCGGTGGAGCAGCCACAGCTCCTGTACGACGGCGTCACCAAGGCGGTCTATCCTCTGGTAGCGAGAAAATGCGGCGCGTCCGTCCCGGCGGTGGAGCAGGGCATCCGCAGCATGTGCGAGTGGCTATGGGAGAAGGGCAGCCGGGAGGCGCTGGACCGCTATTTTCCTCCGGCAGTCTATGGGAGAGACTTTCGTCCCAGCAACTCCGCCTTTGTGGGCGCACTGGCCCAGCAGCTCCGGGAGGACTGGCGGATGTGGGGATGATCGCCCGCAATCAACCGAAAAGCAGCCCCTGCGCTGACCGATGCTGTCAACGCAGGGGCTGCATTGCTTTTGGTATGCTTTTTCAGCGGCCCTCGACGATCTCCTGGATCAGCTCCCGCTCATCCATGTGGTGCCTGACGCCGCAGATCTCCTGATAGTCCTCGTGGCCTTTGCCCGCCAGGACGATGACATCGCCCTTCCGGCCGATCTCCATGCAGTAGCGGATGGCCTCCTTCCGGTCGGGAATGGTGACATATTTCCCGTCAGCCTTGCGGACCCCGGTGAGGATGTCGTTGATGATGTCCATGGGCTCCTCGAACCGGGGATTGTCGGAGGTGACCACCGTCAGGTCCGCCAGCCGGGAGGAGACCTCCCCCATCTCGTACCGGCGGCTTTTGGCCCGGTTGCCGCCGCAGCCGAAGAGACAGATGATCCGCTCCGGTCCGTAGGCCCGGAGATTGAGAAGCAGCGCCTCCAGGCTCATGGCGTTGTGGGCGTAGTCGATCATCAGGGTGTACTCCCCGGGAGTGGGGACGATTTCCAGACGGCCCTTGACCTGGATGTAGTCCAGCGCCTCCGCCACGGCGGTCTGGGAGACCCCCAGATGGCGGCACAGGGCGATGGCGGCCAGAGAGTTGTAGACGGTGAAATCCCCGGGAATGTCCACCCGGACAGGGTAGTGCTCCAGCCCCTCCAGGTCGTAGGAGACGCCCAGATAGCCGGGCTGATGGATGCGCTGAACGTTCACCGCCCGGAGGTCGGCTCCCTCGCCCATGCCGAAGGTCTCCAGCTGGCAGGTGTGCCCGGTCATGACCTCCTCCAGGAAGTCGGCGTCGGCGTTGGCCAGACCGATGCGGCACTGGCGGAACAGCTTGCCCTTGCAGGCGATGTACTCCGCCATGTCGGCGTGCTCCCCGGGGCCGATGTGGTCCTCCTCCAGATTGGTGAAGATGCCGTAATCGAAGGTGAAGCCGGAAACCCGGTCCAGCTTCATGGCCTGGGAGGAGACCTCCATGACCACATACCGGATGCCCGCATTCACCATGTCCGCAAAATACTTCTGCACCAGCCAGGACTCCGGGGTGGTGTTGACGGCGTGGGTGTGTACGTCGCCGCAGATCACCTCGATGGTGCCGATGAGCCCGGTGGGGAGCCCGGCAGCCTCCAGCATGGAGCGGATCATATAGGTGGTGGTGGTCTTGCCCTTAGTGCCGGTGACGCCGATGGTGGTCAGCTTTTCGGCAGGGTGGTCGAACCAGGCGGCGGACAGCTCCGCCAGGGCCAGCCGGGGGTTGGGCACATGGAGCACGGTGACGGACAGGGGGACGTCCACCGCCACATCGTGCTGCACCACCAGGGCCACGGCACCCTTCTCCAGGGCGTCGGCGACATATTTATGGCCGTCGGTGACGGCCCCGGGCATACAGACAAACACACAGCCCGGCTCCACCTTCCGGGAGTCGTAAACGATGGAGGTGACCTCCCTGTCCAAATCGCCCTGGGTGAGCATGTAATTCATCCGGGCTACCAGCTTCATCAAATTCATATGGCAGTTCCTTTCTGTCTCAGTCTCTCTATTGGAAGAAAATCAGACTTCGCCTTCAAATACGGTGACGGCGGGGCCGGTCATAAAGACGCTGTCCCCGGTGACCTCGATCTCCAGATCGCCGCCCCGCAGGTGGACGGTGACGCGGTTGTCGGTAAGCCCGTTTTTGACGCAGGCAACCGCCGTGGCGCAGGCCCCGGTGCCGCAGGCCATGGTCTCTCCGGCACCCCGCTCCCAGACCCGCATCCGGACGTTCTGCCGGTCGATGACCCGGACGAACTCCGTGTTCACCCGGTCGGGAAACATGGGATGATTTTCAAACTGAGGGCCCACCCTGTCGATGTCCAATCCGTCCACGTCGTCGCACCAGACCACGGCATGGGGGTTGCCCATGGACACGCAGGTCATCATCCAGTCCTGCCCCGCCACGTGTACCGGCTGACCGATGACGGCGTCGCCCAGACCCACGACGGGGATGTCCGCCGCCGCCAGGACCGGCGCGCCCATATCCACCCGGACGGAGGAGACCCTGCCGTCCGCCACCGTCAGGTCCAGATATTTCAGCCCGGCCTTCGTCTCGATGACCAGATGGGTCTTATCCGTCAGCCCCCTGTCGTAGACGAACTTGGCCACGCACCGGATGCCGTTGCCGCACATGGCCCCCTCGGAGCCGTCGGAGTTGTACATCCCCATGCGGAAGTCCGCCACCTCCGAGGGGTTGATGGTGATGAGACCGTCGGAGCCGATGCCCGTGTGGCGGTCGCTGTACCGCAGGGCGAAGGCCCCCGGGTCGTCGATAGCCTCTCTGGTGCAGTCCACATAGATGTAGTCGTTGCCGCAGCCGTGCATTTTCGTGAATTTCATCCCAGTACGCTCCTTCCGGTCAAGTCGGGCCGATCTCTCGGCACACTCATACAAGTACATTATACTCTGCAGGAAATGAATGTAAACTGCATTTTCTGCTGGAGAACAGGGAAAAACTGCTGCCGGGGTAGAAGCGTGTTTTTTGGAAGAAATGGGCCGTCTTTTAACAATTTCCTTTGCATATACCATCCGATTATGCTAAAATGATGGGAAGAAACTCCCTGGAGGGAATTGGGGGGCGAGGCGCAGTGATCCGTATTGCAGTAGTAGAGGACGACCCGGGCTATCGGCAGCAGCTGACAGAGTTTATCCAGCGCTGCGAGGAGGAGCAGAGGGAACAGTTCAGGGTCACCATGTTCACCGACGGGCTGGAGATCGCCGAGGAATACGCCGCGGCTTACGACATCATTTTCCTGGACATCCAGATGGAGCATCTGGATGGGATGGCCACGGCCAGGCGCATCCGGCAGCAGGACAAAAACGTGGTCATCATCTTCATCACCAACCTGGCCCAGTACGCCCTCCAGGGCTACCAGGTGGAGGCGCTGGACTATGTGCTCAAGCCCCTGAGCTACTTTGCCTTCTCCCAGGAGCTGAAAAAGGCGGTGCGCAAGGTACGGGAGCGCTCCGCCTGCTTCCTGCATCTGGTGCAGGAGAGCGGGATGGTGCGGCTGGACGTGTCCGCCATCCGCTATATCGAGAGCGACGGGCACAACGTCGTTTACCACACGGCGGAGGGGGATTACACCAACCGGGAGACTCTGAAAAGCGTGGAGCAGAAGCTGGAGGGGCGGCACTTCTCCCGGTGCAACAACTGCTACCTGGTGAACCTGTCCCATGTGGAGCGGGTGGATAAAATGACGGTGGTGGTGGACGGCATCGAGCTGCAAATGAGCCGTCCCCGGCGAAAGGCGTTTATGGAGGCTCTGGCGGCCTATGTGGGAGGCGAATGAGCGGTGACCACCATTGCGGACATTCCAAAATTCTATACCGCTCTGGCGGAGTGGCTCTCCTGCCTGGTCTTTGTGCTGCTGCTGGAGAAGCGGCAGCCCCGGAAATGGGTCACGGCTCTGGAGCTGGCGGCCTCCTTTGGCCTGCTGTGCGTGGTGCAGTATTTCATCGGCATCGTCCCCATCGGGCTGTGGCTCCCGGGGATGGGGGTGGCCTTGGCTATTATGTACGCCACCATCCTGGCCTGCTGCAAGGTATCGCCCACCGACGCGGGATTTTTCTGGGCCATCGCCTTTATCGTGGCGGAGTTCATCGCCTCCCTGGACTGGCAGATCTATTCCTTTGTGGCCCAGCAGGGATACGACAGCTATCTGCTCCAGGGCATCTTCCTGCTCCTCTTTTACGGCGGCTCCCTGTGCGTCGTTTTCCGCATGGAGCAGAAGCGCCTGGGGTCAGGCCAGAAGCTGGAGGTCACCAGGAGAGAGGTGACCTCCGCCATCGTGACCTCTGCGGGGGCCTTCCTCATCAGCAACATCAGCTATGTGAATACCGACAACCCCTTCAGCGGCCGGATGAGCGCGGAGATCTTCTATATCCGCACCCTGGTGGACCTGGCGGGGGTCATCATGCTTATCAGCCTCCAGGACCGGGTGCAGGAGCTCCAGACCCAGAAGGAGATGGAGGCCATCGACTCCCTGTTTCAGCGGCAATACGAGCAGTATCGCCAGTCCCGGGAGAACATCGAGATGGTCAACCGGAAGTACCACGACCTGAAGCACCAGATCGCCATTATCCGCATGGAGAAGGACGAGGACAAGCGGGAGGGCTATCTCCGGCAGATGGAGTCGGAGCTCCAGCGCTTCGGGGTGGAGTTTGAGACGGGCAGTCCGGTGCTGGATACCATCCTCTCCAGCAAGGAGACCTACTGCCTCCAGCACGACATCACCCTGAACGTGGTTGCGGACGGGAAAAGCCTGGATTTCATCGATGTGATGGACCTGTGCAGCATCTTCGGCAACGCCCTGGACAACGCCATGGAGAGCGCCGAGCAGGTGTCGGAGAAGGAGAAGCGGCTCATCCGTCTGGCGGTCTACACACAGAACGGCTTTCTCCTCATCCGGGTGGAGAACTATTTCGAGGCGCCCCTCCAGGTCAGCGGCGCAGAGATCCAGACCACCAAGCAGGACAAGAACCTCCACGGCTACGGCATCAAGAGTATCCGGCACACGGCGGAGAAATACGGCGGCTCGGTGTCCATCAGAGCCCGGGACGGATGGTTTTCTCTGAAGGTCCTCATCCCGCTGCCGGAGGGGCAATAAGATATCCCAAGGGCGGTACGTTGTAAAAATGTACTGCCCTTTTGATTTGTCAGAACACATCAGAACGACTGGAGAGAGAAGCCTATTTTTATGCAAAATGCAATTTATGCCGCTGTGGAGACAGGTTATGCCAAAATCTACAAAAGTCCAAATCAAATCGGTATACTGCAAACCAGGTTAAGACTGGCGAGCAGAGAGAGGAGGTGCAGAAAATGAAACAGCAAGTCTTTAATCCCTATCTTCCATCCTGGGAGTACATCCCCGACGGCGAGCCCCACGTCTTTGGTGACCGGGTCTATGTCTACGGCTCCCACGACAGCTTCAACGCTCCCATTTTCTGTGTCAACGACTACGTGTGCTGGTCGGCCCCGGTGGACGACCTCAGTGACTGGCGGTATGAGGGGGTCATCTTCCAAAAGAACCAGGACCCGAAAAACAAGCTGGGCCTCCGGCTCCTGTTTGCCCCCGACGTGTGCCAGGGAAAGGACGGCAAATACTACCTCTATTACGCCTTTGACTTCATGGGCATTATGGGGGTGGCCGTCTGCGACACCCCTGCCGGAAAGTACCAGTTCCTGGGCCACGTCCACTATAAGGACGGCACCGTCTGGGGCCGGAAAAAGGGCGATCAGTTCCCCTTTGACCCCGGCGTGCTGGTGGACGACGACGGCAGCGTGTGGCTCTACTCCGGCTTCTACACCCCCACTCCCGCCATCGTCACCGGCGGCATCAGCCTGAAAAACGACGGCGGCACCGTGGTGGAGCTGGAGAGCGATATGGTGACCATCAAGACCGATCCCAAGGTGATCTTCCCCAAGGAGGGCCCCGGCTCCTTCCCCAACCACGAGTTCTTCGAGGCCAGCTCCATCCGCAAGGACGGGGACACCTATATCTTCGTCTACTCCTCCCGGCACAACCATGAGCTGTGCTACGCCACCAGCAAGCGGCCGGACGGCGATTTCACCTACGGCGGAACCCTGGTCAGCCAGGGCGACCTGTTCCTGGACGGTAACGAGGACGAGGCGAAGGGCACCAACTACCTGGGCAACACCCACGGCGGGATGCTGCACATCGGCGAGGACTGGTATATCTTCTACCACCGCCAGACGAACCGGCACTCCTATTCCCGGCAGGCCTGCGCGGAAAAGCTGGTGCGCAATCCGGACGGTAGCTTCCAACAGGCGGAGGTCACCAGCTGCGGCCTCAACGGCGGCCCTCTGAAGGGGGAGGGCAGCTACGAGGCCCGGATCGCCTGCAATCTGTGGAGCAGGGACGGCGTGGGCCGTTACGACGGCAGCGGCGTGCGGAAGAAGCTGAAAAACCACCCCTACTTCACCCAGACCGGCTCTGACCGGGAGCACAGCGGCGACCAGTACATCGCCAATATGCAGGACGGAGCGGTGGCCGGGTTCAAGTACTTCCACCTGGACGGCCCCACCAAAATCACCGTCCATCTGCGGGGCGCAGCCGACGGAACCATGCAGATCTCCAACACCCCCGACTTTGCCCGGTACGGCGAGATCGCCGTCCGTCTGAGCAGCAAGAGCGGCGTGTTTGACGACTGCGTGGTGGACTTCCCCGGGGAACAGACAGCCCTCTACTTCCGGTTCGTCGGAAGCGGGGCAGTGGATTTCCTCTCTTTCAATCTGGAGAGGGGATGAATTGCAAAAAAGCAGGAGGTAATTATGAAAAACAAGAAGTGGCTTAAGCCGCTGATCGTGGTGGTTGTCATCATCGCCGTGATCGCTGCGGCCTATGCCGGTATCATGAGCTATCTGTCCAGCCGCTCTGTTTCGATTTCTATGGACGATGTGACTGCTACCGTTCAGGCTCTGACGAGCTATCTGATCCCGGCGGTAGTCGTCCTTGTCATCGCACTGGTGGTCGTGATCGCCGCCTTTGCCATCAAGCAGCCCGTGAGAGGCCTGGTTCGGATGGAGGGCCTGATCGCCATAATCCTGACCCTGGCCATCACTGTGAACGTCATCTGCCTGGGGCCTGAGTACAGCATCCTCAACAACCTGCTGGGTGACACCTACACCCTCAGCGACGAGACCATCGCCGCCTCGGAGTAGCTGGTGGAGGACATCGCCGACGAGGGCATCGTCCTGCTGAAAAACGAGAACAACACCCTGCCCCTGACCGGCGTCACCAAGCTGAACGTGTTCGGCTGGTCCTCTACCAATCCGGTCTACGGCGGCACCGGTTCCGGCTCCGTGGACGAGAGCACCTGCGTCTCTCTGCTCCAGGGTCTGGAGGAGGCCGGATTTGAGCTGAACACCACCATCTCCGACTTCTACACCGCTTTCCTGGACGAGCGGCCCACCGTGGGCATGAACGGCCAGGACTGGACCATCCCAGAGCCCACCATCGAGGAGTATGACGAGGCGGGCATCTTCGAGAGCGCCACCGAGTTCTCCGACACCGCCATCGTGGTCATCGCCCGCTCCGGCGGCGAGAACGCCGACCTGCCCACCAGCATCACCGACGAGGATACCTTTGAGTACGCCGGCGGCTGGGCTGGCTATACCGGCGTCCGCTACACCTCTTATGCCGACGACGTGGACCCCTCCAAGTCCTATCTGGAGCTGAGCAATCGCGAGATCGCCATGCTGGACCGGGTGTGCGAGGAGTTTGACAACGTGGTCGTGGTCATCAACTCCGCCAACGCCATGGAGCTGGGCTTCCTGGACGAGTATGATTCCATCACCGCCGCCGTGTGGATCGCCGGCCCCGGTCAGACGGGCTTCCGCTCCCTGGGCAACGTGCTCAGCGGCGAGGCCAACCCCTCCGGCAAGCTGGTGGACACCTATGTCTATGACCTGCTGAGCATCCCCGCCATCAACTATGTGGGCAGCTTTATCTATGACGACTCCGCAGATCTGGTCAACACGTCTACCTCCTACGGCGCGCTCTACGCCAGCTTCAACAACTACGTGGAGAGCATATATGTGGGCTATAAGTTCTATGAGACTGCCGCAGAGGAGGGCCTCATCGACTATGACAGCACGGTGCAGTATCCCTTCGGCTACGGCCTGAGCTACACCACCTTTGACCAGGAGATCACCGACTTCCAGGATGACGGCTCCACCATCACCCTGACCGTCACCGTCACCAACACCGGCTCTGTGGCGGGCAAGGACGTGGTAGAGGTCTACTACACGCCTCCCTACTACAACGGCGGCATTGAGAAGTCCTCCGTCAACCTGGTGGACTTCGGCAAGACCGACCTGCTGGAGCCGGGCAGCTCCCAGGAGATCACCATCTCCTTCAACTGGGAGGACATGGCCTCCTATGACTACTCCGGCATCAAGGCCGAGGGCGGCGCTTATGTGCTGGAGGCTGGCGACTATGAGATCAGCATCCGTTCCGACTCCCACACCGTCATCGACAGCCGCACCGTCTCCCTGGAGGACGACGTCATCTACAACGACGAGAACGACGGCGCCCGCTCCACGGACAACGTTGCTGCTACCAACCAGTTTGACTTCGCCGCTGGCGATGTGACCTATCTTTCCCGTGCGGACGGCTTTGCCAACTATGCCGAGGCCACTGCAGCCCCCACCGACTTCACCATGACCGAGACCGTCCTGAACGGCTTCTACAGCCAGAACACCTATGACTCCTCCGAGTACGACGACCCGGATGCGGTCATGCCCACCACCGGAGCGGACAACGGCCTGACGATCCAGGACATGGTGGGTCTGGACTACGACGACCCCCTGTGGGACGATCTGCTGGATGAGCTGACTGTGGACGAGATGAACAACCTGATCGGCACCGGCGGCTACGCCAATGCCAAGGTGGACTCCATCGGCCTCCCCGCCACCATCGAGTGCGACGGCCCCGCCGCCATCGCCAACAACTACACCGGCGAGAACGGCACCGCTTTCAACTGTGCCACCATGATCGCCGCCACCTGGAGCAAAGACCTCGCCTATCAGCGTGGTCAGATGATGGGTCAGCAGTGCAACGACATGAACGTGGTGGGCTGGTACGGCCCGGCCATGAACATCCACCGCACCGCCTTCTCCGGCCGTAACTTCGAGTATTACTCCGAGGACGGCGTGCTCTCCGGCTGGATGGGCGCCAACGAGGTGGCCGGAGCCAAGGAGTACGGCATCCAGTGCTACATCAAGCACTTTGCCCTGAACGACTCCGAGACCAACCGGAAGAAGATGCTCTGCACCTGGACCAACGAGCAGGCCATGCGTGAGGTCTATCTGAAGTCCTTCGAGATGTCCGTCAAGATCGGCGGCGCAGACAACGTCATGACTGCCTTCAACTATGTGGGCAACGTCTGGGCCGGTAGCTGCGAAGAGCTGCTCCAGACTGTCCTCCGGGATGAGTGGGGCTTCGTAGGCTCCACCGTGTCCGACTGGTTCAACGGCACCACCGACGGCAACATGCTGGCAGACTCCGCTATCCGGGTGGGCGGCGACAAGATGCTGTCCTCCGCTGGCGATACTAAGGCATTTGCCACCAACACGGACGACGCCAATACCGTCATCGCCATGCGCAACGCTTCCCACAACATCCTCTACAGCCTGGCAAACTCCAGCGCTATGGACGAGCGGAACTTCTCCACCCCCGGCTGGGTCACCACCTTCTACGGTGTAGACGTGGTTATCGGTCTGGTAGTGATCGCTCTGGAAGCCTATGCCATCGTCCGCTTCGTGAAGAAGCGCAAGGAGACCGCCGCCGAATAAGCGGCAAAGCAAGCGTTTTCCCTCTCTTTTCTCCCTAAACAGGGCGGCCCCTGCACCATCCGGCGCAGGGGCCGTCGCAGTCTGTCAGGAAAGCGTTTGTGGGGCGACGGACAGAGTAACCGCCGGCCTCCGTCGGAAAAGAACGGCGGGCCTTCATTTTTCCACCATTTTCCCTCCGGCTCTGATTCTTTTCTTGCATTTGCCGTCGTTTTGTCGTATGATATCCGTACTGTATCTTCTTCACGACGAAACGGCGTTCAGGTGGGGTGAAACACAATGCCGATCAAAATACCGGATGCACTGCCGGCTGTGGAAATTCTGGGCAGCGAAAATATCTTCGTCATGACAGAATACCGGGCCATGCATCAGCATATCCGACCCCTGAGCGTCCTGATCCTCAATCTGATGCCCACCAAGATCGTCACCGAGACGCAGATCCTGCGGAAGCTGTCCAACACGCCCCTGCAAATCGAGGTGGAGCTGCTCCGCACAGCCAGCTACTCCCCCCAGCATGTGGACGCAGACCATCTCAGCTCCTTCTACCGCACCTTTGCCCAGGTGAAAAACCGCACCTATGACGGCATGATCATCACCGGCGCGCCGGTGGAGAACCGGGACTTCGCTCAGGTGGATTACTGGCCCGAGCTGTGCGAGATTATGGAGTGGAGCAAAACCAACGTCCATTCCACCCTGCACATCTGCTGGGGCGCTCAGGCGGCGCTGTACTATCACTATGGGATTCCCAAGCGCACCCTGCCTCACAAGCTGTTCGGCGTCTTTCCCCATCGGGTCATCAAACGGGAATCTCCCTGGTTCCGGGGCTTTGACGATATCTTTTACGCGCCCCACTCCCGGTATACCACCATTCTGCGGGAGGACGTGGAGGCCGTGCCCGAGCTGGGTGTCTATGCCGTCTCCGACGAGGCGGGTATCTTTGCGCTGAAATCGGAGGACAACCGACATTTCTTCGTCCTGGGCCATCCGGAGTATGACCACAACACTCTGGCGCTGGAGTATCAGCGGGACATCGACCGGGGGCTGAACATTCAGGTGCCTCAGCACTACTTCCCCAACGACGACCCCACGCAGCAGCCCATCGTGCGCTGGCGCAGTGCCGGGCAGCTGCTCTACACCAACTGGCTCAACTACTACGTCTACCAGACGACCCCATACAATTTAAAGGATATCGGCCTGCACTGAGCAGCGGCTCCTGCTACAGGCATCCGGTCCGTGCAAAGCTGACCACCCGTCTGACGGGTGGTTTTTGCATGCGAGACGGCGCTGGTTGTCTTCATCTTTCCGGATTGACTTCTCTCCCCCTGGCTGTTATAATAACGGTGGTAGGCAAAATTACAGACGATGTGACGAGGCATGACAAGGAAAAAATCCCGATCATGCCCTTTTTTTCGTGTTTGTACGCCTTACCGGTACACTTCCATTTTGTACCCCGCAGCCTATTCGAGAAAGAAGGAGCGATCATGGCAAAAGAGAAGAAAACCACCGTCTATTCCACTCCCTACGACCTGGACGGCCGTCTGCCTCTGCGTCAGGCTATCCCCCTGGGCCTGCAGCATGTGCTGGCAATGTTCGTAGGCAACCTGACCCCGCTGCTGTCCGTCATGGCCATCTGCGGCATCACTGTCCAGGACTACGCCGCCCTCCGCATCTCCCTGCTCCAGAACGCCATGCTGGTGGCCGGTCTGGTCACCCTGGTGCAGCTTTTCCCCATCGGGCCGGTCGGCTCCCGGCTTCCCATCGTCATGGGCACCAGCTCCGGCTTTATCGGTATGAATAACAGCATCGCCGCCAGCATGATGGCGGGCGTAGCCGCCGGGACCATCTCCACCAGCGTGGAGGCGGGCATCTATGCCTATGGCGCGATCATGGGGGCCTGCCTCATCGGCGGCCTCTGGGAGGGCGCTCTGGGCCTGTGCATCAAGCCCCTGCGCAAGTTCCTGCCCCCGGTGGTCACCGGAACGGTGGTCATGGCCATCGGCCTGAGCCTGCTGAGCGTGGGCATCAACTTCTTCGGCGGCGGCAACTCCAATCCCGACTTCGGCTCCACCACCAACCTGCTGCTGGGCCTGTTCGTCCTGGTGGTCATCATCTGTGTGAAGCATTTCGGCAAGGGCCTTGTCTCCCAGATGGCCATTCTCATCGGCATTATCGCCGGATACATTGTGGCGACCATCATGGGCTTCGTCCTTCCCACCACCTACACGGTGGACGGCGTGGAGTACACCTACTCCTGGGTGGTCCAGTGGAGTCAGGTGGCGGATGCGGCCTGGTTCGCCCTCCCCAGCCTGATGCCTGTGGCCTATCAGTTTAACATCTCCGCCATCCTGCCCATGCTGGTCATGTTCGTCGTCACCGCCGTGGAGACGGTGGGCGACACCGCCGGCGTCACCGAGGGCGGCCTGGGCCGGGAGCCCAGCGACAAGGAGCTGGCCGGCTCCGTCCTCTGCGACGGCATTGGCTCCTCCTTTGCCTCTCTGTTCGGCGTCCTGCCCAACACCTCCTTCTCTCAGAATGTGGGCCTGGTGGGCATCACCAAGGTGGTCAACCGGTTCGCCGTGGCCTGCGGTGCCATTTTCCTGGTGATCTGCGGCCTGTTCCCCAAGGTGGGCGCTATCGTCTCCATCATGCCCCAGAGCGTGCTGGGCGGCGCCGCCGTCATGATGTTTGCCTCCATCGTCATCTCCGGCATCAACCTGATCACCAAGGAGCCCCTTACCGGCCGGAACACCACCATCGTGGCTATCGCTCTGGGCCTGGGCTACGGCCTCGGCTCCCACAGCACTGCCCTCCAGTTCATGCCTGACTTCATCTCCACCCTGTTCGGCGAGAGCGGCATCGTCCCCGCCTTCCTGGTGGCCGTCATCCTGAACCTGGTGCTGCCCAAGGACGTGGATCAGGTCGAGCCATAAGTCCCGCTTACCTCATCCTGTGACAATATGACAGACAGAAAGCGGCCCCTGTGGAACCCGTATGCTCCACAGGGGCCGCTGTTCGTTTCGCTCACTCGCTCTTCCGGGCGGCCAGGGCCTCGCGGAAGATGGCGTCATAATCCGGAGCCGCCTTCCGCAGGATGATGGGCTTGTAGTCCCGGTTTACAAAGCAATGGCTGCTGGTGCCGGTGCAGCGCAGCTCATCGGTTTCGTCGTTGTATACCCGGTAGCTGACGGTGAAGCGGACGCTGTTGTAAGCCTCCAGCTGCGACTCAATGCGCACCCGTTCCTTGAACCGGGTCATGGTCTTGTACTCCGCCGTCACCCCGATCACCGGGATGATGATGCCCCGGGCCTCCATGGCGTCGTAGGGGATGCCCATCTGCTCCAGCCAGTCGATCCGGGCCTCCTCGAACCAGCGGATATAGTTGGAGTGGTGCACCACCGCCATCTGGTCTGTCTCGTAGTATTTTGCATCGTGAAAATAGGGCTTCGTCTCCATGAGATACCTCTCCTGTCTGCTTTACCGCTTTCCGGCACGACCCACCGGAACGGCTTTCATTGCCTCGCCGGTGATCCGGGCCTGGACGCTGCCCGCCGTCAGGTCGCGCAGCTGGGCGGGGAACGCCCCCGCCTGCTCCTCCGGGAGCAGGGCCTTTACCGTCACCTCTGCGCCGTATTCCGTGTCCAGCACGACCCCCTGACGGCTCTCCACCTCCAGCTGTATCCGGCTGAGCCACCGATAGCCGCAGGGGATGGAAAATTCCACCCATCGGCGCACGGCGGAGATTCCGGCGGCATCCAGGGCGTCCCTGGCGGAGCGGGTATAGGCCCGGAGCAGTCCCCCGGCCCCCAGCAGCACCCCGCCGAAGTACCGGGTCACCACGCACACCGCGTCGGTGACGCCCTCCTTTTGCAGCACTCCCAGCATGGGCTGTCCTGCCGTACCCTGTGGCTCCCCGTCGTCGGAGTAGCGGACGATGCTGCCCTCTCGGATGACATAACACCAGCAATTATGTCGCGCATCGTGGTATTGCTTTTTCATCTGCTGGACAAAGGCCCGGGCCTGCTCCTCGTCGGTCACGTGGACCAGGTGGCCCAGGAACCGGGAGCGCTTTTCGGTGAACTCCGTCTCCCCCCGCCCGGTGGGGATGTAATATTCCTCCACGGTCAGTCCTCCCAGCCCTCAGTCTTTTGGGGGAGGGGCGGCCACACATAGTCCCGCACCTGCCCCAGCACCCGGGGGCTACACCGGGCGGAGACCTGGATGGTGTCGGCGTACTCCACGCTGTCCACGGCGGCCTCCCGGTAGAGCAGGTCGAGGACGCTTCCCTTGTCATAGGGCAGGCGAAGCTCCACCGACCGTATCCCACAGTCCAGGTGTCTGCCGATGGCGGCAAGCAGGTCGTCCAGGCCCTCTCCGGTTTTGGCGGAGATGCAGACGATGTTCTCCCCGTGGGGCAGGATCTCATCAGGGCACAGGTCGCATTTGTTGAACACGTCCAGCCGGGGGGTCTGCTCCGCTCCCAGCTCCCGGATCAGATTTTCCACCACCTCTGCCTGGTCCCGCCAGTCCTCCCGGGAGGCGTCGATGACGTGGAGCAGCAGGTCGGCGTAGGTCAGCTCCTCCAGGGTGGCCTGAAACGCCTTCACCAGGGTGTGGGGCAGCTTGTGGATAAAACCCACCGTGTCCGAGAGCAGCACCGTCAGGGTGTCGGAGATCTCCAGAGTACGGGTGGTGGTGTCCAGGGTGTCGAACAGCCGGTCGTTGGCGGGGATGCCTGCGCCGGTCAGGGCGTTGAGCAGGGTGGACTTTCCCGCATTGGTGTAGCCCACGATGGCCACCACCGGCACCTCGTTCTTCTCCCGCCGCTCCCGCTGGACGGCCCGCACCCGGCGGACCTCCTTTAAGTCCTCCTCCAGCCGGGTGATCTTCCGGCGGATGTGCCGCCGGTCGGTCTCCAGCTGAGTCTCGCCGGGGCCCCGGGTGCCGATGGGGGACTTGCCGCCGGAGGCGGTCTGTCGGACCAGATGGCCCCACATGCCCGTCAGCCGGGGGAGAATATACTTGTACTGGGCCAGCTCCACCTGGAGACGGCCCTCCTTTGTTCTGGCACGCTTGGCGAAGATGTCCAGGATCAGCCCCTCACGGTCCATGACCTGCACCCCCACCAGCTCGGTGAGCACCCGGACCTGAGTAGGGGAGAGGGCGTTGTCAAAGATGACCAGGTCGGCCTCCAGGGTCTGCACCAGCTCCTTCAGCTCCAGAGCCTTGCCCTCTCCCAGGAAGCTCCCGGGGTCGGGGGTCTCCCGGTTCTGGAGCATGGTGCCTACGCAGGTGCCCCCTGCCGTCTCCAGCAGGGCCTCCAGCTCCGCCATGCTCTCCTCGGTGACCGTTTCGCCCACGCTCTGCCGGGTGGCGTTCAGGCCCACCAGAATGGCCCGGTTGATCTCGCCCTCTTTGATGCTGTCAAATTCCGTCATGCGTTCCTCCGTGTGTCGTCTCTCTCATCCCCACAGCAGCAGGGATTCCTCGTTTCACTCCGCCTCGTAGGCCTCTACGATCTGGCCGATATAGATGTCGTGAAAATCCCGCTCTGGGTAGCACCGCTCTATCACCGCCTCATCCAGGATGCAGTCCGGGTCCATCCGCTGGCAGAACTGCTTTTTCACCACCAGCACCAGCTCTGCCTGGGCCACATAGGGGACGCCGCTGTCTGTAAAGGCAGGGGTCAGGCCGGTGGCGGCCCATTTGTCCCCGTCCCGCCCGGAGTGGCTGCCGCAGTAGCCCAGAGCCTTCCGGTAGTCCTCTGGCAGGAAGGAGAGGGTAAAATACGCCTCCCGGTCGAGAAACTCGTGGGTGTACCGCTGGGGCCGGATATAGGCGGTGGCCGCCGGATTGCCCCACAGCACCCCCAGGCCGCCCCAGCTGGCGGTCATGGTGTTGCAGCTCTCCCGGTTGCCGGCGGTGACCAGCATCCACTGCTTGCCGATGGCGCGAAATACGTTCTGGTTCAGCTGCTCTACGTCGATTTTCTGTAACATGGCGATGACCTCCTGAAAAATCAGTTTCTATTATTATAGCACAGACGGGGCGGGATGTAACCGGTGAAGGGAAGCATTA
The DNA here is from genome assembly GCA_021201185.1 of Clostridiales bacterium. GTDB lineage: Bacteria > Bacillota > Clostridia > Oscillospirales > Oscillospiraceae > Onthomonas. Next base: position 57,934 of record JAJQFJ010000044.1, read on the forward strand.
TCCCCCAAAAAGCCAAACAAAAACCCGCACCGGAATCCGATGCGGGTTATCGTCCAGCTTACTTGAGACCGTACTTCTTGTTGAAGCGGCTCACGCGACCGCCAGTATCCACCATTTTCTGCTTGCCAGTGAAAAAGGGGTGACACTTGGCGCAAACTTCCACACGGATGTCCTTCTTGGTGGAGCCGGTAGGATAGACCGCACCACAAGCGCAACGGATGGTGGTCTGCTGATAATCAGGATGAATTCCTGCCTTCATGATGTTCACCTCTTTCGATGTTCAACGTTATACATATATGAGAATTGCGTTTTTCTCACAGAGCGGAAATTATGATATCACACTCCTACGGAAATTGCAACTCTTTTTCCCGCTTTTTTCAAAATTTTTTGTTGCCGCTCACAGCTCCCAGCCCCGGCCCAGACGGAAATACCACAGTACCTTCCGCACCACCGGACGGCCGAAAATCTGTTCCAGCGCCCAGGCGTAGCCCTCCAGCTGACCCCGATAGCCCTCGCTGTGAGCCTGTAGCTCAGACGGGCGCACATGGTCGGTTTTGAAATCCACCACCGTCAGCCCCTCCGGCCCGGTGAAGCAGCAGTCCACCACGCCCTGGAGCATCACCTGCTCTCCTGCCGGGGCCTGGGGGAAGAACCGTTCCGCCGGGGCAAAGAGGGAGAATTTGAACTCCCGCCGGAGGTCGGGGGCGGCGGCCGCCGCCCGGCCCAGGGAGGGGGCAAAGAAACCCACCCCCAAGGACGGCGCCCCCCGGTACCCCAACGCCCGGGGCAGCCAATTTACCGGCACCCCCCCGTA
>JAJQFJ010000044.1:58757-75069 GCA_021201185.1 Clostridiales bacterium
CCCAGCCCCCGGTCCCCACCCGCCGCCCCCGGGGGGGGGGGGGGGCCATTCCCGGGCCCGCGGGGCAATCGCGTTTAATTTTCAACCCCCGCGGGGGGGGGGGGGCGGCGGCCGCCGCCCGGCCCAGGTCGGAGGCATAGAAGCCCACCACCATGGACGGCTCCACGCTGTCCGCCTCCGCCCGGGTCAGCCATTTTCCGGCCACCAGCCGTTCCAGCTCCTCCCGGACGCCCTGGACGCTGTCCGCCCGGTCCAGGCGCACCAGCTCCATGACGGTGTGCAGCACCGTCCCCCGCTGGGCGGGGGTGAGTCCCGCCGTCTCCTGCCGGAACCGGGGCCGGGGAAAGTCGGGCACCGCCGGAGGCTGCCGGGTCTCCTGAGCCACCTCCTCGTCCAGAGGGCGGCCCTTGAGCTGGGTGGCCGTCACCTTACTGGGCAGGTCGGAGAGGGCCGCCCAGGGATACCGCCAGTCCAGCAGGGAGAGGTCCAGCGTTTCTGCCGCCGTCTCCTCCGTTGCGGGAGAGGCGGCCTGCCGCCCGCTGTGGGTCAGGGGCGGCTCCGCCGGGACCAGGCGGATGTCCCAGTCGGAGGCGGAGATGGGATTCGACACGCTGCCCCCCAGCCGGAGGGCCTGGGCGTCCGTCCGGGCCAGCACCGGCAGCAGCAGCCATTTGGCCACGCTGTCCTTCTCCTGCAGCGCCTGGGGGTCGGGGTGAGGCCCCGCCTCCGGGAGCAGATTGCCCAGCTCCTTCCAGGCGTTGGTCATGGAGCAGGTCATGATCAGCTTCTCTCTGGCGCGAGTCATGGCCACGTAGAGCAGCCGGAGCTCCTCCGCCTTGGTCTCCTCCTCCAGCTTGAGCTGGACCGCCTTTCGGGCCAGGGTGGGGTACTCGATGCGAAGCTCCGGGTCTACCCCCTTCGGCCCCACCCCCAGCTTGGGGTGAAACAGGACGGGGGCCCGTTCGTCCGTCCGGTTGATCGTCCGGTTCAGTCCGGCCAGAATGACCACCGGGAACTCCAGCCCCTTGGAGCGGTGGATGGACATGATACGTACCCCATTTCCAGCGGCCTTGCCCAGGGCAGGGAGCCGTCCGCCCTGCTCCTCCAGCCGACGGAGCCAGTTGACAAAGTCGAACAGCCCCTGTCGTCCCGGCTGGCCGAAGGTGCGGGCGCAGTCATACAGGGCCAGAAGATGCTCCCGCCGCCGGGGGCCGCCGTCCATCCCCTCAAACAGGGCCAGCATTCCCGTCTGGTCGTAGAGCTGCCACAGCAGTTGGGCGCAGGTCACGTCTCCCGCCCGGAGGCGCAGGGCGTCCAGCTCCTCCAGAAAGGCTCTCGACGGCTCGTCGCCCTTCTCCGCCCCCTGTTGGAGACAGGCGTACAGGTCCCCATCGGGGCAGCCGTGGCGGAGGGCCGCCAGCTGATCGGGAGAAAAGGCGTACATGGGCGACCGGAGCACCGACAGCAGGGGCACGTCCTGCCGGGGGTTGTCGATGATCTCCAGGAAGGAGACCGCACAGCTCACCTCGGTGGTGTGGAAAAAGTCTTCCGCCCCCTCTGTCTGCCAGGGGATGTTCCGCAGGTCCATGGCCTGGGTCAGATAGCCCATCACCGCCCCCGGGGAACGATAGAGCACCGCAATGTCTCCCGGCTGGACAGGGCGCAGCACCCCGTCCTCTCCCGTCACCGGGAAGCCGGAGGTCAGCAGCTCCTCCACCCGCCGGGCCACAAAGTCCGCCTCCACCTGGTCCCTGGGGATGGCTGCGCTGTCCTCCTCCCGCTCCAGGGCGGACAGATCGATGCAGTCCAGCTCCACCCGGTCGTCCGGGTGCTCCGGATAGGCAAAGCCGGAGTTGAGCCGCTGGTCCCGGGTGTAGTCCATCTCCCCAAATTGAGTTGACATAATATTTTCAAAGACGAAGTTCACCCCAGCCAGCACACTGGCCCGGGAGCGGAAGTTCTGGCTGAGCACCACCGTCCGGGGCTGCCCCTCCACCGGACGGTCGGTCTGGGGAAAGGTGCGGTACTTGTGCAGGAAGATGGTGGGGTCCGCCAGCCGGAAGCGGTAGATGGACTGCTTCACGTCCCCAACCTGGAACAGGTTGCTCCCGTCCCGGGTGATGGCGTCAAAGATGGCGTTCTGGACGGCGTTGGTGTCCTGATACTCGTCCACCATCACCTCGGCGTAACGGTTCCGGAGCTGACTTGCTAGGGGAGTGGGCTGTCCCTCTCCGTCCAGCAGCAGCTTTAACGTCAGATGCTCCAGGTCGTTGAAGTCCACCGTCCGGCGGCTCCGCTTCGCCCTGGTATACGCCTCGTCCAGCTCCAGCACCAGGTCGAACAGGGCCTCCACCGCCGGGCGGACGGACGCCATATCCTCCAGCAGCGTGTCGTTGGAGGCGAAGAACAGGTCCTTCAGTCCCTTCATCCGCCGCTTGCAGGTTTCCCGGACGGCCTTGACCTCCTCCTGGAGCCGCTTGTCCTGTATCTTCCGGCTTCTCCCCAGAGTGGGGAACTTGATCTCACACAGGGCGCAGGCGCTGTCCCAGCCCCGGTCCAGACCGTTTAAAAAGTCCTCGATGCTGTCCATGGTGTCGCAGAAGCTGGGGGCGTAGGCGGCCTCCAGGGCCGGGTCCGCCATCATGGAATTGATGGCCTGGAGCATCCGTCCGTCCCAGTACCGGGCCACGGAGGCGGCCCGCTCCATGATCTGTCTGCCCCACACCGTCTGCCCCACGTCCCGGACGCCGGAGAGATCAAAGGCGGCGCTCTGTTCCCGAAGCCACTGCTCCGGGTGGGGGTGGGCCTGGACGCGGGCGTGGATGTCCAGAACGATCTCCTTCAATTTCCGGTCGTCCCGGCCTGCGGACATGGTATCCACCAGATGGGAGAAGGCGTCCCCCTCCTGTATCGTCTCGTACCGGGCCTCCATGACCCGGTCCAGCGTCTCCCGGCGGAGGATCTCCGCCTCTCCCTCCTCGGACACCCGGAAATCCGGGTCTAAGTCCAGCAGATAGCCGAACTCCCGAAGGAGGGCGGTGCAGTAGGCGTGGATGGTAGAGATCTGGGCCTGATAGACTAGGGTGAGCTGCCGCCGGAGATGCCGGTCCCCCGGGTGCTCCGCCAGGCGCTGATTCAGTCCCTGTAAAATCTTGCCCCGCAGCTCGGAGGCCGCCGCCTTGGTGAAGGTGATGATGAGGAACTGATCTACGTCCAGCCCCTCCTGCTCCACCCGGTCCAGCAGCCGCTCCACCAGCACCCGGGTCTTGCCGGAGCCGGCGGCGGCGGAGACCAGCAGCTCGCCGCCCCGGTGGTCTACCGCGGCCTGCTGCTGTGGCGTCAGCTGAATACTCACTGCTGCTCCCCTCCTGTCCGTTCCCAAAAGTCCTTGCCCCGTACCGAATAGAGCCAGCGGCGGCGGTCCGTCCCCCGGCCCTCCTCAAAGTGGCAGGCCTGGGCGTAGTCGCAGAACTGGCAGGCGGTGTCGCCGCCTCCCTTGAGGTAGGGGTCTGCGTCGATGTTTCCGTGGGCAATTTCCCGGCCCATCTCCTGGAGCAGATTGCCTAGCCGCCGCTCCAGGCGGCCCCACTGCTCGGCGGTGGCCAGGCTGTCTCCGGAGATGGCTCCGTTCCGGCTGACCCGGAGGGGGAGGAACCGGGGGCCGTTCGCCCCCCACTGCTCCATGGCCCACAGCACCTCCTCGTCCCGGAGAAGCAGGCCGGACCGGCGCAGGGCCTTGTCCGTCTCCCGCTTTCTGGCGTCTCCGTCCATCTCCCGGCTGCCGGAGAGGAGCAGATCCCGGGCGGGGAGGTACAGCACCCCCGCAGGTTCTACCGGGCGCTGGAAGTAATCCTGCCCCTGCTCCCGGAGGGTGAACAGGTAGAGCAGCATTTGCAGAGACAGGCCGTGCCACACATCGGTGAGGCTGAAGGACTTGCGCCCCGTCTTGTAGTCCACCACCCGGAGGTACAGCCGCCCGTCCTTTTCCCAGCCGTCTACCCGGTCCACAAAGCCGGAGATGGACAGGGTGATGCCCTCCACCTCCACCTGTACCGGGGGCAGCTCCTTGCCCCGGCCAAAGCCCAGCTCAAAGGCGATGGGCTGGAACTGACTGCCCTGGAGCTCCTCCACCACGTTCTGAACGATCAGCTCCACCGAGGAGAGCATCCGGTGGAAGAGATATTGCAGCCGGGGGCTCTGGTCCTCCAGGCCCCCCAGCTGGCTGTTTACATAATCCTGGACCGCCTGGGCGGTCAGCTCCCGCCGCCGCTCCTGGGTGAGCCGGACCACGCCGCCCTCGGCCTGGGCCGATTGCAGGACCTCCTCCAGCACGGCGTGGACAAAGGTGCCGGTGGCCGGCGCGTCAAAGCCTGCCCGCCGCCGGGCCTGGGCCCTGAGTCCGTACTGACAGAAATAGGAGAAGTGGCAGGAGTTCAGCTTGTCCATCCGGGAGGCGGAGAGGGCTGCCCGGTCGCCGTACAGGTCGTGTACCCCCTGGGGGCTGAGGCGGCCCCGGTCAACGCTGGCCGCCTGCTCCAGCCGCCGGGGGACGTTCTCCCACCCCGGCTGTTGGGCCAGGCGGTCAATCACCGCTTCGTCCCGGCGCTCTGCCCCCAGCTCCAGAGCAGGGAGGGGGGCCAGCAGGCGAAGGCTCGGGTCGTGATGTCCCCGCTCCGCCTCGGGGAACAGGGCCTCTGCCCGCCGCCACAGGATGGCGGGGCGCTTCTCCGCGCCTCCCGCCTGCCGGGGACAGGTCAGCACCAGCCGCTCCGAGGGCCGGGTCATGATCTCATAGGCCATGGTCTGCTCCCGGTCCAGGCGGTGCTCGGCGGTGGGGGCTAGCTCCAGCCCCCGGACGGTGAGCAGCGTCCGGTCCTCGTCGGTGAGCAGGCCGGGGGACTGGGAGATCAGGGGGAACAACTCGTCGTCCACCCCCAGCAAAAACAGGGCCTTGCACTGACAATGGGCCAGCCGGGCCATCTCCCCTCCGTTCACCCGGTCCAGGGAGACGGGGATAGCGCTCACCGACGACTGGCTGAGCACCAGCCGGAACAGGTCGGAGAAGTAGTCCAGCTCCATCACCTGCTCATTTAACAGGTCGTGGCACTGCTCCAAAGCCTGGAGCAGGATGCTCCACAGCTGCCGGTATTCCTCCGCCTGCTGGAGCTCCCCCTCCTCCCGGAGGGTATTGGCCCGTTCAGTCAGGCGCTGGGGCAGGTCGATCTCCTCCAAAAACTGATAGAGAGCGTCCGCCAGCTCTGCCCCGGTGCCCTGGCGGTGCTGTGCCAGGGATTCCAGAGGGGCGACCACCCGCCGCCGCAGGGCGTTGAGCCGCTCCAGCAGCGCCCGGTCATCCTCCTCCCAGTCCAGGCCAAAGCCTCTGGGATGCCAGCTCCAGTCCGCCGCCCGGCTCCACCGGCTGCCCCGGATGTCCCACCGGAGGACATAGTTCTCCAGCAGGTCTGTCTTCTCCCAGCTCAGCCCGGTGAGGCCGGTTTTGAGATAGCGGAACACGTCCTCATATTCGTAATGGCTGCGGATGGTGTCCAGCGCGGCGGTGAGCAGGGTCAGCACCGGCTTTTCCAGCACCGGCTCTACCCGTCCCAGAAACAGAGGGATCTGATACCGGCGGAACACCGTCTCCAGCGGCCCCTCGTACCGGTCCAGGGTGCGGGCGGCCACGGCGATGTCCCGGAAGTGCCAGCCCCGCTCCTTCACCAGACGCAAAATCTCCCCGGCGGTCCACTCCACCTCGTCATAGGGGCTCTCCCCGGTGAACAGGCAGACGCCCTCTCCCTCGGAGGGCAGCACCGGCCCGTCGGAGAACAGCTGCCCCTCCAGCTCGGAGAGGCCATCCACCGCCCCGTCCTTCCGTTCGGTCAGCGTCTCATACTCCATGGAGACGTGGAGCTCCCGGCACAGGTTCACCAGCTCCAGGGCGGTCCGCCGCTGGGGGGCAAAGACGGACTCGCCTCCCTCCAGTCGGTCGCAGGTCAGGGCGGCGGTGACGCTGTTCGCCTGGCCAAGTATCTGCCGGAGCACCAGCCGCTGCTGGGGGGTGAAGTCGGTGAAGCCGTCCAGATACACATCCTTCCCCCGGAACCAGGGGCAGTCCTCCAATGCCTCCGCCAGCCGGGTCAGCCGGTCCCGGGGGTCCGCCGCCCGCTGGGCGGTCAGGGCGTCGTAGGTCTCCAAAATCAGACCCAGGTCGCGGAGACGGTCCCCCGACTCCCCCTCCTGCTCCTCGCCCGCCCGGATCAGCTCCCGGGGCCCAACGCAGTAGCTTTTCAGCTCGTCCGCCGTGGTCAGCAGTTGCTCCAGAAAGGCGGCCTTCCGGGAGGGACGGGCAAAGACCCGGAGGCTACCGCTGACCGCCGCCACCGCCTGGCTCATGAGCAGCAGCCGCCCGCCCCCGTCCAGCAGGGGTGAGGCCAGCCCGCCTCCCTGGGTGAACACCCGGTGGGCCAGACGGGTGAAGGACAGCACCTCGGCATACCGGGACGCCTCTGCCCCGCACCGGGCGCAGAGCAGCCGCTCCATATCGTGGGAGAGCTGCTCCGGGGTCAGCAGCACCTGGGGGCGGTACTGCCCCTGGCGGCGAATGGTGCGCATGATCTGTTCGGTTTTGCCGGTCTTTGCCCGGCCGAGAATAAGGTGGAGCATGGGGGCCTCCTGTCATGGCGCGTTCGGGTATGATCTGTTGGTCTCTATTATAGGCGTCGCCGCTCAAATCGGCAAGTGATATTCTGTATAGGGTGGATAGCGTTTGCCGGAGTGCGCGAAAAATCTTGCCCTGACCCTTGTCAACTGCCGGGAAAGGTGCTATGATAACAGCGATTGTGCAGATACATCAGCATTTACCGTTCAGGAAGGAAGATCGTATATGTCCGGACATTCCAAGTGGAATAACATTCAGAAGACCAAGGGCGCAGCGGACGCCAAGCGTTCTCAGGCGTTTACCAAGATCGCCCGTGAGATGATCGTGGCCGTCAAGATGGGCGGCTCCGGCGACCCCAAGAGCAACTCCAAGCTGGCCGCCGTCATCGCCAAGGCCAAGGCGGTGAATATGCCCAAGGACAACATCAAACGCACCATTGACCGCGCTTTGTCCGCCGGCAACACCGACAACTATGAGGATGTGGTCTATGAGGGTTATGGTCCCTCCGGCGTGGCCGTCATCGTGGAGGCCCTGACCGACAACCGGAACCGCACTGCTCCCAATGTCCGGCATATTTTTGACAAGTATAACGGCAATCTGGGCGCTTCCGGCTGCGTCTCCTGGAGCTTTGACCGCAAGGGCGTCATCGTGCTCAACAACGACGACGAGGAGCTGGACGAGGAGACCGTCATGATGGACGCTCTGGAGGCCGGGGCGGACGACATGGAGGTAGACAACGGCGTTTTTGTGGTCTACACCGGCACGGACAACCTCTCCGATGTCACCGATGCCCTGGAGGCCGCAGGCTATGCCTTCGACAGCGCCCAGGTGGAGATGGTGCCCCAGAATTATGTTAAGCTCACCAGCGAGAAGGACATCCGCAATATGGAGCGGATGATCGAGCTGCTGGAGGAGGACGACGACGTGCAGAACGTCTGGCACAACTGGGAGCAGGAGTGATCAATCCTTCCATCAAATGCACTGCCGTCCGGGAACATTCCTGCCCCGGACGGCTTTTTCCCGCCCTGCGACGGCTGTTCAAAAAACTGAGAATGAAACATTCGTTCGGTTCCTCTCTAAAAATGGGACATTTGTTCGACAAAAAGCAGCCTGGTTTCAGCCTTCTGATACCGGGCTGAAAATTTTCTCACTTTTGACGAATTTTTCACAATATGTTATTATTTTTACACTTTCGTAACTTTATGCCGCAGTTTCCGCCAAAATCATTCGGATTTTCCGGACCCCGTCTGATGCCTTCTCCAGAATTTTCCGATTTTGCCTTTGATTTTATTGTAAACCGGTGTTATACTATGCGTGTTCCTGAAAAGTCATAGAAAGCTGCTTTCCGGTGATGGGACTCCCGCCTTTTCGGGGCGGTTGACGGCTCTCCCGGTTTTCTGATTATGTCCCCCTGGGGGACCTTCATCCTGGGCAGGAAGGTGTCACCTTTGCAAAAATATGTGATTAATGGCAATAAGCCCCTCTATGGTTCTGTCGAGATCAGCGGCGCAAAGAACGCTGCTGTGGCGATCATTCCCGCCGCGCTCCTGGTGGAGGGCGTGTGTGAGATCGATAATATTCCCCAGATCAGCGACGTCACCCTGATTCTCCGTATTTTAAGGGAGCTGGGGGCGGATGTCCGACTGGTCAATAAACATATGGTTCAGATCGACTGCCGCCATATCACCAGCAGCGTTGTGCCGGACGAGCTGTCCCGCCAGATGCGGGCCTCCTATTATCTCATCGGCGCGTTGCTGGGACGTTTTGGCCAGGCGGTCGTTTCCATGCCCGGCGGATGCGACCTGGGCACCCGGCCTATCGACTTCCACATCCGCAGCTTCCAGGCCCTGGGAGCGAAGGTGGATGTCATCGGCGGCTATGTCCACGCCACCGCCCCGGAGGAGGGGCTTCACGGGGCTACCATCTATATGGATCAGGCCTCGGTGGGCGCTACCATGAACACCATGCTGGCCGCCGCCCGGTCGGAAGGCCTCACCGTCATTGAGAACGCTGCCAAGGAGCCTCATATCGTGGACCTGGCCAACTTCCTCAACTCCATGGGAGCGGACATTATGGGCGCGGGGACGGATGTGATCCGCATCCGGGGCGTGCGCCGTCTCCACGGCGGATACTATTCCATCATCCCCGACCAGATCGAGGCGGGGACCTATATGGCCGCCGTCACCGCCGCCGGGGGAGATGTGGTCATCCAGAACGTCATCCCCAAGCACCTGGACTGCATCACCGCCAAGCTGGTGGAGATGGGCGCGCAGGTGGAGGAGATGGGCGACGCCGTCCGCATCTCCCGCACCGGCAAGCTGAAGCGGGTCAACATCAAGACCATGCCCTATCCCGGCTTCCCAACGGATATGCAGCCCCAAGTCTCCGCCTGCCTCTGCATCGCAGAGGGCACCAGCATCATCAACGAGGGCATCTGGGAGAACCGGTATCGCTATGTCACCGAGTTCCGCCGGATGGGGGCTCATATCCAGGTGGACGGCAAGGTGGCAGTTATTGAGGGAGTTCCCCGGCTCACCGGGGCCCATCTCCAGGCCTGTGACCTTCGGGCAGGCGCCGCCATGATTGTGGCCGGTCTGGCCGCCGTGGGCACCACGGAGATCAGCCGTATCCACTATATCGAGCGGGGCTATGAGAACATCGTGGAAAAGCTCCAGGGTCTGGGGGCGGATATCCGCCTGGTGGACTGTCCCGACGAGAACGCCCGCCGGGAAAACCGGGTGGGCTGAACGGAGCCCTGACCCATACAATTTTGCCAACCAAACGACACCGCAGTGGCAGCTGAGACTCCGGCCGCCCCTGCGGCGTTGTTACGGCATCACACAGATCGTACAGAAAGAAAGGGGCAGCCCAGCTTGCAGCTTTACACATTGGCCAGCGGTTCCTCGGGAAACAGCACCCTCTGCATCCAGGGGAACACCTGCCTTCTGGTGGACGCCGGCATCTCCTGCCGGAAAATCACCACCCGTCTGGCCCAGATCGGGCGGTCGCCGGAGAAGCTGAACGGTATCCTGGTGACCCACACCCACTCCGACCACATCTCCGGGCTGAACGTCCTGCTGAAAAACCGGCCTGTCCCCGTCTATGCCACCCGGGCGGCGGGGCAGGAGCTGCTCCGCCGCGTCCCCAGTCTCCCGCCGGAGCGGCTGTACATACTGGAGCCGGGGGAGGAGATCGTCGTCGGCGAGCTGACCGTCCGCCCCTTCGCCACCCCTCACGACTCCCCCGGGAGCGTGGGCTACCGCCTCTCCGGAGGCGGACGCCGGGCGGCGGTGGTCACCGACCTGGGCTGGCTGGCCCCGGAGGTGCTGGAGGCGCTGGACGGGGCAAATCTGGCCCTGGTGGAGGCCAACCACGACGTGGAATGGCTCCGTTCCGGCCCGTATCCCCCTGCCCTCCAGGCCCGCATCCTGGGGGACCACGGACACCTCTCCAACGAGATGGGGGGCGCGCTGGCGGTCCGGCTGGCCCGCTCCGGGACGGATACGCTGATTCTGGGCCATTTGAGCAAGGAAAACAACACCCCGGAAAAGGCCCGCTCGGTGGTGTCCGCCATGCTGGAGCGGGCGGGTTGCACCCACACCCGGCTGTACGTGGCTCCCCGGGACGAGCTGGCCGGGCCGTTTGAGGCGTAAAGGAGTCCTGTCATGATCTCTGTCACCCTGATCTGCGTGGGCAAGCTGAAGGAGCCCTTCTACCTGGCGGCGGTGGAGGAATACCGCAAGCGGCTGGGCGGGCTGTGCCGTCTCAGCCTGGCGGAGTTGCCGGAGAGCCGCCTCCCCGACCGGCCCACCCAGGGACAGATCGACCAGGCGCTGGCCCAGGAGGCAAAGCTGATCCTGGAGCGTGTCCCCCGGGGCGCGTCGCTCATTCCCCTGTGTGTGGAGGGGACACAGCTCTCCAGCCCGGAGCTGGCCCGCGCGCTGGAGCGCTGGGCTGTCCAGGGGGGCAGCAGCGTGGCCTTTGTCATCGGCGGCTCCTTCGGGCTGCACCCCTCCGTCAAGGAGCGGGGAATGTTTCGCCTCTCCATGTCGGAGATGACCCTTCCCCATCACCTGGCCCGGGTGATGCTGCTGGAGCAGATCTACCGGGCGTTTCAGATCAATGCTGGGACCCGGTATCATAAGTAACCAAGCCTGGCGGGGAGAAATACTCCCCGCCCAAATCATAGGAATAGAAGGTATCATTTACAATGAAACAGAACAAAATGGCCGTTATGCCCATGGGACGGCTGCTCTTCACCATGGCGGTCCCCCTGATGCTCTCCCTGCTGGTGCAGTCGCTGTACAACATCGTGGACAGCATCTTTGTGGCCCGGCTCAGCGAGGACGCCCTCACCGCCACCTCCCTGGTCTACGCTGTGCAGTTTTTGATGATCGCTGTGGCAGTGGGCACCAGCGTGGGCCTGAACGCCCTGCTCTCTCAGCGGGTGGGGGCGGGCAAGGCGGAGGAGGCCTGCCACGCCGCCACCACCGGTCTGGTGCTGACTCTGGTCACGGCGGCAATCTTCTCCCTGGTGGGTTTGTTCTTCTCCCGGCCCATCGCCGCCCTGATGACTGACGATGAAACGCTGCAGGAGCTGTGCATCCAGTACATGGAGATCTGCGTGGTGCTCTGCTACGGTACCTTTCTCCAGACCTACAGGCAGCGGCTGCTCCAGTCGGTGGGAGATACGGTGCTGAGCATGTGCTCCCTCATCATCGGGGCGGTGGTCAACATCATCCTGGACCCCATCATGATCTTCGGTCTGCTGGGCTGTCCCGCCATGGGCATCCGGGGGGCCGCCATCGCCACCGTCATCGGCCAGTGCCTGGGTGCCGTGTCCGCTCTGGTGTTCAACCGGTGGAAAAATCCCACTGTCCACGTCCGGTTCCGGGGCTTCCGCTGGAGCTGGCAGGATGTGGCCGCCATCTACCGGGTGGGGATGCCCACCATCGTCATGCAGGCCATCGGCAGTATTATGACCTTCGCGGTGAACGCCGTGCTCATCGGGGTCTCCTCCACGGCGGTGGCCTTCTTCGGGGTGTACTACAAGCTGCAAAACTTCCTGATGATGCCCATGAACGGCTTGGGACAGGCGGCCATCCCCGTGGTGGGCTACAACTACGGGGCGGGGAATGGCGAGCGTATCCGCCAGGCATGGAAAATCGTCATTCCCACCGGAGTCATTTTTGCCCTGATCGGCACCGCTATCTTCCTGATTTTCCCAAAGCAGCTGCTCCTGCTCTTCTCCGCCAGCGATGAGATGCTGGCCATGGGTGTCCCCGCTCTGCGTATCATCTCCCTCACCTTTGTCTGCGCCACCCTGACCATCATCTGTGGCTACTTCGCCTCCGGGCTGGGCAACGGAGTCATCAATATGCTGGGCGGCGCCCTGCGGCAGCTGGTCCTTCTGGTGCCTCTGGTCTGGCTGTTGACCAACTATCTGGGCATCGACTACACCTGGTACGCCATGTGGGTCTCGGAGGTGGTAGCCGTACTCTACAGTGTCACCGCTACCCGCCGGGAGCTGCGGAACAAGGTGGACCCGCTGATGAGTCAGCCCACTGATTGACACTCAGCATCCTTTCTGTTATGATAAAATTAGAAATATTATCTTTGGGATCTTTTCCCGCACGCAGAGAGGGAGCCAGATATGAGAGAAAACGTGACAGTAGAAAACCGAACCTACCATCGAAACGGAATCAAGCGGATGTGCGCTGTCCTGCTGGCCTTTATCCTGGAGGTAGTGCTGTTTCTCCTGGTGGTGAAGCGGCTCAACGATTATATAGAGTGGATTTCCGTTGCCACCCGTCTGTTGGCTGGGCTGCTTGTGCTGCTCATCTACAACCAGAGCGGCACCTCCGCCATGAAGACGCCCTGGATCATTCTCATTTTGGCCTTCCCGGTGGTGGGAGTGACCCTGTTTCTCCTCATTGGCAGCAGCGGTGCCACCCGGGCCATGCGAAAGCGGTATGAGGAGGTCGACGGGGAGCTGCTCCCCCTGCTCCCCCAGGAACCGTCTGTCCGGGAGGCTCTGGATGCTCAGGACATGCGGTGCGGGAATCTGGCCCACTACCAGAAGCAGTACGCTGGCTACCCGGTGTACCGGGATACGAAGGTGCAGTATTTCTCCGAGGCATCCGACGGCTTTGAGGCCCAGCTGGCAGACCTGGCAAAGGCGGAGCGGTTCATCTTCCTGGAGTACCACGCCATTGAGGACGCCCAGGCCTTTCACCGACTGGAACAGGTCCTGGTGGACCGGGTCGGGGCCGGAGTGGAGGTACGCCTGCTCTACGACGACATGGGGAGCATCGGCTTTATCGACACCGATTTTGTCCGCCGGATGGAGGGCCAGGGCATCCGCTGCCGGGTGTTCAACCGGTTCGCTCCGGTGGCCAACTTCTTCCTGAACAACCGGGACCACCGGAAGCTGACCGTCATCGACGGCAAAATCGGTTACACCGGGGGCTATAACCTCGCCGACGAGTATTTCAACCTGACTCACCCCTACGGCTACTGGAAGGACACCGGTATCCGGCTGGAGGGGGCGGCGGTGCGCTCCATGACCGTCTCCTTCCTGGAGATGTGGAACGTCCTCCGGCAACGGGACAACGTTCCGGATGCCGATTTTCTCCCCTATCTGCCGGAGCTGCCCCCGGACCCCACGGCGGAGGGCTTCGTCCTCCCCTATGCCGACAGCCCCATGGACGACGAGAACGTGGGGGAGAACGTCTATATCAGCATGGTGGAGGGGGCAAAAGAATACGTCTGGTTCGTGACTCCTTACCTCATCATCACGGACGAGATGACCCACGCCCTGGGCCTCGCCGCCAAGCGGGGAGTGGACGTGCGCATCATCACCCCGGGCATCCCGGACAAAAAGCTGATTTACAGCGTCACCCGCTCCTATTACAACTCCCTTACCCGGAACGGCGTGCGCATCTATGAGTACACCCCCGGCTTCTGCCACTGCAAGATGTGCGTCACCGATGATGTGCTGGCTGCCTGCGGCACCATCAATCTGGATTACCGGAGCCTGTACCACCACTTTGAAAACGGTTGTCTCTATTCCCACTGCCCGGCGGTGGGGGAGACGAAGGCGGATTTTGAATCCATGATGGCCCAGAGCCGGGATGTCACCGAGCGGTACACCAACGGCCGCAGCGCTGCCCTGCGGTTCGGCCAGATGTGTCTGCGGCTGTTTGCGCCGCTGCTGTGACAGACCAATCCCCAAAGCATCGGGAGCACCTGATGAAACGACGTGCAGATGGGAGGGCGTTTTTCGAACGCCGCTCTCCCCAATGAAAGCAAAATCCATCGAGGGCGATACCGCTTTGCGCCGGTATTGCCCTCTTTTGCTGCCAGCCTTGCGGAAGACTCCGCCGCTTTTTTCCATGATTTTCCAATTCCGGACAGGATACGAACACGGGGGAAATTTTGTCGGGTATCGCCGTTGCAAATGGGCACATCCTATAGCCAGACAGCCCGGAGACGGGCGGTCTGAGCAGAAAACTGAAAGAGAAGGAGATGTGTTCTTATGTCCAGCAACAGCAATGGCAAGCAGTCCCTGGTCCCCGAGGCCCGCGACGCTCTGAACAAGTTCAAGATGGAGGCAGCCTCCGAGGTGGGCGTCAACCTGAAGCAGGGCTATAACGGCGACCTGACCTCCCGTCAGGCCGGCTCCGTGGGCGGACAGATGGTCAAGAAAATGATCGAAGCCTACGAAAACGGCATGAAGTAAGTCAGCGCGCTGCCCTGAAAGTATGCCAAACCCCCGCCCCGATTATCCCGGGGCGGGGGTTTGCAGCCTGTCAAAGAACTACCCCTCCACCCTCATTTCTGGTATAATAAAGGAAATGGGGGTGCAATTATATGGAACAGTGGAGAAAAGATGCCCGGACAGAAGTCAGCATCATCGACATTGAAGCGCTGGTGCCCAAAGACCACCTACTGCGAAAGATCGAGAAGGTCATGGACTACGACTGGCTGTACGAGCTGCTTGACCCGTACTACTGTCACACCAATGGCCGACCCGGAATAGACCCGGTGGTGCTCATCAAAATGGTGCTCATCCAGCACCTGTTCGGCATCCCGTCGCTCCGGCAGACCTATCGGGAAATCAATGTGAACGTTGCCTACCGCTGGTTCCTGGGGTACAGCCTGCTGGACAAGATCCCGCACTTCGCCACGGTGAGCTACGCCTTCTGCAAGCGATTTCCACCGGAGCTGGCCACGGAGATTTTCGAGCACATTCTCAACGAGGCCATCAACCACAGGATGGTAGACCCTGGCACGATCTTCATCGACGGGACGCACATCAAGGCTTCGGCCAACAAGAAGAAGTTCCAGAAGGAGCAGGTGAAGAAGACAGCTAAAATCTACGAGGAACAGCTCCGGGAGGAGGTCAACGCAGAACGGGCAAAGCTGGGCAAAAAGCCCATCGAGGAGGATGACGACGAGGGCGGCGATGCTCCCGGCGGCACGACGGAAAAGACGGTGTCCACCACCGACCCGGATTGTGGGATGTTCGTCAAGGGCGAGCATGAGCGGCAATTCGCCTATGAAGCCCACACCGCCTGTGACAGCCACGGCTTCGTTCTGGGCGTGGAGGTGACGGCGGGAAACGTCCACGACAGCGTGGCGTGGGACAAGGTGTACGACGATGTAACAGGCAGACTGGACGTCCAGTTTGTCACCATGGATGCAGGCTATAAGCCCCCCTGAGACGCGATTTGTCAAGGGTAATTTAGAGCTTGTGGTTCTGCGTGAATATGTTTGAGCAAATCCTAACGTCTGCTTTGCAGGGTGTACAGTAGCTCCGTGCGTTGCCCTCGTTCCATCAGCACGACGCAATGGGGATCATCTCCTCCTTAAACCTGATGCCCACGAGATTTTGCCAGAAGCGTTGGAACTCGTTATTCATATCTGGCACTGATGACTACCTCCTCCGTTTTCTATATTTTAGAGATCGAAGGTAAGAAATAGCAAATGCTTTCTCTCTATGACAGCCTATTCGCACCGTTGCAACACGTTCCGTTACTACCATTATCTCACATGGGGCTACCTGCCGTTGGGTTTGACAGTTACAAACATAACACTTTCGCGATTTCATTTGACGCTTACAGGAGCCCGCGGGCAGAGAAAGGCGGGGCCAGGAAAGATTTCCCAGCCCCGCCCAGATTTTCTCTTGCCTGGTTAGACCAGGTCAGGCGGACGGTTTACTTTTCACGACCGGAGCGGCGTCTGGTCAGCAGAATCGCAACCATCGCCAGCAGGGCAATCCCTGCCAGCGCTACCCACAGAATCAGGTTCGCGCTGTCCTCGGTCTTGACCCCAGAGGTCTCGCTCTCGGAGGAGCTACTTTCGGAAGAACTGCTCTCGGAAGATTCATCCTCGGAAGATGAGGTCTTGGAGGAGCTGCTTGTCTCGTCGGCATCCTCCTGCTCCGATTCCAATGCCGCGATAGACTCGGTGTAAGTCTCGCCGCAGACAGAGCAGGTGTAGGTCATGGTGCCCTCTGCTTCGGTGGTGGGCTCAGTGGTAACAACACCCTCGTCCCAGGTGTGGCCGATGGCAGGAATAGCCTCGGTCTTGGTTTCACCGCAGACGGTGCAGGTGTAGGTCATGACACCCTCTTCCGTGCAGGTAGGCTCT
>JAJQFJ010000055.1:0-43442 GCA_021201185.1 Clostridiales bacterium
ACCTTGCCGATGGGGCAGTGGATGATGTTGGTCTTGTCCAGACGGTACTCCACCTTACCGGCCTTGGCCTCGGTGACAGCCCGGCCTGCGTCGGGGGTGACGGTGCCGGACTTGGGGGAGGGCATCAGGCCCTTGGGGCCCAGCACACGGCCCAGACGGCCCACGAACCGCATCATGTCGGGGGTGGCGATGACCACGTCGAAGTCGAACCAGTTCTCCTTCATGATCTTGTCCACCAGATCCATCTCACCCACGTACTCAGCGCCGGCGGCCTTGGCGGCCTCGGCCTGCTCGCCCTTGGCGAACACCAGCACCCGGACGCTCTTGCCGGTGCCGTTGGGGAGGACGATGGCGCCGCGGACCTGCTGGTCGGCGTGACGGCCGTCCACGCCCAGGCGGAGGTGGACCTCCACAGTCTCGTCGAACTTGGCCTTGGCGGTCTTGCCGATGAGCTCCATGGCCTCGGCAGGCTCGTACTGGTTGCCCTTAACGATCAGCTTTGCGCTGTCCTGATATTTCTTCCCCTTAAACACTGTTTCCTACCTCCTTACTCCCCGACGACGATGCCCATGGAACGGGCGGTGCCGGCGATCATGGACATGGCGGCCTCCAGAGAGGCGGCGTTCAGATCAGGCATCTTCGTCTCGGCGATCTTCTGCAGATCCGCCTTGCTGATGGTGGCGACCTTGTTCTTGTTGGGCACGCCGGAGGCGGTCTCGATGTTGCAGGCCTTCTTCAGCAGCACCGCTGCGGGAGGAGTCTTGCAGATAAAGGTGAAGGAGCGGTCGGCATAGACGGTGATGACCACGGGGATGATCAGGCCCACATCCTTCTTGGTACGCTCGTTGAATTCCTTGGTAAAGGCGGCGATGTTGACGCCGTGCTGACCCAGAGCAGGGCCCACAGGGGGAGCGGGAGTCGCCTTGCCTGCGGGGATCTGCAGCTTGACATAGCCGGTGATTTTCTTATTTTTAGCTGCCACGAAGAGCACCTCCTAAAATTCTTCAGCCGAATGGTTCTGTCCCATTCTCACAGTTTGACGGGTTCCACCTGGCTCAGGTCCAGCTCTACCGGGGTCTCCCGGCCGAACAGGGACACGATGACGCAGACCTTGCTGCGTTCCAGGTCGATCTTCTCCACCACGCCGATGGAGGAGGTCAGTGCGCCGTCCACGATTTTCACATTGTCTCCCGGAGCGTAGGACACGTTTACCTCGTGCTTCTCCACACCCAGGGCCGCGATCTCCTCGTCGGTCAGGACGATCGCGTTATTGCCGGAGCCGACGAAGCCCGTGACGCCCCGGATGTTCCGGATGACGTGCCAGCTCTCGTCGTCGAGCACCATTTTCACCAGCACATAGCCGGGGAAAACCTTGCGCTCCACCGTCTTGGGGCCGTTGTCCGTGATCTCCGTCACCGTCTCCATGGGGATGGTGACCTCAGAGATCAGGTCGTGCAGGTTGCGGTTGTCCACGTTCTTCATGATGGCGCTGGCCACAGCGTTCTCATAGCCGGAATAGGTGTGGACCACATACCACTTTGCGTTTTCAGCCATTTCCCGTATCCTCACGCGAAGAGGTCAATGAGGGCACGGACGATGGCGGCGCTCAGCCAGTCGAACACCCAGATGCACACGCCCACCACCAGGACGCAGGCGATGACCACCAGGGTGTTGTGGAGCACTTCCTTCCCGGTAGGCCAGATCACCTTTTTCAGCTCCAGACGGAGCTCGTGGAGCCACTTGCCAATGCTCTTCCCGGTGCGGACGAACCAGTTGGGCTTCTTCTCCTTCTTGGCGGGCTTCTTTTCCGCCTTGGCGTCGGCCTTCTTCTCCGGCTTGTTCTCCGGAGCAGACTCCTGCACGGCGTCCTTTTCCTTCATAGTATTTTTCTCAGCCATTGAAACACACTCACCCTTTCCGATTACTTCGTCTCAACGTGTTCAGTGTGCTTGCGGCAGAAGGGACAATACTTATTCAGCTTCAGCTTTTCAGTGGTGTTCTTCTTGTTCTTGTTGGTGTTGTAATTTCTCTGCTTGCACTCAGAGCATCTCAGGGTGATCTTCACCCGTGCGCCGGCTTTCGCCATGTTCGGCACCTCCTTAGTTTGTTGTTGGGCTTCGCCATGCAAATCGTCGGGAGCGGCTGACGGAAAATCGCCGTCAGACGCCGCAGACGCATTTGTGCGGCGATGCCTTCGGTTGTTTCGGGCACAAAAAATGCCGGTCCTCCGGCAGACCCGAAACGGGGCAAACTTCCGCCAAAGCACCGGCCAGTCCACACCGCAGACTGCGCCAAAATCCTTCGACAGAGGGTCTCTGCCTCCCTGCGTGGCGGAGAGACCGCCGTGAGCGGGGGCGGCTGCGCTAAAAAACGCAACACAACAAAGCCCGCTTCCACAGGTAGAGATAGAATAGCACAGTTTTTAGCCGCCGTCAAGGATTTTTTGCCGGGCGTCCGGGGATTTTTTGCAACCCTCCGGTTGCTCAAAAAACGTTTCCTGTTTCTGTAAATTGCGGGTTGCATTTTCTCCCCGCACTTGCTATAATGTATTTATCAAAAGTCACGGGTCGTCTGCCCGCACAGAAAGGTCGTGAATCAGATGAAGACATACCCTGTCATCACCATCAGCCGCCAGTTCGCCTCCGGCGGCGCAGAGATCGGGCGGCTGCTGGCCGCACAGCTGGAGATTCCCTTCTATGACAACGAGATCATCGAACTGGCCTCCCAGGAGAGCCACTTCGACCCCAAGCTCTTCCGCCGGGTGGAGGAGACCACCGCCACCAACAGCTTCCTCTACGCCATCAACCGGCTGGGGGCGGGCAGCGCCTACTCCATGCCCATCAGCGATCAGCTCTACGCCGTCCAGTCCGGCATCATCCGCACCGTGGCGGATCAAACCCCTGCCGTCATCGTGGGCAGATGCGCCGACGACGTGCTGGCAGGATACACCAAGACGGTGAACGTCTTTGTCCAGGCCGGGATAGAGGCCCGTATCGCCCGCACCATGGAGCGGCTCGCCCTCAACGAGAGCCGGGCCAGGGCCTACGTCAAGCAGATCGACAAGAGCCGGGCCGCCTATCACAACTTCTACTCCGACCGCACCTGGGGCCGCCGGGAGAATTATCACCTGGTCATCGACACCGACGACCTGCCCTTCGACGCGGCCGCCTCCATCATCAAAACCTACGTCATGGCCGTCATGGGCCAGGAGCTGGAGCAGGCCAGGGCCGAGATGGAGTGATAAGCTGCCGTCCCGTCCGGTCAACTCAGAGCACCGCCGTCCGCCCCGCCGGGGCGGGCGGTTTTTGCACTTTTCACCGGAAAATATCTTTCCCTCATTCTGATATTCTGTTATACTGTTATTAAGAATGTTTTCAGCCTTCTGCCCTGGGCGGAGGGTCTGATGTCAGGAGTTGCGCCCTATGGAAGAAGAAACACGGAATACCTCCCCCTTGCTGGAGGGGCCTCTGGGCCGGACGGATTGCTGCGATCCTCTGGTGCCCATCCTCTGCCCGGATGCGGAGACGCTGCTGAGCGTCCTGTCCGCAGGCCGGGCCGTCCCTGTGCGCTGCCCTGACGACTCCGCCGGAGAGGACGAGTCCGTCGCCGTGGCCGACGTGCCCGGGGACGCTCTGAACGACATGCTGGAGCGGCTGGCCCTGGCGGCGGAGCGGTCTGCCAAGCTCCGGGGCAGCCCCGTCCTCTGTCTGGCGGAGGACCGGCTGATGCTGAACGGGACGTATTCCGGCCCCCTGCTCCTCTGCCCGGTGGTGCTGGAGGGCGTCCCCGGGGACTGGAGCCTCCGCCGGGGCAGCGAGAACCCCATCCTGAACCGCCCCCTGCTGGACCGGATGGCCCGGGACTGCTCCGCCCCGGAGGGGAGCTGGCGGCTGAGCCGGGTCTTTCTCCGGGAGCAGCTGGAGGGCCTGCTGGAGGGCCGGGAGGCCTGGCGTCAGGAGGAGGGGCTCTGGCTGGGCTGCTTCCCGGTGGAGGAGCTGGAGCGGTACGCCGCTCCACCCCAGACCTGGCCGGAGGGCTCTCTCGCCGCCGCCCTGACCGGAGGGGGCGCTCTTCCCCCTCAGTCCGCCCCTGACCCGGACCGGTCCGCCCCGGCGGAGGAGAACATCCTGACCCCCCTCCCCCTGGACGGGGTGCAGATGACCGCTCTGGCCCGGCTGGGCCACGACGGGCACCTTCTGGTCTCCGGCGGCCGTGGTTCCGGGCGGACCCAGCTGCTGGCGGGTCTGCTGTCCAACGCCATGGGTGGCCGTCAGCACATCCTGGCGGTGGCCCGGACGGAGCGGGACCGGACTGATCTCCTCCACCGGATGGAGGGTCTGGGCCTGGGGCAGCTCTGCCTCTGCATCCCCCAGACCGGGGACCGGAAAAAGGCGCTGCTGCGGCAGTACAACCTGGCCCTCCAGCTCCGTCCCCGGGCGGAGGGAGAGGACTTTTTCTCCCTGTCCCAGCAAATCCTCCAGGTGAGCCACCGGCTGGACCGGTATGTGGACACCCTGCACACCCCCAGCCGCTGCGGCCTGTCCCCCTATCAGCTCATCTGTCACTGTCTGGAGGAGCGGGAGACGGAGGGCCTGCTCTCCCTGTCCTCCCCCATGCTCAGCCATCTGGACGCCGACGGCCTCCGGTCCCGGCTGGACTGTTCCAACGACCTGGCCCAGGCCGCCCGCTCGCTGGAGACGGCCCCCAGGTCCCATCCCCTGTCCATCGTCTGGGGCTGTGAGTACCGCCCGGAGCTGCGGGAGGAGATCCCCGCCCGGACGGAGGAGCTGTTTGCCGCCCTGGACGCCCTGGAGGCTGCCGGGGCGGACTGGTGCGGGCGCACGGGGATGAGCGACCCCTCCTCCCGGGAGGACTGGAACCACCTGTCCGAGACCGCCGGGCTCCTGCTGGAGTGGCAGGACTACCCCGCCGGGTGGTGCAACTCCACCAAAATCCCCATGCTCGTCGACGCCGTTCAGGAGCTGCGGGAGCGCACAGAGCGGCTGACCTCCCTCCAGAGCCAGGTGCTGGTCAACTGGGACGAGGGCGTGTTCGATATGGACGCCGTCAGCCTGGAGCGTCAGTGGAGCTTCCTCCAGGCGGACTGGACGCTGCCCCGGGAGCCTGACCGGGAGAGCGCCCTCCGCCGTCTGCTCAACCAGGCGGAGGGACTGCTCAACGGGCTGGAGCAGGTGGGCCGTCAGTGGTCCAGGGTCCTCCAGGTGCCCGCCCCCACCACCCGGGACAGCTGGGAGCGGTACAACGAGATCGCCGCCGAGCTGGCCCGCTGGAAGGATATCCCCAGCGAGTGGGGAGCCTGTCCCAATCTCCAGGGGCTGCTCTGGGACGTGGGGGAGCTCATCCGCCACGGCAGGCAGGCCAAGGAGAGCAAGGAGGTCCTGCTCCGGGACTGGGACGAGAGCTTTCTCACCCTGGACGGCCGCTCCCTGCAGGCCCGCTGGGAGCGGGAGGGCGGCAACTGGGGCGTCGCCTTGCTCCGCAGCCGCTCCAACCTCCGCACCCAGCTGGAGGGCTGCTGCAAGGGCAAGCTCACCACCGACGGCATTGAAAACGCCATCCACTGGCTCATCGACTTTCAGGATGAGCTGGCCAAGTGCGACACCATCTATCACCGCTGGGAAAAGGAGCTGAAAAGCGTCTATAAAGGGGAGGAGACCGTCTGGGTCTGGCTGGAGACCGCCCGCCAGGTGGCGGACGAGAGCCACGGCTGGCTCACCGAGCTCACCGGCAGCGACGATTTTCTCCGGAAATACGGCAGCTCGGAGGAGGCGGTGGCCGCCGCCGAGGCTCTCCAGTCCCAGTGGGAGCAGGCCCGGGAGGTGCTGGGCCGACTGGACGTGATGATCGGCCGCACCGGTCAGCCGGACAGCCGGGACTGGCTGACAGAGCGGCGCAACGACTGCCGCCGTCTCCGCAACCTGCTCACCATCCGCAAGCAGCTGGAGGCCCAGGCCAGAGGGCCGGTGGCCCTGGGCGATTTCGCCCAGGCCCTGCGGCTGCTGGCCGCCTGCCAGCGGGAGAGCGAGGCCATCGACGCCCTGATGGACCGCTGGTCCGGCGAGCTGGGCGACCTCTACGACGGCTCCGACACCGACTGGGACACCCTCTGCGTCCAGAGCGTCCAGGCCGTCCGCTCCGACGAGCTGCTGGGGGAGATGACCGGCGATCTGACCCTCCGGGCGGAGCTGGCGGGAGACCCCGCCGCCCTGGACTGCGCCCGGAGCCTGACAGACGCCTTCCGGGACGCCTCCGACCGGGCGGACCGGCTGGAGGCCCTGACCACCGCCCACCTGGCCGGGGACGGCCCGGACTGGGCGGGGCAGCTCCGGTCCGGGTGCCGGACCCTGCTGGACCACCTGGACGAGCTGGAGGGCTGGATGAACTGGCAGTTCCAGTGCCGCCGGGGAGAGAGTCTTGGGCTCCAGTCCTTTGTCAACTACTTCGACCACGCCATCCCTCCGGAGGAGGATGTGGCCGCCCTGTTCCGCAAGAGCCTGTACCGGGCGCTGCTCCAGCAGGAGCTGGACTGGGAGCCGGAGCTGAAGCAGTTCTCCGCCCGCCAGTTCCGGGAGCTGCTGCGGAGCTATGCCCAGCTGGACGGGGAGCTGACCCGCCAGACCCGGGAGGCTCTGTTCGACCTGTCCACCGCCCACATCCCCGACATCTTCCGGGAGGAGGAGCTGCAGGAGGAGCTGGGCCTGCTTCGCTGGGCCAACTCCACTGGGGCCAGGGACATCTCCCTGGACGGACTGCTCCGGGGGCTGCCCAGGCTGACCCGGCGGCTGTTCCCCTGCGTGCTGGCCAGCCCCGCCGACGCCCTGCGCTGCTTCTCCCCCGCCGCCGACGGCGCGCCGGTCTTTGACTATGTGGCCATCGACGGGGCGGACGCCATCGCCTCCGACCCGGGGGCTAGGCTGGTGGGTCTGGGCCGGACGGCCCTGCTCCTGGGGGGCGACATTCCTTCAGAGGGCTCCCTCTGGACGGACTGTCAGGCCGCCGGGGTGCCCGTCCTCCGGCTGGAGGCGTGCTACCTGCTCCGGCAGGAGAGCCTCCAGTGGCCGGACGCCCACTTCTTCCGCCGCCGGGGGCTGCCCTCTCCCCGGCCCATGGATTTCCGGCTCCGCTACAAGACGGTAGTGGGCCAGATGGAGGGCAACGCCAACCCCGCCGAGGCCGCCGCCGTGGCCGATCAGGCGGTGCGGCTCCTCCAGGCGGGGCAGACCGACCTGCTCATCGTCACCCTGACGGCGGAGCAGGCCCGGGACATCCGCCGTCTGCTGGCCCAGGCCGCCGCCGAAAACCCGGACATCGCCGAAGGGCTGAACGCCCTCCCCGTGGCCCCCACGGACGAGTGCAGCAGTCAGGGCCGGGAGATCGTCCTGTTCTCCCTGACCCTGGCCGTAGACAAATACGGCAGCCTCTCCCCCGCTCAGACGGCGCTGGGAGGGCGCTCCGCCGCCGACCATTTCTCCGACGCCCTCGCCCCCTGTCAGGGGGAGCTGTGGCTCTTCTCCTCCCTGGACCGGGGAGACTGGCCCCGGCTGGAGGACGACAGCCTGCCTGAGCTGCTGGACTACGCCGCCGGCGAGACCCCCCGCCCGGAGGTACAGCATCTCCCCTGCCGGAACCGGATTCAGGAGGAGCTGTGTGCCGCCCTGACGGAGCGGGGCTGGCTGGCCCAGCCCGGCCCCACCACCGACGCTATCCGCGTCCTGCATCCTGACCGCCCCGGGGACTGGCTGCTGGCCATCCTGCTGGACGGGCCGGACTATGGGGCCATCCCCCGGACCCGGGAGCGGGAGCTGGGCCGGGCCGAGCTGCTGGAGTACATGGGCTGGAACCTGTGCCGGGTGTGGACCATGGACTGGTGGCAGGACCGGGACCGGGTGCTGGAGCAGCTGCTCCGGCTGCTGGACGTGCTGCTCCAGCGGGAGAACGAGCCGCAGCCCGACCCCCAGCCCCGGGAGGAGACATCCAAACGCCCCGGGCCGTCCCTGTACACCCCCGCCAGCCTCACCATCATGGGCATCCGGGACAGCGAGGTGTCCGACCCGGACTTCCGGGACCGGGTCTACCGGGTGGTAGAAGAAGTATTGGAGCAGGAGGCCCCCGTCTCCTTCTCCCAGCTCACCGACCGGGTGCTCACCGCCTTCGGCCTGGACGCCGGGGACGGGGAGCTGCGGGACACCTGCGCCGTTCTCTGGCGGAGGCTGGGTCTGCGCATCACCCGGGAGGCGGAGGAGCGCTATGTCTGGCGGCTGGATCAGGACCCGGACCGCTATCGTGGTCTCCGCCGGGCACAGCCCGGGGGCCACTGGCGGGAACCGGGAGACGTGTCCTGTCAGGAGAGCGCCAACGCCGCCTGTGCCGTGCTCCGGCAGCAGATCGCCCTCGTCCCCGACGAGCTGGCCGCCGGGACCGCCCGCCTGCTGGGCTACGACCCGGAGGACGGGGCCGCCCTGGACTGCGGCCGCCGGGGCGTGGACTGCGCCCAGTTCATGGGCCGGGTCCAGGAGACCCCGGTGGGTACCCTGGTGCTGGCGGAGCGGAGAGCGTAAAACAGATTTTTCTGTGAGGCGGATTCGCCGGGAATTGCGGGGAGGCAAGGGGCTGCTGCAACCCCTTTGGCTCCCCTGAAAGGGCAGGGAGCGAAGCGGAAGTGCCGCTTGACGGCGGAGCTGTCGCCGCAAGGCGACTGAGGGGTGCCGCCCGCAGGGCGGCTCGAAAGCCATGTAAATCTATCTGTCAGCGAATTCGCCGCAGGATTACGGCAAAACGGTGGTGCCTGCCGCACCCCTCCACCGGCTTGCGCCGGTCCCCCTCCCCTTTCAGGGGAGGTAGGGATTTGCGCACCCTCTTGTCTCTGAGTGAACCCCCAAAAAGACCCCCGCCCCGCTTTACCGCGGGGCGTTTTCCTGCTCAAAAACCCTTTGCCAACTTCTTTTCCTGTGATATAATGACCTCACGTCAACACAAGGGAGGTAAACCCGCCCATGGATTCCCCCATGCTCAACCTCATCCGCCGCAACGACTGGGGCCAGGACCAGCCCCGGATGGACACTCTCTCCCGCTGGGAGGGCTGGCCCCTGTTTTTGGAGATACTCACCGGCATGGACCGGGCTGCCCTGTATGAGAGCCCCATCCACGGGCCGGGGCACATCGAGCGGGTGCTGCTCCACGGGGCCTTCTGCGCCATGGAGGAGCCGCTGGGGATGGAGGACACCGCCCTGCTGCTGGAGTGCTGCGCCTACCACGACGTGGGCCGGGTGGACGACACCTATGACGCTCTCCACGGCTGGCGCTCCGCCCAGCGGCTGGCCGCTATCACCGGGCGACAGGGCGAGGAATTAAAGATGATGCAGGCCGCCGTGGACGCCCACTCCCGGCCGGAAAAGGAGCTGATTTCCACCCTGGAGCGGTATCAGCCCAGGGACTTTGACCGCTGCCTCGTCCTGACCCAGCTGCTCAAGGACGCCGACGGCCTGGACCGGGTGCGCATCTGGGACCTGGACGTGCGCCATCTCCGCCGGGAGAGCAGCCGTCAGCGGGAGGACTTCGCCCAGCGGCTGTTTGAGACCTACCAGGCGGAGATCCACGCCTCCACCACGCCTCCCTTTCCCCCGGAGCTGCTGGCAGAGCTGGCGGAAAAGCGCGCCCGGCGGCAGGCGGAGCGCACAACAGACAATAACGAGACTGTCCAAAAACGCTTGAGACTTCCGCGACAGAGCAGCGGGGGGAGCGGAGGAGGGGGCAAAAAGCCCCCTTCGCGTGCAATAAGAAACGATTTTTAGAACTTTTTCAAAGTTCAAAAATCGTACTCAGCGTGGCAAAAAGGATTTTTGACACGCTGAATAACCTGATTGCCCATATTGGAAGAAGGAGAACAGAGACATGAACCAGTCCACCCACACCGACGCCGTCCCCGTGCAGGAGATGTTCCTGCTGAAAATGGGAGAGATCGTACTCAAGGGCCTGAACCGGAAGCGGTTCGAGCAGCGGCTGATGGGCAACCTCCAGCGGCGGCTGAATCCCTATGGCAAATTCCGGGCCTATTCCCGGCAATCCACCATCTACGTGGAGCCCATGGAGGCCGACTGCGACCTGGACGGGGCCTGGGAGGGGCTGAAAAAGGTGTTCGGCATCTCCGGTCTGTCCCGCTCCCGGGCCTGTGAGAAGGACAAGGACGCCTTCTTCCGGGCCGCCGCCACCTATCTGGACGACCAGCTCCGGGCGGCCAAGTCCTTTAAGGTGGAGACCAAGCGGGCGGACAAGTCCTTCCCTATGACCTCCATCCAGCTGAGCCAGTACGTGGGCGGTCTGCTGGCGGAGGCCTATCCCCACCTGGAGGTGGACGTCCACCATCCGGAGCTGACCGTCCACCTGGAGGTGCGGGACTTTGCCGGATACGTCCACGCCGACCCGGAGCCGGGGGCGGGAGGACTGCCCGTAGGCACCGGCGGCCGGGCGGTGGCCCTGCTCTCTGGGGGGCTGGACTCCCCGGTGGCCTGCTATATGATGGCAAAGCGTGGCCTGGCCCTGGAGCTGGTCCATTTCTACTCCTATCCCTACACCTCTGAGGAGGCCAAGGAGAAGGTGCTGGAGCTGGCCCGGCTCATCAGCCCCTACTGCGGGCGGATGACGGTGAACATCGTCCCCTTCACCAAGATTCAGGAGGACCTCCGGCGGAACTGCCCGGAGCCGTACTTTACCCTGGCCATGCGCCGGTACATGATGCGCATTGCCGACATGGTGGCCCAGCGGGTGGGGGCCAACGCCATCGTCACCGGGGAGAGCCTGGGTCAGGTGGCCAGCCAGACCATGGACGCCCTGGCGGTCACGGAGGACGCCTGCGTCCGACCGGTGTTCCGCCCGGTCATCGGCATGGACAAGGAGGAGATCATCCGCATTGCCCGGCAGATCGGCACCTTTGAGACCTCCATCCTCCCCTACGAGGACTGCTGCACCGTCTTTACCCCCCGGCACCCCAAGACCCATCCCACCGTGGCCGAGCTGGTGGAGATCGAGCAGAACTACGACTACGAGGCCCTGTGCCAGGAGGCGTTCGACGGCATCGAGCGCATCCAGGTGCGGCCGGAACAGCTGGGGTAAGCTGTCCCCCTTAACTGCTGTGCGAGTTCGCCGGAGAGGTCCGCAGGGTGGGGGTGCGTGCTGCACCCCTCCACCGGCTTACGCCGGTCCCCCTCCCCTTTCAGGGGAGGTAAAGGTGTACGCACCATTCTGGCTCCCCTGAAAGGGGTGCTGTCGCCGCAAGGCGACTGAGGGGTGCAGCACGCACTTTCACTCTCCAACGCACTCCGGCGAATCCGCACTCACCTCTCACCCCATTCCAGAAAGAAGGCAAACGACCATGCCCCATACCGCAGAGCTGATCGCCGTGGGCACCGAGCTGCTCCTGGGCAACATCTGCAACACCGACGCTCAGATGATCTCCCAGGCGCTCTCCGCCCTGGGCATCAACGTCTACTATCACACCGTGGTGGGCGACAACCCGGAGCGGGTGCGGGCCGCCGTGGAGGTCGCCCGGCACCGGGCGGACATCATTATCACCACCGGCGGCCTTGGCCCCACCTGCGACGATCTGACCAAGCAGGCTCTGGCGGACGCCTTTGGCAAGCCGCTGGTGTTCGACGAACGGAGCGCCGGGCGCATCCGGGAGTATTTCCGGCTCAAGCTGCCCCACCGGGTCATGGCGGACAACAATCTCCAGCAGGCCATGCTCCCTGAGGGCTGCACCGTGCTGGACAACGACTGGGGCACCGCCCCCGGCTGCGCCTTTGAGGCGGAGGGCGTCCGGGTCATCATGCTTCCCGGGCCCCCCAGGGAGTGCCGGGCCATGCTGGAGCACCGGGTCGTCCCCTATCTGAAATCCCTCTCCGACGGGGTCATCGAGTCCCGCACCCTGAAGCTCTACGGCATCGGGGAGGCGGCCATGGAGGCCCAGCTCCGGGAGGAAATGCTCTCCATGCACAACCCCACCCTGGCCCCCTACGCCAAGGAGGGGGAGTGTGAGCTGCGCATCACCGCCAAGGCCCCCACCGAGGCGGAGGCTCAGTCCATGCTGGAGCCGGTGGAGCAGGAGCTCCGGGCCCGGTTCGGCGATCTGGTCTACGGGGCGGACGTGGGCAGCCTGGAGGAACAGGTCTCCCGGCTGCTCCGGGAGCAGGGGCTGACCCTCTCCACCGCCGAGAGCTGCACCGGCGGCCTGGCCGCCAAGCGGATGACCGACCTGGCCGGGGCGTCTCAGGTGTTCCGGGGCGGGGTGGTCTGCTACACCAACGAGGTCAAGCACAGCGTCCTGGGGGTCCCTCAGGAGACGCTGGACACCTTTGGAGCCGTCTCTCCCCAGACCGCGGAAGCCCTGGCCCTGGGGGCCTGCCGGGTGCTGGGCAGCGATCTGGCCGTCTCTGTCACCGGGGTGGCCGGGCCCGACCCGGACGACCGGGGTAACCCGGTGGGGCTGGTCTATATCGGTCTGGCCCACGGGGACCGGGTCTGGGTGAAGGAGACTCATCTGGGGACTGCCCGGGACCGGGTGCGCAACAGCGCCGTGCTCGCCGCCTTTGACATGGTGCGCCGCCGCCTCACCGGTCTGCCGGTGCTGCCGGAGGCGGCACCCGGAAAGGATACCCCATGACCAGAGAGCAGTATGAGCGCCTCTCCGCCCCCTTCCGCACGCCGGGGCGGACAAGGGCGCTGCTGGCGGTGAACTCCGCCATCCCCCTGGTGTGCTATGTGACCTATCCCCTGTGTCTGCTGGTGCTGATTTTCCGGGGCGACCTGCGGTGGCTGCCCGTTTTGCTGGTGCCCGGGGTCAGCTTCGTCATCATCTCCCTGTTTCGGAGCCTGTGGAACCGGCCCCGGCCCTATGAGGTGCTGGACATTCAGCCTCTCATCCACAAGAACACCCATGGCAGGAGCTTTCCCAGCCGCCACGTGTTCTCTGTCTTTGTCATCGCCATGACCCTGCTCTGGCTGCTGCCCCCGGTAGGGGTCTGCTTTCTCCTGGCCGGGGTAGTGCTGGCCCTCTGCCGGGTGGTGGGAGGCGTCCACTTCCCCCGGGATGTGATCGCCGGGGCGCTGCTGGGCATCCTGTCCGGCGTCATGGGCTACTGGCTGATGAGCTGGCCCGTCTATCTGTGAGGTGCCGTCATGCTGCTGACCGATATCGCCTACCGCCTCTGCGACCTGCTGGGGACGGCGGCCTTCGCCATCTCCGGGGCCATGGTGGCCTGCCGGAAGGGGGCCGACCTGTTCGGCATCCTCTTTCTGGCGGTGGTCACCGCCATGGGCGGAGGCATGCTCCGGGACGTGCTGCTGGGTGAGACCCCTCCCGCCCTGTTCTCCAACCGGGCGGGGGTGATCATCGCCCTGCTCATGGCCCTGCTCGTCTTTTTCCTGGCCCGATACCATAAGGACGTGTGGCAGCGGGAGGAGGCCATGGTGGAGCGGGCCAACAATCTGGTGGACGCCCTGGGACTGGGGCTGTTCGCCGTGGCCGGTTCCCTGGTGACCATGGAGGCGGGCTATGAGCACCGGTGGTTCCTGGTGCTGTCCATGGGGATGATCACCGCCGTGGGCGGCGGTCTGCTCCGGGACATCATCCTGGGAGACATCCCCTTTATCCTGACCAAGCACATCTACGCCCTGGCGGCTCTGGCCGGGTCCGCTTCCTTCTATCTGCTGGAGCAGGCGGGCTTCGCCCGCCCGGTGACCATCGCCGCGGGTGTCTGCGTCACCTTTCTCCTGCGGGTGCTGGCCACCCGCTACCGCTGGAATTTACCGAAACCGTAAGACAGGAGGTCATGAACATGCTCAACGTCAAGCTGCTGGCCCACACCCCGGAGCCGGAGCGGGTGGTAGCCGCCGCCGCCCGGCTGTGCTACTCCGCCGCAGGGGTGGACGCCCTGCTGGAGAAATCCACCCCGGAGAAGGACGCCAAATTTGTCCGCATGCTGGCGGGACTGGGCCACGCCAGCCCCATCGAGCACGCCTCCTTCACCTTCGCCATCGAGGGGGTGTCCCGTTCCCTGCTGGCCCAGATCACCCGGCACCGCATCGCCTCCTACTCCGTCCAGAGCCAGCGGTACGTCCGGCTGGACGACTTTCACTTTGTCATCCCCCCGGAGGTGGAGGCAGACCCCGCCGCCAAGGCCGCCTTTCTCCAGGCCATGGAGGAGGAGGGGGCGCACTATCTGAACATCGCCGCCGCCCTCCAGGAGAAGCACCGGAAGGAGCTGATGGCTCAGGGGCTCTCCGAGCAGGAGGCGGACAAAAAGGCGGAGAAGCTGGCCAACGAGGACGCCCGGTTTGTCCTCCCCAACGCCTGCGAGACGAAGATGGTGGTCACCATGAACGCCAGGAGCCTGCAGAACTTCTTCCGGGTGCGGTGCTGCAACCGGGCACAGTGGGAAATACGCGCTCTGGCGGAGGAGATGTACAGGCTGGTCTATCCCGTGGCCCCGGCCCTCTTTGAGAATATGGGCCCGGGCTGCGTCTGCGGCGGCTGCACCGAGGGCAAAATGTCCTGCGGCAAGGCATCGGAGATGCGGGCGAAATACCGGGCCCTCCGGCGGGAGCTGGTCCCGGAGGAGGGACAGGGATGAACATTCAGATTTTCGGCAAGTCCAAGTGCTTTGACACGAAAAAGGCCCAGCGCTACTTCAAGGAGCGCCGGGTGAAGTTTCAGAATATCGACCTGCTCCGCTACGGCATGAGCCGGGGAGAGCTGACCGCCGTGGTGCGGGCGGTGGGGCTGGAAAACCTCATCGACGAAAAGCACCCGGACGCCGCCATGCTCTCCTATCTGGCCCTGGACAGCCAGAAGCTGGAGCATCTGCTGGAGGACCCCAGTCTGCTCCGGACCCCCATCGTCCGCAACGGCAAACAGGCCACCGTGGGCTACTGCCCGGATGTGTGGAAGAGCTGGGAATGAGGAGGGCTGACCCATGTTTCGTGAGATGAGACGGTCAAAACAGGCCGTCAGCCGGGAGGAGTGTATCCGTCTGCTGGAGACAGAGCGCCGGGGCGTCCTGTCGGTCAACGGCGACGACGGCTATCCCTACGGCATCCCCATGAATTTCTACTACGACCCGGAGGACGGGAAGCTCTACCTCCACGGGGCGATGGCGGGGCACCGGTTCGATTCCCTCCGGGCCTGTGACAAGGTGTGCTTCACCACCTGGAACACGGGCTATCAGAAGGAGGGGGACTGGGCCTGGACGCTGGTCTCCGTGATCGCCTTTGGCCGGGCGGAGCTGGTGGACGACCCGGACCGGAAGCGGCGGCAGCTGGTCAGGCTGGGGATGAAATACTATCCCTCGCCGGAGGAGTGGGAGC
The DNA here is from genome assembly GCA_021201185.1 of Clostridiales bacterium. Lineage (GTDB taxonomy): Bacteria > Bacillota > Clostridia > Oscillospirales > Oscillospiraceae > Onthomonas. The sequence goes on from JAJQFJ010000055.1 coordinate 15,379, forward strand.
GGACGCTGGAAAAGCACGGCGACCGGGCGCAGCTCATCGCCCTGACCATCGAACACCTCACTGGCAAGCAGGTGCATGAAAAATAGGACGCAAACAGACCCGGCAGGGAGAAGCCTCCCCGCCGGGTCTGTTTCTGTTTTCCGGGCTTACGCCGTGATGGCGTTGCCGGTATAGAGCTGATAATACTTGCCCTTCTGCTCGATGAGCTGGTCGTGGGTGCCCCGCTCGATGATGCGGCCCTGCTCCAGCACCATGATGCAGTCCGCGTTGCGGACGGTGGACAGCCGGTGGGCGATGACGAAGGAGGTGCGGCCCTTCATCAGGGCGTCCATGCCCTCCTGCACCAGCCGCTCCGTCCGGGTGTCGATGGAGGAGGTGGCCTCGTCCAGGATCAGCACCGGGGGATCGGCCACGGCCGCCCGGGCGATGGCCAGCAGCTGCCGCTGGCCCTGGGACAGGTTGCTGCCGTCTCCGGTGAGCATGGTCTCATACCCGTCGGGCAGGCGGCGGATAAAGCCGTCGGCGTTGGCCAGCTTCGCCGCCTGGATGCACTCCTCATCGGTGGCGTCCAGCCGCCCGTAGCGGATGTTGTCCATGACGGTGCCGGTGAACAGATGGGTATCCTGGAGGACGATGCCCAGGGCCCGGCGGAGGTCCGGCTTTTTGATCTTGTTGATGTTGATGCCGTCATACCGGATTTTGCCGTCCTGGATGTCGTAGAAGCGGTTGATCAGGTTGGTGATGGTGGTCTTGCCCGCGCCGGTGGAACCGACAAAGGCGATCTTCTGGCCCGGGGTGGCGTACATCCGGATGTCGTGGAGCACCATCTTGTCGTCGTTGTAGCCGAAGTCCACCCCGTCGAAGGTCACGTCGCCCTCCAGACGCACATAGGTGGTGGTGCCGTCCGCCTTGTGGAAGTGCTTCCAGGCCCAGACGCCCGTCTTTTCCGGGGTCTCGGCGAGGGTACCGTCCGGGTTCTCTTTGGCGTTGACCAGCTCCACATAGCCGTTGTCCGCCTCCGGCTGGGCGTCCAGCAGGGAGAAGGCCCGGTCTGCGCCGGCGGTAGCCATGACGATGCTGCCCAGCTGCTGGGAGATCTGGGCGATGGGCTGGGAGAAGCTCTTGTTCAGCGTCAGGAAGGAGACCAGGGTACCGATGGTCAGGCCAAAGTTGCCGTTCAGAGCCAGCGCTGCCCCCACCACTGCGCAGAGGACATAGCTGATGTTGCCCAGGTTAGAGTTGATGGGCATCATAATGTTGGCGATCCTGTTGGCGTTGTTGGCGCTGTCCCGGAGTTGGTCGTTCAGCTCCCGGAACTGATCCAGGCTTCTGTCCTCATGGCAGAACACCTTGACCACCTTCTGGCCCTGCATCATCTCCTCAATATAGCCGTTGACAGTGCCCAAATCTTTCTGCTGTTTTGCAAAGTATCTGCCGGACTGTCCGCTGAGTCGCGTGCTTACCAGGAGCATGACGACCGCCATGGCCACCGACACCAGGGTCAGAGGGATACTGAGGACGATCATGCTGACAAAGGTGGAGACCAGGGTAATAGCCGAGTTGATGAGCTGAGGCATACTCTGGCTGATGACCTGTCGCATGGTGTCCACGTCGTTGGTGTAGACCGACATGATGTCGCCGTGGGCGTGGGTGTCAAAGTATTTGATGGGCAGGGACTCCATATTGACGAACAAATCCTCCCGGAGCCGCTTCAGAGTGCCCTGGCTGACGTTGACCATGATTCTGCTGCGGGCATAGGAGCAGAGCACGCCCACCACCAGTATTGCTGACAGTCCCACAAGCGCCTGGGCCAGGGGTCCAAAGTCCGGATTGGCTGCCTGCGTCAGCGGGGTAATATAATCGTCGATCAGAGTCTGCATAAACAGGGTAGCCGCCAGGGTAGTCAGGGCAGTGACCAGAATACAAATCACCACGATCAGGCAGGACCACTTATAGTTTTTCAGCGTATAACTCATCACCCGCCCCAGTGATTTCAACTGATTCCGGTCCATTTTCATGGAGGCGGGACGTCCTCCCCGACCTCCGGGGCCTGCGGGCCGACGGCTACTTACGGTATTTGCCATAGGGAATCACTCTCCTTTCCGTGTCAGGCGGGCTGGTCGAAGTCGCCGCCGCCCTCCATCTGGGCCTCGTAAATCTCCCGATAGATGGCGTTGTTCTTCAACAGGTTCTCGTGGGTGTCGAATCCGTTCACCCTTCCCTCCTCCAGCACCAGGATACGGTCGGCGTCCTGGACGCTGGAAATACGCTGGGAGATGATGAGCTTGGTGGTGCCGGGGATGTGCCGGGCGAAGGCCTGGCGGATTTTGGCGTCTGTGGCGGTGTCCACGGCGGAGGTGGAGTCGTCCAGGATGAGCACCCGGGGCTTTTTCAGCATGGCCCGGGCGATGCACAGACGCTGCTTCTGGCCACCGGAGACGTTGGTACCTCCCTGCTCGATCCAGGTGTTGTACCCGTCGGGGAGCCGCTGGATGAACTCGTCGGCGCAGGCCTGCTCACAGACCTCCCGGCACTCCTCCTCGGTGGCGTCCTCCTTGCCCCAGCGGAGATTGTCCAGGATGGTGCCGGAGAACAGCACGTTGTTTTGCAGCACCACGGCTACCTGGTTGCGCAGGGCCTCCATGTCGTACTCCCGCACGTCCCTGCCGCCCACCTTCACAGAGCCGTCGGTCACGTCGTAGAGCCGGGAGATCAGGTTCACCAGGCTGGACTTGCCGCAGCCGGTGCCGCCGATGATGCCGACGGTCTCCCCCGACCGGATGTGGAGATCGACGTCGTGAAGCACGTCCTCTCCGGAGCCGCTGGCCCGGTAGGCGAAGCTCACATGGTCGAAGTCGATGCGTCCGTCCGTGATCTCGATCACAGGCTCCTGGGGATTGACCATATCCGGATTCTCGTTGAGCACTTCGGCGATCCGCTTGCCGCTGGCCAGGGACATGGAGATCATGACGAAGATCATGGTGAGCATCATCAGGCTCATCATCATGCTCATGACGTAGCTGAACAGGGATGTCAGTTCGCCGGTGGTCATGGACCCGACCACGATATACTGGGCTCCAAGCCAGGACAGGGCGATAATACAGCCGTAGATGGTCAACATCATAACCGGGTTGTTGAAGGCCAGGATGGACTCGGCTTTGACGAACATATGGTAGAGGTTTTCCGCCGCCTTGGTGAACTTGTCGTCCTCATAGTCCTCCCGGACAAATGCCTTGACCACCCGGATACCGGAGACATTCTCCTGGACGCTGGCGTTCAGGTCATCGTACTTGGCAAACACCCGCTGGAAAGCGGGCATGGACTTGGCGGTGATATACGCCAGGATAACGCCCAGAAAAATCAGAGCCACCAGAAAAACCGTACTCAGACTGGGATTGATATAAAAGCACATGAACATACTGCAAATCAGCGTCAGCGGAGAGCGGATGGCAATGCGGATGATCATCTGATAGGCGTTCTGGACATTGGTTACGTCAGTGGTCATCCTGGTCACCAGTCCGGCTGTGGAGTATTTGTCGATATTGGTGAAGGAAAATCCCTGCACCCGCTCAAACATTGCGTCCCGCAGGTTGCAGGCAAAACCGGTGGACGCCGAGGCGGCGTATTTGCCCGCCTGAATCCCACAGAACAGGCTCAAAAAGGCCATCACCAACATCACAATACCATAGAAAATGACATTCTGCATATTTCTGGCCTCGATGCCCTGATCAATGATGGCGGCGGTGATGAAGGGGATCAAAATCTCCAGAAACACCTCCAGGGCCGTGTAGATGGGGCAGATAATGGAGTCACGCTTATACTGCTTAATCTGTCCCATAAGTGTTTTCAGCATGCTTTCTTCATCCTTTCAGAGGAATTTCGCCCCCGGCGGGGGCGTCGCAGAGGGCGCGATAGACCCGGAGCAGCAGACTCTTTAACTGCTCCTGCTCCTCCAGGCTGAGGGAGCGGAGCATATCCCTCTCCCCCTGGTCCATGGCCGCCCGGTGGTTTTCGCAGAGGGTGCGGCCCGCCTCGGTGATGCGGATGCATTTCACCCGCCGGTCGTTGGGGTCCGGGTAGCTCTCGATGAGCTGCTTCCGCTCCAGACGGACAGCCACCCCCGCCGCCGTGGACTGGGCCACGCCGAAATAGTGCTCCAGCTCCTTCAGCGTCGCCGTTCCGTTCTTCAAACAATGCAGAGTCAGCAGCATTTTGAACTGAAAAAAGGTGACGTCATGGCTTTGCAGCTCGCTGTTGGCCCGTTTTTCCATGGTGTCGTTGATGCGCTTGATGAGCCCACCCACGTCGATCCGGCCCTCTGGTCCAAAGCAACACTCGTCTGTTTTTTTCTGCCCCTGTTCCATAGGGCACTGCCTCCTTTCTTGTTATTCGAGGCGGAGTATATCGAATCAAACGTATGCTGTCAATCGTTTACGTTTGATTTTAACAGCCCGTTCACACTTTTTGGCACAGTGCAAAAAAGCCGCCCCCCGGGGGTCGGGGGGCGGTGGTCAAATTTCGGACGGAGATAAAAGAAACGTTTCCGATATCGGTTTCCCTACCGTTTGATGTCGTAATTCATGTTCATCAGGTTGCGGATGGACTGCACGTCGTCGGTGATGTTGGCGTCTCCGTGGATGGTGTGCTTGATGACGCTGCTGGCCACGGCGAAGTTCACCAGGTCCATGGGCCTATAGTTGTGCATCATGGCGTAGATCAGGCCGCTGGCAAAGGCGTCGCCGCCGCCCACCCGGTCCAGGATGTTGAAGGTGAACAGCTTGCTCTCGAAGGTGTGGTCCTGATACCACATATAGGCCTTCAGGCTGTTCTCGCTGCCGCTGTGGGCGTAGCGGACGTGGCGGCCGATGCACTTCAGGTTGGGATACCGCTCCACAAAGTGCTGGAACACCTCGTCCTGCTCCTCGTAGCTGGGCTGGAGGGGAACGCCGTCCTTCCAGTCCCCCTTGCTGTGGTCCGCCTCATCCTTCCAGAGGTGATACGGCTCGATGCCAAAGAGGACGTCCACATAGGGCAGGCATTTCGTGCAGTAGTCCCGGGCCTCCTCCCAGGTCCACAGGCGGCTGCGGAAGTTGCCGTCAAAGCTGACGGTCAGCCCCTTCTCCTTGGCCTTCTGGATACATTTCAGGGTGAAATCGGCGCAGCTGGGGGCCAGGGCCGGGGTGATGCCGGAGAGGTGGAGCCAGGTGTAGCCCTCCAGCAGCTCGTCCAGGTCCACCTTGTCGAAGTCATACTCGGTGATGGCGCTGTGCTTCCGGTCATAGGTGACCTTGCTGGCCCGGATGCCGAAGCCCGTCTCCAGGTAATAGGTGCCCAGGCGATGGGTGGGCGTCTCCTCCGGGGTGGAGAGGATCATGGGGGTGCAGTGGACGTCGTTGGAGCGGAGCCAGCGGACGGCGCTCTTGCCCAGGCTGTTGTTGGGCACCACGCTGAAAAAGGTGCTGTCCACCCCCAGGTTGGCCAGAGCCATGGCGATGTTGGCCTCGCTTCCGCCGTAGCTGGCCTCAAAGCTGGAGGTCACCCGTATCTTTGCGTAGTTGGGCGGGGTCAGCCGGAGCATGAGCTCCCCAAAGGTGATAAACCGCTGGGTGGTGTCGTTCCCCGCCAGAATGGGGTTATAGTGTTTCATCCGTATTGCCTCCTCCCGGTACGTTTCCAGGTATGATACCTGTATTGTACTCTTTTTTGGGCGGGAGTGCAATATGATTTGCAAAAGTTTTGCTTTTAGTTGCCGCCAAACACGTCGTCCTTGAACTGCTCCCAGGCGTCCTCGTGCTCCACATAGTACAGCGGGCACAGCTTCCCCGTCACGTCATAGTGGCGGATGACCTCATCCCGCCCCAGGTCGTAGTAGTCCGCCAGAAAGGCCACCAGCTTCACCAGGGAGTCGTAGGTCTCCTGGGTGAAGGCCCCGTCCTCCCCCGGGTGGCAACACTCGATGGAGATGGTGTCCGAATTACGGTCGTTGGAGCAGTAGGCGATCTCGTCCAGAGGGACGCACTGGATGATCTCCCCCTCCAGGCCGATGACGAAGTGGCTGCTGGCGTGGGTCTCCCCCGTCTCGGCCAGGGACTCGAAATAGTTCCGGTTGGCCTGGGCGGTGGTGCCCGGGTTGCCTACATAGTGGACGACGATGCCGTTGACCGTCTCCAGTTCGATGCCGGGGCGGGAGTACTCGTTCACCGTGAGCAGGTCCACCGTCACCCAGTCCGGCGTCTCCGGCGGCTCCTTATGCCGGGAGAAAAGGGAGGTCAGGTCGATGCCCGGCGCCTCCCCGGCGTCGTCTCCCGCCAGATACCGGGACGCCCCGAATCCCACCCCCAGGGCCAGCGCCAGGAGCAGGGCCAGAAACAGCACGGGATGTCGCCTGTGCCGTCTGCTGCCGGATGGGGATGTCTGCCGTATCGTCTGCATGGAACCGCCCTCTCTGTCTGTTCTGACCCAAAGTATAGCGCACCCGACCGGATATGGCAAAGTCCGACAGCCAGTTTTCAGAAAAATTTAAGAAAGAGGACGGCCGGAATGTCCGACCGCCCTGTTTTTCTGTTTTACCGTTCCTCCTGCCGCTCCAGCCAGAAGATCAGCGCCGCCACGTCCGCCGGGCTGACCCCGGAGATGCGGGAGGCCTGGCCCAGATTCAGGGGCCGTATCCGGTTCAGCTTCTGCCGGGCCTCGATGCGCAGGCTCTGTATCTGGTTATAGTCCACATTCTCCGGCAGCGCCCGCTCCTCCATCCGCTGGAACTGGGCGATCTGTCGGTTCTGCCGCTGGATATAGCCGTCGTATTTCAGTTGTATCTCCACCTGCTCCGTCACCAGCCGGGGCAGCCGGGGCCGCTCCGGGTCGAAGGGGGCCAGGTCGTCGTAGCTGATTTTGGGTCGGCGCAGCAGGGCGGAGAGCTTCGCCCCGGAGGTGGGGGCGCTCTCCCCCCGCTCCTCCAGAAAGGCGGTCAGCGCCGGGGTGGTGGCCGCTCCCGTGTGCTCCAGCCGCTCCAGTTCCCGGTCCACCTGCCGGTATTTCTCCAGCACCGCCTCATACCGCTCCCGGCTCACCAGGCCCAGGCGGTAGCCCACCGGGGTCAGCCGCTGGTCCGCGTTGTCCTGCCGCTGCACCAGCCGGTACTCCGTCCGGGAGGTCATCATCCGGTAGGGCTCGTTGGTGCCCTTGGTCACCAGGTCGTCGATGAGCACCCCGATATAGCCCTGGTCCCGGCGCAAAATCAGCGGCTCCCGGCCCAGCAGCCGGAGGGCAGCGTTGACCCCCGCCACAAAGCCCTGGGCGGCGGCCTCCTCATAGCCGGAGGAGCCGTTGAACTGCCCCGCCCCGTAGAGGCCGACGATCTTCTTGCACTCCAGGGTGGGCAGCAGCTCGGTGGGGTCTACGCAGTCGTACTCGATGGCGTAGGCCGTCCGGGTCATCTCCGCCCGCTCCAGGCCGGGGATGGTGTGGAGCATCTCCACCTGCACGTCCTCCGGGAGGGAGGAGGAAAAGCCCTGGACGTACAGCTCCTCCGTGTTCAGGCCCATGGGCTCGATAAAGAGCTGGTGCCGCTCCTTGTCCGCGAACCGCACCACCTTGTCCTCGATGGAGGGGCAGTAACGGGGACCCACCCCCTGGATGGCCCCGGAGAACAGCGGGGAGCGGTGGAGATTGGCCCGGATGATGTCGTGGGTGCGCCCGTTCGTATAGGTGAGATAGCACACAGCCCGGTTTTCCGGGACGGTCTCCGTCTGGAAGGAGAAGGGTTCCGGGTCCGGGTCCCCCTCCTGGCGCTCCATTTTGGAGAAATCCACCGTCCGCCGGTTCACTCTGGGGGGCGTCCCCGTCTTAAACCGCCGGAGGGAGAGGCCCAGCCGCTGCAGGCTCTCCGTCAGCTTCAGCACCGCCTGTAGCCCGTCCGGGCCGCTGGTCTGGCTGACCTCCCCCACGATGGTCCGGCCCCCCAGATAGGTGCCGGTGGCCACCACCACCGCCCGGAGGTCGTACACCGCCCCGTTTCGGGTGCGGACGCCGGTGACGCGGCCGTTCTCCGCCAGAACGTCCGTCACCTCCGCCTGCTTCAGGGTCAGGTTTTCCTGCTGCTCCAGGGTCTGCTTCATGACCTCCTGATACCGCCGCCGGTCCGCCTGTGCCCGGAGGGACCAGACAGAGGGGCCCTTGCCCCGGTTGAGCAGCCGGTACTGGATACAGGCCTTGTCCGCCGCCCGGGCCATCTCGCCCCCCAGGGCGTCCAGCTCCCGGACCAGATGGCCCTTTCCGGTGCCGCCGATGGCCGGGTTGCAGGGCATATTGCCCACGGCGTCCAGATTGACGGTGAAGCACACCGTCCGCAGGCCCATCCGGGCGGAGGCCAGGGCCGCCTCAATGCCGGCGTGACCGGCCCCGATCACCCCCACGTCATAGCTGCCCGCTCGATAATCCATGTCGCTTTTCACCTCTTGCGATTTCACACAAAACAGCCCGGGGCCGACCTGCGGCTCCGGGCTGAGATCGTTTCAGACAATGCCGTTACGACGGAAGATAGTCCGCCTTGACCACGCCCTCCAGCTCGTCATAGGGCAGGGTAAACTCGATGATGCCGGAGGCATAGGGGCCGATCACATAGGGGTCGGCCAGAAAGACGACTCCGTCCTCCGTCAGCAGGAACTGCTCGTCGCTGAACACATCGGAGAGGCTCTCCGTGTCCACATCTGCGCTGTACACCAGGTCGCTGTATGCCTCCGTCCCGCACAGCTCGGCCACCCGCTCCAGGGCGTAGGTGGGGAAATCCGCTCCGCTGGCGGAGAGGAAGGCCAGGGACAGGCGGGAGCCGCTCTGAACGTCGTAGCTCCGGCCGTAGGAGAAGCTGTAGCCGTGGACGCCGCCGGAGTAGCTGTAGCCGCTGAATCGGATGCTCAGCACCTGGCTGTCGCACCGGACCACCTCCGCCGTCAGCTGGGACTCATAGGCATACCAGTCCCAGCCCTCCTCCACAGACGCCTCGTAGTCCGCTTCCACCTGGGCCTTTAGCTCAGAGGTAGCGGTGCCAGTCTGGCTGAACAGGGCCTGGAGATCGGCATTGATGCTCTCCTCTACCTCCGGCCTGCCCTCCACGGAGACGGAGACGCTCACCATCGTCACCATCAACAGCTCTGTGCCGTCCTCATAGGAGTAGGAGCCGTCGGTGACGGCAATGCTGACGGTGGGGACGACCGCGGCGGTCTCCCCGTCCGTCCCGTCCTCAGCGGTATCCTCCGGCGTCTCTTCTCCGGCGGCATCCTCCGGCGTTTCCTCCCCGTCGGCGCTCTCTGCCGCATCCGCTGCGGCGGCGTCGGCGGCGGTCCGGGCGTCCTCCTCCGTCTCCTCTGAGGCGGCGGAGTTGTCCGTTTGCTCTGTCTGGGCGCTGTCCGTCTCTGTGGACGTCCCGCCACAGGCGGCCAGGGCGCACAGCAGACACAGGCACAGCAGCAGGGCGATGTCCCGAATGAACCTCATCATGGCTCCTCCTCTCCCGCAGGCGTCACCACACCAGCGTCGCAAAGTAGTCCTCCGGGGTCTCCGCCCGGCGCATCAGCTCCACGCTCCCGTCCTCCCGGAGCAGCAGCTCGGCGGAGCGGAGGCGGCCGTTGTAGTTGTAGCCCATGGAGAAGCCGTGCGCCCCGGTGTCGTGGATGACCAGGATGTCCCCGATCTCCAGCTCCGGCAGCATCCGGTCCACGGCGAACTTGTCGTTGTTCTCGCAGAGGGAGCCCACCACGTCATATTTGTGGTCGCAGGGGAGGTCCTCCTTCCCCATGGGGGTGATGTGGTGATAGGCCCCGTACATGGCCGGGCGCATCAGGTTGGCGGCGCAGGCGTCCACCCCGATGTATTCCTTATAGGTATGCTTCTCGTGGAGGACGGTGGTGACCAGGTGGCCGTTGGAGGCCAGCATATACCGGCCCATCTCGGTATAGATGGCCACGTCCCCCATGCCGTTGGGGGTCAGGATGGACTCATAGGCCCGGCGGACCCCCTCGCCGATGGCGGCGATGTCGTTGGCGGGCTGCTCCGGGCGGTAGCCCACCCCCACCCCTCCGGAGAGGTTGATGAAGGTGATATGGCAGCCCGTCTCCCGCTGGAGGTCCACTGCCAGCTGAAAGAGCTGGGCGGCCAGGGCAGGATAGTAGTCGTTGGAGATGGTGTTGGAGGCCAGGAAGGCGTGGAGGCCGAACTCCTCCGCCCCCAGGGCCTTTAATCTGCGGTACGCCTCAAAGAGCTGCTCCCGGGTCATGCCGTACTTGGCGTCTCCCGGATTGTCCATCACCTGGAAGCCCTCCTTGCTCTCCCCCAGCCGGAACACGCCGCCGGGGTTGTACCGGCAGGAGATGCGCCGGGGGACGAAGCCCAGGGTCTTTTCCAGAAAATCCACGTGGGTCAGATCGTCCAGGTTGATGGTGGCCCCCAGCCGGTTGGCCAGAACAAATTCCTCCGCTGGGGTGTCGTTGGAGGAGAACATGATCTCCTCCCCGGTAATGCCGCAGCGGTCGCTCATCATCAGCTCTGTCAGGCTGGAGCAGTCCGTGCCGCACCCCTCTTCATGAAGGATCTTCAGAATACGGGGGGTGGGGGTGGCCTTCACCGCAAAGTATTCCCGGAAGCCGGGGTTCCAGGCGAAGGCGGCGTTCACCGCCCGGGCGGTGCGGCGGATGCCCGCCTCGTCATAGATGTGGAACGGGGTGGGATATGTCTTGGTGATCTCCCGGAGCTGCTCCAGGGAGACAAAGGGGATCTTCTGCATGGCGGCGTTCTCCTCTCTCTGTTTCCCCTATATAGTACGCACTTTTTTCCCCGTTCGCAAGGGCCAACTGAAATTTTTTAACTGTTTTGGCTCTGACGACAAAAACAGAGGCGAAAATCGGCCGTTTTCCGTCAGATGAGGCGTTTTGGAAAAAGGATTGCCTTTTCCGGGAAAGATGGGTATAATAGGTTCAAATGCGGAGGAAGGGGGCGAAAGCCGGTGTGCGACATCCTCATCCTCGGGGCCGGTCCGGCGGGGCTGTCCGCCGCGGTGGTGGCCCAGGGCCGGGGAAAGCGGTGCCTCGTCCTCTCCAACCCCGGGGCACAGAATCCCCTGAGCAAGGCCCCCGCCATCCACAACTATCTGGGTCTCCCCGGCCTCAGCGGCGGGGAGCTGATGGAGCGGTTCCTCCGTCACGCCCTGGACATGGGGGCGGAGCTGCGCACCGGGCGGGCCCTGTCCGCCATGGCCCTGGACGGGGTGTTCTACCTCACTGTGGGCAGCGAGGTCTGCCAGGGGCGGAAGCTCATCCTGGCGGGAGGCGTCCAGCGGGGACAGAAGTACCCCGGCGAGGAGGCCCTTCTGGGCCGGGGGGTCAGCTACTGCGCCACCTGCGACGGGATGCTCTACCGGAAGAAGCCGGTGGTCGTCATCGGCCAGGCCAAGGACGCCCCTCTGGAGGCCAACTACCTCCGGGAGATCGGCTGTCAGGTGACCTATCTCAGCCCCACCCAGCCGGTGGGCCTGCGGGAGGACATCCCTTATCTCCGGGCGGGGCGCGTCTCCGTTCTGGGAGAGAACCCCGTCACCGGCGTAGAGGCGGAGGGGGCGGTGCTGCCCTGTGACGGGGTATTCATCCTCCGGGAATCGGTGGCTCCCGCCGACCTGCTCCCCGAGCTGGCGGTGGAGGACGGCTATATCGCCGTGAACCGCCGGATGGAGACCAACCTCCCCGGGGTCTACGCCGCCGGGGACTGCACGGGAAAGCCCTTACAAATCGCCAAGGCGGTGGGCGAGGGCCTCATCGCCGGAGAGGCGGCGGCGGAGGCCCTGGAGGCGGAGCACGCCTGAATACAGAAAGAAAGGAAAATTCACATGTCCGAGCTGATTCACTTTAATCAAAACACCTTTGTAGAGGCCCTCGGCGCCGGAGGCGTGGTGGTGGTGGATTTCTGGGCCACCTGGTGCGGCCCCTGCCGGATGATCGCCCCGGCCATCGAGCGGCTGGCGGAGGAGTTCGACGGAAAGGCCACGGTGGGCAAGGTGGACGTGGACCAGGAGGGGGAGCTGGCCGCCGCCTACGGCATTATGAGCATCCCCTGCGTCATCGTCTTTAAGAACGGGCAGGAGTTCCGGCGGCTGGTGGGGGCGCAGCCCTATTCCAGCTTTGCCGACCTGGTCCGCTCCGCTCTGGAGTGAGGTGCTGAGGGATGGAGAGCAACTCCTTCTGTGAGGTACTGGTGGCGGTCAAGCCCACCAAGTGGGAGAACATCCTCAGCAAGGTCCTGTGGGTGCTGACCTTCGTCTATCTGGCCCTGGGTCTGATTTACCTCATCTTCCTGGCCATCTTTCTGGTATTCCTCATCGCCACCCTGCTCTACCGGCGGCACCTGCGCGTGGAGTACGAGTATCAGTATCTGGACGGCGGTCTGCGCATCGACCGGATCAAAAACCGCTCCAAGCGGAAGCGGCTGGCGATGTACGACCTGGAAAACCTGACGGTCATGGCCCCGGAGGGCCACGACCGGCTGACCCCCTATACCAGCCGGAAGGACGTGAAGCTGCTGGACTACAGCAGCCACGACCCCACGGCGGAGATGCGGTACATCCTGGTGTTCCAGGGGGGCGGCGTCATTCAGGTGCTCCTGCTGGAGCCCACCGAGGCCATGGTGCAGGCCATGTGGCGGGCGGCCCCCAGCAAGGTGGTGCGCAAGTCAAAGCTGCCGGTGTCATGGCAGTCGAACGAGATTGTTGCAGAATAACAGGACTTTAACCTCCCCCCTTCCGCAGCGTCAGGAAACAGGCGAAGGCCAGGCTGCCCTCCTTTGGGCGTCTGACCTTCGTTTTTTTGCAGGCGGGCGGCAATTCCGCATTGCGTTCCGGGGGCGAGCTGCGGCTGAAAAACGGCGGCTGACCGGCAGGCCGGGTATTCCTCAGACCGGTCTTTCTTCCCCTTCGGCCATATCAAACAGGAGCGTTGCAAAAAGCTGCAGCGCTCCTAGCGCTCCTGTTATTTTACGGTCTGATGTCTGTCCCGGCCGCCTTACCGGTATCCGTACTCTCCCTTGCGGTAGTAATACCTCCGGTCCTTGCCCCGGATATTGTTCCGGACCACGCCGAGGATCTTGCTGCCGCTCTTCCGGAGCTGCTCCACCACGTCCTGCATCTGCTTTTTGCGCACGTTTTTGTCGCCCAGCACCAGGATCGTCCCATCACAGCAGGGTGCGACCACAGCCGCGTCGATCACCTCTCCCAGCGGCGGCGGGTCGATGATGATATAGTCGTAGTGCTTCCGCAGCTCGTTTAAAAGCTGCTGGAAGTATTTCCCGTTGAGCAGCTCCACCGGGTTGGGAGGATACTTGCCTGCGAACATGACCTGCAGCGTCTCATACTGCGTCTTGTACAGGCACTCCCCCAGGCTGTTCATGCCGGTCAGCATCTCGCTCAGACCAACCACGTTTTTAGCCGTGGTATCCCGGCCAGCCATAACGGATTTGCGCATGTCTGCGTCGATCACCAGGACGTTCCTGTTCAGCTCGGCCAGGCTCTTGGCCAGGTTCAGGCAGATCGTCGTCTTTCCCTCGTTCTCCATGCAGCTTGTAACCGCCACGACATGGATGTCCTGCCCGCAAAACAGCAGATTGGTGCGGAGGACCTTGTACGCCTCCTGTACGGGGAAGCTGTCCTCCCCCTGTAATTGCAGCTTAATGCTTTCCATGCTCGTCCTCTGCCTCCTTCGCCCTGGATCTGCCCCTGCCATAGCCATAGGAGCCGTAATGTCCGTACCCTTTCTTTTCCGCCTGCCGGGTGTTCGGTATCTCTCCCAGAAGGCTCAGGCCCAAGTACCGCTGAATATCCTCCTCCGTCCCGATGCGGTCGTCCAGCAGGAAGGCGATGAGGAAGGCGGAATAACAGAGCACGGCAGCGATGATGCCGATCATCGCATATGTGGTCAAGCAGACCACGTTGCAGGGCTCCTCCTCCAGCGTCCCCTTTTCATAGAAGTTGACCTGCTGGAAGCCCATCGCCTCGGTGATCTTCTCCTGTCCGATCTCACACAGGGTATCGACGATCTCCTTTGCCTGCTTCGGGGTGCTGGCCTCCACCGTCACCTCCAGGATTCTGGTGTCGTCCGGGTTGGAGGCAGAGATCATCTCCGTCAGGTCGTCGTAGGACATGTCCAGGCCCAGGGCGCTGATCACCTCGTCCACAACGGCGTGGCTTTTCAGGAGATAGGTGCAGTCGTTGACGACGTTGAGGGCCAGCGAGAAGTCAGAGGAGGTGCTGGAGCTGGAGGCGTCGTCGTCCTGCCGGAGGATGTAAAGCGTCGCTGTGGACGAGTAAGCCGGTGTGTAGGTCAGTTGTACCGCCGCAAAGGCAACACCCACCGCCAGCACCGCCACCAGCACGATGATCCACAGCCGTTTGACGAAGATGCCCCACAGGTCCCCCAGCGTGACGATCCGCACGTTTGAATTATAATCCGTCGCTTCCATTTCCCTTCTCCTCTCCTGCGTTGCTGTACAAGATTTTCTGCGCGTTTCCCCAGCAAACGGCGTCGGCGTAATGCTGGCCGTATTTCTCCGCGAGGAAACGATATCCGTTTGCCAGTCCGGGGGGCCGCCCCGTCAGGTCGTGGGCGTCCGTCGCCGCCAGATCGGCCTGGCGCCGGGACAGAATGGACCGGGCGCGTCTTTTGATCGTCCATCCAAACCCGCCGAACAGGGACTGTATGTCGATCTGAATCAGAACGCCGTTTTCCCGCAGCTCCCGGATTCCCCGGGAGCTGGTGTCCAGCCTGTCGTAACGCTCCACATGGGCCAGGACCGGGATATATCCCGCGTTCAGCAGATGCTCCAGTCCGGCCACGATGGCCCTTCCCTCCTCCCGCTCGGAGAAGTCCACCAGAACATAGCGGGTGTGGTTCAGCGTGCGGCAGCGCCCCTCCTCCAGCCAGGAGACGCATCCCCTGCTGTACCGCAGCTCGTTTCCCAGGAAAAGCCGAAGCTCCGGGTATTGCTGCTTTGTATATACCTGAAGCCGGCTGTATGCCAGATTGATTTTCTCGTAGTTATCGCCAAAGTATCCCGGGTGGAAGTGGGGCGTCAGGCAGATGGTGCGAACGCCGTCCGCATAGGAGGCGTCTATCATCTGCTGCATTTCGGCTTCTGTTTTTGCGCCATCGTCTACGCCGTACAACGCGTGGATGTGTAAATCGGCAAGCTCCATCTCTACTCCTTTCGCCAGACCATGCGGTTCACGATTCCCGTGTAGGACTGAATGATTTTGACCACTCTGCCTGACACATCCTCGTCCACATAATCCGGCACCGGCGTTCCATAAATGCTGTCACGGCAGAGCTGGACGGCTGTCTCCACCCCCTGGAGCAGGGAGCTTTCGTCGATACCAGCCAGCACAAAGCAGCCCTTTTCCATCGCCTCGGGACGCTCCGTAGAGGTGCGGATACATACAGCGGGGAACGGATGCCCCACCGAGGCAAAGAAGCTGCTCTCCTCCGGCAATGTCCCGCTGTCTGACACCACGGCAAACGAATTCATTTGCAGGCAGTTGTAATCGTGAAAGCCCAGCGGCTCGTGAGCGATCACCCGCCTGTCCAGCACGAAGCCTGTGCTCTCCAGCTGTTTCTGAGAGCGGGGATGACAGGAATACAGAATGGGGAGGTCATACGTTTCGGCCAGTGAATTGATAGCATGAAACAGAGACTGAAAGTTTTTCACCGTGTCGATATTCTCCTCCCGGTGGGCAGAGAGCAGGATGTACCTTCCCTTCTCCAGCCCCAGGCGGGTATGGATGTCGCTGTGCTCTATTTCCGGCAGATTGCGGTGCAGCACCTCGGCCATTGGCGAGCCGGTCACGAAGGTGCGCTCTTTGGGTAGACCACACTCATGGAGATACCGTCTGGCGTGTTCTGAGTAGGCCAGGTTCACATCAGAAATGATGTCCACAATGCGACGGTTTGTCTCCTCGGGCAGGCACTCGTCCTTGCAGCGGTTTCCCGCCTCCATGTGAAAAATGGGAATGTGCAGCCGTTTGGCTGCGATTGCGGACAGGCAGGAATTGGTGTCGCCCAAAATCAGCAGCGCATCCGGTGTGATCTGGCGCATCAGCTTATAGGAGCAGTTGATGATATTGCCGACGGTGGCCCCCAGGTCGTCCCCTACCGCATCCATGTAGACCTCCGGCGCATCCAGCTTCAAATCGTGAAAAAAGACGCCGTTCAGGTTGTAGTCGTAGTTCTGTCCGGTATGAGCCAGAATGGTATCAAAATAGCGCCGGCATTTGCGGATGACTTCCGACAGACGGATGATCTCCGGACGTGTACCGACAATGATCAGCAGCTTCAATTTTCCGTCGTTCCGGAACGAAACGTCTGTATAGTCCAGTTTAAGTCCCATCTGGTTTTTCCTCCACTGGCTCCGCAAAGGTATCCGGTTTCTGCGGATCGAATGTTTCATTTGCCCACATGACTGTGACCAGATCCTCCGTCTGGGAGAGGTTGATAATATTGTGCGTATACCCGGGCAGCATGTGAACCGCTTCCATCCTATCCCCGGACACCTCAAATTCCAGGACTTCATCTGTCCCCAGCTTTCGTTCCTGAATCAGCCCGTGACCGGAAACGACAACGAAAAACTCCCATTTGCTGTGGTGCCAGTGCTGGCCCTTGGTAATGCCCGGTCTGGATACGTTCACGCTGAACTGACCGCCGCTCCCGGATTTCAGCAGTTCCGTAAAGCTGCCCCGGTCATCCACGTTCATTTTCAGAGGGAAGGCGATTTTCTCCTTCGGCAGATAGGACAGGTACGTGGAGTACAGCTTCTTTGCAAAGGAGCCGTCCGGAATCGCGGGCATCATCAGGGTTTGGGGCTGGTCGTGAAAGGAGCGCAGAAGCGCCACGATTTCCCCCAATGTCGCGCAGCTGACCGTGGGTACATAGCAAAAGCGTCCGTCAGGAGCGTCAACTGCGTCGAGCTGAATGTATTCGCAGTGATGCTCCTTCCCCTCCAGCACATTCAACATTTCTTCTACCAGGTCGTCAATGTAGAGAAGCGTCAGTCCGGTGGAGAGATCGTTGACTGTGACAGGCAAATCGTTTGCGACGTTGTTGCAGAAGGTGGCTACGACAGAATTGAAGTTGGGGCGGCACCATTTTCCAAACAAATTGGGGAAGCGGTAGACGAGCACCTTTGCCCCCGTCTCCCGGGCATATTGGAATCACAGGTCCTCCGCCGCCAATTTCGATTTGCCGTATTCCGAGTTTGCATACCGGCCAATCAGCGTCGCCTGAATCGAGGAGGCCAGCATCACTGGGCAGGCGTTGTGCTGCTTTTTCAGCGTTTTGAGCAACGTGGCGGTAAGGCCGCAGTTGCCATCCATAAATTCAGAATTGTCCTTGGGCCGGTTGACCCCAGCCAGGTGAAAGACAAAATCCGCTCTCCAGCAGAATTCGTCCAGCAGGGCCGGATCGGTGTCATGGTTATACTCATCAATTTCGTCGATTTGGAGATTTCTCGTCCGATCTTTCCCCTGTTGAATATTGCGCAGCGAGACACACAAATTTCGCCCCACAAATCCCTTTGCGCCTGTCACCAGAATTCTCATCAATATTGCCCTCCAAACAGGGTCAGCTTTTGAAGCAGCAATTTCATTTCGGCCACATCCAGCCGTCTGGTATTGTGTGAGGTATATTGCCTGTTCTCTTCCAGCACAGGGTTCCCCTTGCTGAAGTAGTTGTCGTAGTTCAAATCCCGGTTATCCGCCGGGATGCGGAAGAATCCGGGCAAATCCTCTGCACGGAGCATCTCCTCCGCCGTGACCAGCACCTCGAAGAGCTTCTCTCCATGGCGGGTGCCGATGGAGGTAACGCCTAAATGGGAACCCTTTAACTCCAGGATAGCCTGTGCTAATGTCTCTATCGTCGCGGCGGGGGCTTTCTGTACAAACAAATCGCCCTGCTGTCCATGCTCAAAGGCATACAGCACTAGGTCTACCGCGTCATTTAACGTCATCATGAACCGGGTCATGGCAGGATTGGTCACTGTAAGCGGCTTCCCCTCGTCGATCTGCTGGCAAAACAGCGGAATGACGGAGCCTCTGGAGCCCATGACGTTGCCATACCGGGTCAGGCAGAGGACAGGGTCGCCCTCCAGCATCTGGCGGGAACGGGCAATTACGTTCTTTTCCATGACAGCCTTGGTCATCCCCATGGCGTTAATGGGATAGGCCGCTTTGTCTGTAGACAGGAAGATGGCTTTTTTCACTCCATTGGCAACACAGGCAGAGATCACGTTATCCGAGCCCTGGATGTTTGTTTTGACTGCCTCCATGGGATAAAACTCACAGGACGGCACCTGTTTCAGGGCTGCCGCATGAAACACATAGTCCACTCCCCGGAACGCGTTGACGATAGAGTCGTAGTCACGCACATCGCCTATGTAGAATTTTATCTTCCCAGCATAGGATGGATGCGTTTCCTGATACTCATGACGCATATCATCCTGTTTCTTTTCGTCACGGGATAGAATGCGGATTTCTGCGATGTCTGTGGTCAGGAAGCGGCGCAGGACGGCGTTGCCGAAAGAGCCGGTGCCGCCGGTGATCAACAAAACTCGGTTGGTAAAGAGGTCGTTCATTTTTCATCTACCTTGCTTAACGGATTTTTCAGGAAGGACGTCTCTGAACAGGACTGCGTCAGCCATCAGTCTGGCATTACGTCTCAGCGGCGAGATCACCGCTGGCAGCAAGATAGTCGTGGACATCTGTGTGATCAACGAAGCTGCTGCCGCGCCAGACGTTCCCCAGATGGGAATCAGGATATAATTCAGAGCCACGTTAATAAAAGCCGCACTGATATACAGATATTTCAAATATTTCTGCTTGTTTTCACAGACCATCCAGGCATTTCTGGCCACGCCTAAATAGGAAAATGCCGTGTACCATACGACGATACGCAGTGGTTGAACAGCAGGCAGATAGTCCGTCCCATACAAAAGGCTGATCAGCGGTGTCGCGCACAGCGCAATGATGGCCGACATCAGAATAGAGGCATAGAAAACGATCGCGTAAAGCTGCCTGTTTTTTCTCTCATACTGTATGTAATCTGTTTTATGAAGCTGCACGATAACAGGATACATAGAGTCAATGGCTGCGGAAAGGACAAAAGCCCACATAACACTGATGGATGAGGCCAGAGAGTAATAGCCCACTGATGTTTCATCCAGCATTTGTTTCAGCATGAGCTTATCTGTACTGGCGTAGATGGAGACCATCAGTCCGGAGATGATGAAGCTCTTACTATTGGATAAAAGCTGTTTTGATTTTTTGATTGAGAAGGAAAGCTTCGGCCCTCCTCGCCTTTTATATATGGCAAACAGGAAACAGGCCGCAGTCAGATAGTCAACAGAATTGACGACGGCGAACCACCGGACATCCTTCTCTAGGACCAGCAGCAGGATCTTATATCCTGCCGAGACAATATAGGCAATGTTGGATGCAATCGCTGAATATTTGGATTCCAGCCTTGCCTGAAACCAGTAATTAAAAGAGTCGTATACCTGAAAAATCATGGAAATACTGCTGAGTGCAACCACGGTAATGGTCAGAGGATCATCGCTATCAGCAATAAAAACGATCCCGACGATCATGACTGCCGAAAGGAGGCTTGACAAAGCCCGCAGGAGCAATGTTGTGCCAAGTGTTTCGCCCTCCTCCGTGGGATGATCGGAGAAGTTTTTTACAATGATAGAGTTAATCCCCAATGAGCAGATTGAAGCAAAAAAAGTTGTGTACGCCGCAGCATAGTTGATGAGTCCGTAATTTCCCGGCCCCAGGTATCTGGCCGTTAAAATGCTCACCAGAAAAGACAGTCCCTTATTGAGGAGCTGCCCGCCTATAAGCCAACTGGCGTTTTTGACAACTCTATCCTTCAAGAATGATTTTAGATTCATTTTCCAGACTCCTGATGGGTTTAGCCGGAACGCCGCCCACCACTGTATCGGCTGGGATGTTGCGGTTCACGCAGGCCATGGAAGCGACAACACAGCCGTCACCCAACGTGATATTTCCCAAAATTGTTGACCGTGCGCCTATCCACGTCCCATTGCCAACATGAATGGAATAGGTCTCGCCAACGCCTGCGCGCCTGACGTGGGTGCCGATTTGATGGCCTCCCGTAAGGAAGGTCACTCCGGGGGCAATATCACAGCAGTCGCCAATCGTCACCGTTCCATTCCCATGAATGGTCAGATCTCTTCCGATCCAGCAGTCTTTCCCAATACACAATGTCCCTGTATTGGTAATAGGCGCAACAATCTTTGTCCCCTCTCCGATTTGGTAACCTGCCTGATTCAAAAGGGTCCTTTTGATGTCAAAAAAGCGCGTCCCTGCAAACACGTGATTCACCAGGCTAAGGGTGATCATTCTCTTTATTGTGGATAGTTTCAACCCTTGTACCAGCTTTCTTCTATAATTTCAGCGGGACTGCACGGCCCAGAGGAATAAAGCACTGGCGCCGTTTCGCCTGCCAGAATATGCTCACTGAGACAAATCAACCGCTCCGCTGCTACCTCGGCATTCCACAGGTCAGTAATAGTATGGTAAGCATTTTCTCCAAGCGTGCGCTGTTTCTCCGGTGTTTGTAGCAGCTCCAATACCCGTTCCAGTAGCTGCTCCCGGTTTCCAAAACGGTAATCCATCCCATTTTTTCCATCTTCGATTAAATAGGGCACAGACCCTGCAATATGACTTGCTACCACTGCGCATCCGCTGTTCATTGCTTCATTTACAACGGCTCCCCAGCCCTCCTGCCGGTCACTGGTAAACAGAAAAATCCCTGCCTGCTCCATGTGATTTCGGACTTCATCCGGTTTCATTGAGCCGAGCAGCGTCACACCGTCCCCTAATTGATCCTGTAGGATTGTTTTTTTGAGCTGTTCCTCCATTTGACCGGTGCCGATCAGTTTCATTTGAAATGGGATGCCCAATTGCTTCAGCTGCTTGGCGACCCAAACTGCATCATCTGGATGCTTCCAATCCAGGAAGCGCCCGCACCACAGCAATTCTGTCTTGCATTTACGCTCAAAAAGTTCGTCCAAGTTCGCATAGTGTCTTGTTTCGGGAAAGTATCCCCACTGATAGCACCGGTTTCGGAACAGGCCGAATTTCCTGTAATCGGATGCGGTGAATGCGCTGGCACATAGCAAATAAACCGGGCTGTGTGACGGATTATTGTGATGCCATTTAATCAGCCTTGGAACATATTTTAATGGTTCATTTCCGTGTTTCAACGGGCGTTCTGAGTAACGAAACAGCAATTGATTTCCTCGCAACTGCCACTGCGCTGACATTGATGCCATCCAGTGTGTTGGTGACTACCAGGTCAGCCAGGAATGCGCGGCTGTACTTGTAAACGTTCGTCGTTGACTGATAATACCACATGGTGATGGTATAGGTAGTTCCAGGCTCCAGCTCGTTGTTGGAGTAGGTTTTCCACGTCATTTCAGCCCACACGGTATCGGAAAAGGCTTTGTATGCAATTGAACTTGTCGTATTGATTTTACTGGTGTTGTCAGCTGTCGTACTGGTCACAGTTGATTTCATCAGCGTCTCATTCGTGCTGCCGCCCACAAAAGTCAAATTTGTTTTTGTGTTTGTGCTGGTTCCGGTATAATTGGAGTAGGAGAAGGAGATGCTGGTGGTGCCCTCCTCCGGAGTGGTGAAGGTCAGCTCCAGATAGGAATACTTGCCCTTTACCGCCGAAGTGTTGGTGGTGCCCGAGATGTTGTTGCTCATCCACACATTGTAGTGGGCGTTGCCGTCTTTGTCGATGCAGTTATTGGTTCCATAGTATTCCGGATCGTACTTGATGAATTTGACCGACGTATCCCCCTGGGTCGTCACGTTCTCTGTCGGGGTCAGGTCAATGCCGCCTGAGTCGGTGCTGGCGGTGGAGATGCCCGCATCGACAGACGCCACGGAGATGCTCTGCTCCTCCGGCTCGATTTCTGCCGTTGTCTCATCATCCGCGACAGGTTCTTCCTCCGGTTCCTCTTCTGCGGTGGCAATTTCGTCTGCACCTGCGGACGCACCTGCCTCCTGCTCCTGGCTCTCCTGGTCGGCGGTCTCCGGGGCAGAATCCTCTGTCTCGCCGGTCCCCTCTGCTTCCTCTGTTGCAGGTTCAGATACCGTCTCTTCTTCCTGCACTACAGTTTCCTCGGCGGCAGTC
Organism: Clostridiales bacterium; assembly: GCA_021201185.1. GTDB lineage: Bacteria > Bacillota > Clostridia > Oscillospirales > Oscillospiraceae > Onthomonas. Next base: position 37,620 of record JAJQFJ010000055.1, read on the forward strand.
GTGTCCGTCGCCAATGCCGCCATCGGCATCATGCCGACTGTCATAAGGATTGCCAGCATCAGTGACAGGATCTTTCTCCCAAAGGGATGACTTTTCATGTTTCACTCCTTCTTTCTTCTTTTCCTTTCCGGTCATTGCCCCGGACGGGCATGGTCTCCAATGCCCGTCCGGGGCGCCGATCGGTTTTGGTTCCCGGTCAGTCGTCTTGCACTGAGTTTACTCTGTGATCATCTTGCCGTCGGCATCGAAGGTGTAACTGCCTTCTGCCATCAGGCCGTTGGTTTTGGTAATCCAGTATGTTCTGCCATGGATAACCTCACCAGTCGATTTGACGTAGTAGTAATTCCCGTCAATCTCGATCAGCCCCGCATAGGTCAGAGCTCCGTCAACATAGTAATACAGGCTGCCATTTTCGGATACAATGCCATTCTTGGAGGTGTCCGGCAGCACCATCTTGCCGTCGTCGTCAAAGGTGTAGCTACCTTGCTCCATCAGCCCGTTTGTCTTGGTGATCCAATAGGTGCAACCGTGAACCACTTCGCCGGAAGTCCTGACATAGTAGTAACTGCCGTCGATCTCGATCAGCCCCGCATAGGTCAGAACTCCGTCAACATAGTAATACAGGCTGTCATTTTCGGATACGATGCCATTTTTAGAGGTGTCCGGCAGCACCATCTTGCCTTCTTCATCAAAGGTATAACTGCCTTCCTCCATCAGCCCGTTTGTCCTGGTGATCCAATACGCCTGGTTCACCACAAGCGCGCCGTTGCTCTTTGCATAGTAGTAATCCCCGTCCGACATGAACAGGCCATAATGGACCTTGATTCCATCGATGTAATAATACAGGGCCCCGTCATCTTCATGGATTCCATTGATGGAAGTATCTTCATCGTGCAGAATGACACCATTCTCATCGAAGTAGTAACCCCATTCCGGCAACAGGTCATTTGTCTTCGTAATCCAGTAATCACTTCCACTCTCAGGGACGTTCTTGACCGCCGTATAGGCTGCGCCAGAGAAATCTTTCTCTGTATTTACCTCGTCATCGCTCTCTGCCCGGAAGTAGTAATAGTTGACCTCCCCGTCGTCCTTGACAATCCTGACCAGGCCAGATACTGCATAGCTGTTTTCATCCAGGTAGTAGGTATCGTCGCCGATGTCATACAGGCCGGTGATGTACTCCGTGTAGGTATCTCCACAGGTAGCGCAAGTATAGGTGGCGACACACTGGACGGTATCCGAAGGAGTTGTCACACTGACCTCATAGCTGTGGCCGGTGGCAGGAATCTCTTCCTGAGCAACCAGAACCTCGCCGCAGACAGAGCAGTGGCTGCCCTCGGTCAGGCCGGGTGTTGTGCAGGTGGCAGCAACGGCTTCATCGGTGACCACGGTATGCCCCGTCGCCGGAATCGTCACCGTATAGGAATCCCCGCACTTGGTGCAGGTATAGGTCATCACGCCGTCTTCCGTGCAGGTGGCTTCCTTGGTAACCTCGCCAACATGGGAGTGGCCGGTCGATGCGATTGCCTCCGTCTTTGTCTCGCCGCAGACGGTGCAGGTGTAGGTCATCACACCGTCCTCGGTGCAGGTGGCCTCCTTGGTGACAACGCCCTCGTCATAGCTGTGACCCAGCGCATCCACATAATTGCTCACATAGCTGTCTCCGCAGACAGAACAGGTATAAGTGGTGTAGCCCTGCTCCGTGCAGGTCGGGGCGGTGACAACCGCCTCATAGCTGTGGCCCGTGGCGGAAATGGTCTCCGTGTAGGTGTCGCCGCAGACGGAGCAGGTATAGGTCATCACGCCATCCTCGGTGCAGGTGGCCTCCTTGGTCACTTCACCGGTGTAGGAGTGACCAAGCGCAGCGGTGTAGTCGTCCACATAGGAATCGCCGCAGCGAGAGCAGGTGTAGGTGGTGTAGCCCTGCTCTGTGCAGGTGGGTTCTGTGACCACTGCCGCATAGTCATGACCCAGAGCCGGGATCACTTCCTGCTCCACGATAACTGCGCCGCAGACGGAGCAGTGGCTGCCCTCGGTCAGACCGGGCTCCGTGCAGGTGGGCGCAACAGCTGCGTCAACGACTGCCGTATGGCCGGTGGCAGAGATTGCCTCGGTCTTGGTCTCGCCGCAGACGGTGCAGGTGTAGGTCATAACGCCCTCACCGGTGCAGGTAGCAGCCTCCGTTACCACACCCTCATCCCAGGTGTGCCCGGTGGCAGCAACGGCTTCGGTGTAAGTGTCACCGCAGACAGAGCAAGTGTAGGTAATCACTCCGTCCTCAGTGCAAGTGGCCTCCGTGGTCACTTCGCTGGTATAGCTGTGGCCGGTAGCCTCGGTGTAGTCGTCCACATAGCTGTCGCCGCAGACGGAGCAGGTGTAGGTGGTGTAGCCCTGTTCCGTGCAGGTGGGGGCCGTGACAACAGCTTCATAGCTGTGTCCCGTGGCTTCCACTACAATCGTCTCACGGCTGATCTCCTCGCCGCAGACGGTGCAGTAAACTACGCTGTCATAGGAACCGGATTCGGTGCAGGTGGCTGCGACCTCGTTTTCAATGACTGCTTCACCGGCGGTGTGCTCGGTGCAGGCCGTCCCCCACTTCCCCTCGCTCTTGTTATAGGTGTAGGTGGTGTCGGCGGTTGCGCCCTCGGTGGCAGTATAGCTGCCGTCGCCGTTCAGGAGCTGGGCAGAGGTTACACTGACAGTCGTGACAGTGCTGTTGGCCGTCATTTCAGAGATTGTCGTGCTGCTGGGCGCAGAGGTATTCCAAATCACCTTGCCGCCGCCCTGGCTGCTGGTGATGGCTGCGCCGCCGGAGGTGGTATAGAGGGCGCCGCTGACGCTGATGGTGCCGTTGACATCCACCGTCACATCCGTCAGATTAGAAGATGTGCGAGTGTAGCTTCTGGTGGGCGTGTACTTGACCACCCGGAGGTCATAGGATGTCAGCACGAAGGTATTGCCCACCCAGTCACTGCTGTCATAGACAACGGCCTTGTAGCCGCTGGAAATATCCAGGGTTGCGCCGCTGGCAACGGTGACCTGGACACCGGGCAGGAGCTTGATGTCCTGGCTGGCTGTCGTCGTTCCGGAGTTGATGTTCAGGGTAATATTGCTGTTGACCGGCAGGATATAGTCGGAAGATTCAATGGATACTCCGGCAACCGTCATGCTGATGCCGCCGACCTTTGCGTCGCCGTTGACGTCGATGGTCAGACGGTCGGTGGTGGGGTCATAGCTCTTGACCAGGGTGGTGTCGCTGCCCGTCAGCTGGAACATACCGCTGTTTTGTGCAATCAGGGTAAAGCCGGCCGTATACGTTGCGCTCGCAGCATACAGGGCGGTAAACACATTTTCCGTTGCGCCGGAGCACAGAGTCAGAGGCACCTCAATGTTCTGCACATACCACTGAGAGAACGGGAACACGCTACCTACGCAGGTGCTTGTGGCGCTGCCGCCCCGGAAGTCTGTAATCTGGAAGCACTCATATACGGTGGCGCCGCTCTCAGCGGTGATGGTCCCCCGGGAGAGCTTGTCCCCGGAGAGGGGGCCGGTGATGAAACCCCAGGCATACAGGGAGCCGCCGTTCTTCACAGTGATATTGCTCCCGCTGTTCATAACAATCCGCCCGGAGGAGCCAGAGGGAGAGCCGCCATACTGTCCGCTGCCCGGCGCAGAGGAAACCTTTGCACTGACGCTGATACCGCCGTAGACCTCAATAGAAGCGCCGTCCTCCATGGTCAGCGTGCGGTATGCGGTGGGCGTTGAATTGCTGTTGGATACCACACCGGGTTCCGTTGTATAACAGGTTCCGGCCTCGTCAAAGGGGATCAGCAGGACAATCCCGCTGGGGATGGTGTAGCTTCCCGCCGGAAGAGAGCCGTCCGCGACCAGGGTGATGATGGAAGCGCTCATCTTCTGGGCATAGGTCACGGCCTCATTCAAATCGGTGAACCGTCCGCCGCCTGTCTCAAACACAGCGGAGGAGGCGGAGCCAAAGACAGCCGTCACCGTCTGGTCAGAGGAAACGTAAAGCGAGGTAGAGGCGCTGGTGGAGAGATACTTCCCGTCCGTCGTACTGTACCAGCCCAGGAACTGGTAGCCGTCCGCAGGCGTGGCCACCAGCGAGTAGGCCGTGGTAGAGGACTGGGTGTAGGTGGTGGATTCCGTGATCTCCGACCCGTTCACCGTGTAGGAGCCGTTTTCCGCCGCCGCAAAGGTGGTGGTGACATCCTGCTCTACAAGCAGATAGATATCGGTGATGGTAATGGATGTGGTATAGCTCGCTCCAACTCCTGATGTAAGAACGATCTGCAGCGTGCCGTCGTCCTCGATGTCGCCGCTGTAGCTGTAGGAGCCGTCTGACGAGACAGAGGTGCCGCCGACAGTTACACTTCCACTGTTCAACGTCACCGTGTAATTGAACATCAGCGTTGCGGTGGATGTTTTATTGTTGGTCAGCACCAGTGTAGACGTGGTTGCACTATTGCTGCATGTTCCATCTTCACCGGTTGCCGAGCCATTGATGGTCGTGCCGCTGGCGTTCCAGGTCCCGTCTGTGTACTGCACAGACAGGTCATCTACCGTCAGGCCGGACAGGGTCTCCGCCGCATAAGCGGTCATGATTCCTCCCGGCAGCAGTGAAAGCGCCATGGCCAGCGCCAGGGTCAGCGATAAATATCGCTTCCAGATTCGTTTCAGCATGTGTTTTACCTCCGTCCTTTCTTGTCTTCCCTGCTTTTGGTTTTCTTGCCTTTCATTTCGATATATATACTCAGCCCCAGGCAGAACGCAATGGCCGCCCAGATATGGCTGATGTGGAAAATGGATGTGCTGCTGGACGCCCGGAAGCCCTCGATAAAGAACCGGACCGCCCCATAGGACATCATATAAATGGGGTACAGCAGCCCCCGATCCTCCTGCTTCTCCGTCTTGCGATAGAGGATGACCAGCAGAATCAGGTAATAGAGAATCTCCGCCTCCCGGGTGGGCCACTGCAGGCCGTCTGTGCCGGGAATCACCGTCCCATGACAGCAACCGGAGATGATACAGTTGATGCGGGCGCACATGACGGTGAACACCATACAGGGAGTGAACACGTCGAATACGTCAGCAGTGTCCCGCCGGGAGAGCTTCGCCCCGAGGAAGTAGGCCAGCGGCATAAAGAACACACCGCCGAACAAGCTCATGTTGCCGATGTTGCTTAAGTCCAGTGTCTCCAGCACGGCGAAGACCTTGACAGTCAGAACGCCGACCAGCGTGTGCGCCACCGCCAGCGGAATCGCCGCCCACCACCGCATCCGCAGGCGGTCTTTGTAGCGGAGCAGCCAGAAGAGGGTGAATAGAGTGCCCGCAGATAGGAGAAGCAACAGCGAGTGTTCGGAAATCAGTTGTGACGTGTGTATCATCTCCTTGCCGTCTGTTTTGTGGGACGCTCCAGGAGTCAGTAACGCAACTGACCTCTGGAGTTTGCAAATCAGTCGAGGATTATTTTGCCAGTCTCATCGAAGGTGTAGCTACCCTCTGCCATCAGCCCGTTGGTTTTGGTAATCCAGTAAGTACGGTTATTGATGACCTCGCCGGTCGTCTTCACATAGTAGTAATCTCCGTCGATCTCAATCAGGCCGGCATAAGTCAAAACACCGTCAACGTAGTAATACAGGCTGCCATTTTCGGCGACAATCCCGTTCTTGACCTCCGTCTCGTCATCATCACCGGAGCCGGTCGTTGGCGGGTTTACCATTTTCCCGTCCTCATCAAAGGTGTAGCTGCCCTCTGCCATCAGCCCGTTGGTTTTGGTAATCCAGTAAGTACGGTTATTGATGA
>JAJQFJ010000055.1:43542-68619 GCA_021201185.1 Clostridiales bacterium
TCCGTCTCGTCATCATCACCGGAGCCGGTCGTTGGCGGGTTTACCATTTTCCCGTTCTCATCAAAGGTGTAGCTCATCTCCGCCATAAGCCCGTTGGTTTTTGTGATCCAATAGGTGCAGTTTTTCACCATGACATTGCTGCTGTTAAAGTAATAGTAGTCTCCGTCAATTTCCACCAGACCAGGATATTGAATAACAATGCCGTCTTCAATCAAATAGGTATAACCACCATAAGTAAAGAAACCAGTTACATTTTCCTGCCATACGCCATTTTCATCAAACGCATAATAGACATTTTTCCCGTCTATGTTAAATGCATAAACGCCTACTGCTGCATAATAGCTGGAGCGGAAATAGTATTGATTCCCGTCAACTGTCATCCATTGCTGTGAAGCCCATTGTCCGGCCCACATATACCAGAGTCCATTTCCAGTATCCACAAGATCGCCGCGAATCAAAACGCAGTCCGTGAAAATATAGTCATATCCATTTATTGTTTGTTCGCCATCGACTGCTGCTCCGGTCTTTGGGTCGAAATAATAGTAATCTGCATCTCCATTCACATTCGTAACCGGCTGCCATCCAGTTTTCAGCACCCCACTCACTGCGTAGTACAGGGCATTATTGTATTCAAAGAGCCCTGTCATTTTCCCCTGGCAGATTCCGCTGTCCCCAAAGTTATAGTAATAAGACGTATCTTCGTCATCATAGCCGGGGACGTACTGGACGCCCGTAACATATTCATTGTCCACATAATAGTAGAGCTGATCGCCCACGCTCACCCAGCCGTTCAGCGCCTCCTGCTTCACGTAGAAGGTGTCCACGAAGGTCGTGTACTCATCGCTGAAGTGGCCGCCATAGTATCCCGCTGTATCATCGGGGTCATAATAGGGGTAGATGCCGTATGCCTCCTGGTTCGATGTGCTGCTGGCCAGGGAGTACAGCTGGCTGGAGCGGAGGTAAATGTCATAGCTGACCGTGCCGCTCATGCTCACAGTAACGCAGTTGTTGCTGTCCACCACTGCATCATCGCTGGGTGTCAGCGTGATCCCACTGAGGACGCAGATGGAGTTCGCTGTATCAGGATCAATGGCACCGTCCTGCTTGACCCAGTTACAGATAACCGTCAAAATGCGGGTCTCCTCATCATATTCAGCAGAGGTCAGCTTGAAATAGTCGTTGACCACGCTCAGCCCGGAAATATCGACATCGACACCCTCCGCAATCTCCACCGAGATCGTCACATTGGTTTGCGTATTGACCCGGGCTGCCAAAGCCAGCAGGTAGTCCCATGGAGTGGCGTCACCGCTCGTTCCGGCAAAGCCGGCCAGATAAGTCATCAGAGGAGCCAGCCGTTCCGGAGCTTCAATGGCCTGAATGTCGATGGCAAAGGTATACGAGGCAGTGGTGTCCTGTTCCGTATCAATGATGTAGTAGGTCGTGTTATCCAATGTGATCGCATTGGACACATCTCGGTTCCACGCAAGGGATTCATCCCCATACATGGCGTTGTCAAAATCAAAGATCCTCTCCTCACTGCTGTAAAGATTGACCACCATAGAGGCTTCTATCGTGAGGTTTGTGGTAACAGCGGCAGTGATCGTCACCTTGCGAACGCCGGAGGATTCGTCACCAATGAACGAGAACCCATCCATTGTACCGGCAGTCGATGTGCTGAACGTGAATGTAATGTCATTTACATTAATCGTCACAGGATTGTTTTCGTAGGTGGCCTCCAGAGGCAGCTCTTCCGCCACGCCATAGATCGCATTGATGCTGCTCTTGGTAAAGGTCAGGGTGTCGGGGCGACGGATGACCGTCAGTGTTTTGCTGCCGACTACCTCTCCATCGACCACAAGCTGAATATCAACCGTACCCCTGGCCAGAGCCGTGAAGGTGTTTCCATCAATAGAACCGATGCTTTCATCGGAAACCTGGAGATAGGCGCCCTCCGGAATTTCTGCCGCATTTCCGGTAGAGCTGACACCAGTAACGGTAACGTCAAGGGTGGAGCCAATCGTCAGGTAATCCGTATCCGTTGTCAACAGGGCGTGGTCGAATTCCGTTGAGGTATATGCGGTAGAGACGACCACCAGAGAGGAGCTGACGCTCCGCTCGTATCCGTCAGAGGGCCGGTTCACAACGGAGATCTCATCCGAGCCCTCCTGCTTTGCGGCATAGGTCGTGGAGCCGCCGCCGTCCAGATTCAGGGCGATCACGCAGCCGGCGTCGATCATGATTTGTGCGATTTCCTCTGCGCTGCCACCGGCGGAGAAAGGCTCCTGACGGCCGTCAAGCACCATCAGCACGACCTGCCCATCAGCGGTAATACCCACACAGGTGCGGGAAGCACGGCTGGTATAATAGCTTGAAGAGGTTGAAACAGCGATTTCTCCGTCCTTCACCAGAAGGGTGCTTCCGCCTACGGCCTCCTGCACCCGGTCGGCATAGGTGTCCCATTCAGAGCTGGTGCCAATTACTGCGGTACCGTCATCCAGAATGGCAAAGAAGTTTTCGCTCTTCGCGCTCTGGTAGGTGACACCCTCCATCACCAGTGCGCCGCTGGGCTGGCCAGTGCTCATGTTGTAGAAATCGCCGTTGACGCCGACAACTGCCGAATAATTCTCAATGTAGGTGTCCTCATTGGAGGAATCGGAATGACGTTCCTCAGCCGCCGTCATCTGAGAGGTGACAGAGGACATAGCCCATCCCCCGGAGGGGTCGTTGTCGTTATAGTTTGCATAGATGGCAACATCGTCCCGGCTGATGTCCACCGTCGCCACATAGTAGACGATCTGCTTATCTTCAACGGTCAGCGCATAGTTGATCTCCTGTGTGACGCCCGGGGCAAGCGTGGTGGTCGTGGAGGAGAAGACGCTGTAATAAGCGTTATCCTCGTCATCGGTATCTTCATCCCCCGGCTCCTCCGGGTCTTCTGTTTCATCCAGGAGGCCATCCGCCAGTTCAAACAGGTAGTCGGCCAACACATAGCAGCAGGCCGTTCTCAGATCGTCCACGTCAGTCAAATCTCTGTCAGCTTCCAGCAGCTGTGCAAGGACATGAGCGGAATAGGTATCATAAATGGAGGTGCGCACAGCCTCCTGGGTGGTGCTGCCGCTGAATCTGTTGTTCAGGAAATAGGCCGCACGGCTTGCGTCCGTCAAATCGCTTGTATAATAGGATTCAAAAATGCTGCTCAGAGTGGATGCGCCGCCGGAAATCTGCGCGACAATGTAGAAGCAATCCATATCTGCCCGGAAATCAGTGCTGGAAAAACCGGATGTGACGCCATCCTCCGTCAAATGACTGAGGTAGTTGTCCAGGAAGTACGTTTCCGTGATCTCCGTGACCATTTCTTCCACGGCAGTCGCTTCAACGCCATAGCAGTTGGCACAGTCCAGCAGGTCGCAAATGTCTCCCAGCCAGCTGCCAAAGTCCACATAGTTCTGGTTATAGCTGTTGTTGCTGGCAACATTCAGGCAGCCAAACAGGTGCCCAAAGTCCATGGTATCCCCGTTGGCAATCGTGAAATTCTCCAGATTTCTCAATGCACTGGCAGATGTACTGTTTGCCTCGTCCTGCTCTGCGACGTATGTGACAAATGCTGTATTTTCCGCCCCGGCGATGGTTTCCCAGCTGTCAGACAGATACCGCTCCACACCGGTGCGGATATAGTTGATGACCAGCGCAATGGCGTTCTCGTCCGGATTGGACGCCACATAGGAATCGGCATAGCCCTCCAGCACCTTCAGATCGCTGAGAAACGTATCCCAGTCAGAGACGGACAATTCGCTCTCACTGTCGCCATCGTCAGTCTGCTCCTCCTCTGCGTCATCGGCAGAATCATCCGCAGAATCATCCGCAACGGGAGCTTCCTCTCCGTCTGAGGCGTTCGGAGTTTCCGCCGTCCCATCAGTGGTATCAGCAGGAGCTTCCTCTTCCTCTGAGACGTCCGGAGTTTCCGCCTCGTCCTGTACATCAGGGACTTCTTCTCCGTCTGTTGTGTCATCCTCAGTAGAAGAAATCATGTTGGCAGCGTCCTCGCCGCCCTCAGTGGACTCGTCTGCATCGGCATCCTCGACCACCTCGGTGATCTCCTCCGTGACAGGTGAATCCATGTCTTCCGTTTCCGTAGCAAAAGCTGTTACGGAAAGTGTGCTGAGCGTCATTGCTAACGCCAATAAAAGCGACAGTGCTCGTCTTCCTCTTTTTAGCATCTTAGTGACCTCCTTACATTTACTTCAGGTTATCAATGATATAGTTTATATCTTCTTGCATGGCGTACAGGCGGTTTTGTTCACCTTCTGTTAACTCTGATGTTTCCGGCAGTTCGTTCAAGTTGACCGCAACATTCCACGCAACACCATCTGCATCAGTAATTTCTCCAACTGAAGTCCCGCCATCGCCGTTAATGGTCACTTCAAACAGCTCATAGGTATTTCCATTGATTTCTGCTTCAAATTTTACAACAACAGCATCCCCGGAATTCTCCTGTGTAGTTTTTACGAATTCAGTCCACTGCTCTGGATAATACAAATCACCATACTGCGTGCTGATTATGATGTCTTCCTGACTTCCGCTGAGAGCATCTTCATCGATATTTGAATTCTCTGCATTTTCGGTAGACAGACTTTCCTCCGATGTACTGCTCGAAGAGCAGGCGACGAGAAGTCCAAGTATCAGTAACGTTCCCAAAAGTGCAAGTATATACCTGTGTTTCATATGGGGTACCTCCTATTTGCTATTTGGCAGAAAAGCACGTGGCTTCCTGCAAACTATTTAAAACTTCTCTATCATTTTGCTTTTTGTTGTGATTTTTTTCTGCTAAATTTCTTGCGTGTGCAACATAGCTATTGTAAGCTGACTTATCATTACTGATCTGGTATAATAATTTCGGTAAATCCTCCGCTTTTTTCAAAACTACCGCGGCGTTTTCATCATTTAGATATTCGATTGAAGAAATGTCATCTGGTCCATAGGCAATCAGACATGCACCACTCTGCAAATACTCTCCTATCTTCGTTGAAAGGGAATATCTGGTGCGATTCTTAGATTTGTCGTCAAAAGCCTCTATATGCAGCAAAAATTTCGCGTTTCCAAGGATACCGGGTATCTGAGTTCCAGTCACAAAGCCATGGAACCGTATACCGTTTTCCATTGTCAACTGTGCCAGGATAGATGGATCCTGTTCGTTAGAATATACATCGATGGCCTCAAATCCTTCTATATTTGCCTCTCGCAGAGCCTTGCCTAATTGAATGAGAGGAATAAACCGATTGACGCCTAACCTGCCTGAGTACACTATGCCTTTCCGTTGTTCATATGTAGTCCTCATCATGTTTTCTTGTGCAGATATACGAACTACATGAATCGGTTTTTGGAATAAAGCGGCATAATCCCGCTTCATTTTATCGCTGATGACAATAACCTCTTTCACATAGTTCGACAACCTTCTTACCCATTTCATCAGGTTCATATGTACTAAATTTGCGAAAAGCGCTCTCCCGTATCCACTTATATAATGGTCGTCACAGCACCACAGAACAACCGGTATTTTATACTTACGTGCAATTTCAAATGTAATGCGATAGGAAAACGTATAATCTCCGGATGCAAAGGAAATGACCTCAGGGTTAAAGTCCTGAATCCAAGTATCCAACTCCTGACTTCTCCATTTTCCTATTCTCCACATCATGTTTCTAAGGAAATAAATCATAGGAGTTCTTCGCCGCGCAAGCTGATATCCTTTAGCTTTTACTCCCTTTCCTGCACCTATTTTCATTTCGTTGCAACTTGCCTGTATATCATTTTCATAAAACACACGGAAATGCGATTTTCGTGTCAATACGGAGTGCAAAACATCCTGATCTGTAACACGGAAATATCGTTTGCATATATTTATGGACGGCTCTTCTGTATGAAAGTACAGCTGCGCCAAATAGTCCGGTGGAATGCAGGACAGCAAATCCGCCATTGTTTTTCCCATGTTTCCTGTTTCACTAAACACGTTGTGACTGATTACCAATGTTCTTGGGTATTTCCCTGTCATTTCTTCTTTACAGCCTTTCTTTTAGCGAATACTGCGGGTAAATTCACTGAAATTCATTTTTTCCTGTACGCCAATATACGTTTCATAGGAATGGTCCAAATCTACAATTTCCGCATGAATCTTACGCCCTCTTTCGTCCGCCGGAGTCGGCTCCATATAATTTCCATAAAGAACCGTCAACATTTTGTCATAATGTGCAGAAACCGGGAAATCTCCCGTCTCAAAGGGTAACAATACAGTATCTTGAAACCATTGCCTGGGGAAAACGCTTTTCCGATACTTTGATGAAGCTCCAAAGAAGCAATGCACCATTCTGGAATCGTTTCCCTTTTCCAGTTTCACAAATCGAATGAGCATGTCGTCCGGTATCCGCTTGCAGAGGGCCATAAAAAGCTTCTTCCATTTGCTGTCTGTCAGATAGCCCCGGCAATCCAAAGCCTTGGCAATGACGACCTTCGACGCCAGGAATTGCAGCTTTCTTCCCGGCCAGATATTTGACAGATTATCGCAGGGGAAAATGTCAATATAAATGCCCTGATGTGTGCGAGTGTCTTTTGGGATATAGCGTTCTATACAGGCCGTTCCATTTTTTCTCAATTTAGAAAAGAACATTGGCCAGTGCTCAGAAAATTCCTTTTGCAGGAAATACTCGTTTGGGTCAATTTCTCCAGATGCAGTCTGCAAAAATCGCTCATAATCGGGGCGAAGCATAATAACATCCAAGTCATCATCCCAGGGGATAAAACCATGATGTCGGACTGCGCCCAACGCTGTCCCCGAAAACAGCATGTAGGAAATCGAATGTTTTCTGCAAATACGATCGACCTCAAAAAGCATATCCAGCATCAGGTGCTGATGCTTCTTCAGAGTATCATTCGTCTCCACTTTTAGTCCCCTGTTTCTTCATGCCTCGCCTGATGGACCGGTATTTCTTCATATTGCGCATTGCATAGGCGGAATAATGAATGACTGACCGGGCAACTGATAACTGGCAATAGCGATACGTATTCCACTGCATTCGTGCAGCGCGGAGCTTATTCCCCGACTTGCTTTCAGTGCTGACCTGATATACAAGCAATGGCTCGTTGACCCCAAGCGCGCAGGGATATTCTTTGAGCAAAGAAAGCCACACCGCATAATCTTCGTGAATCATCGGGTTGCAGGCCATTGGATGCGCAAGCAGATCCTCTCGACGCGCCAGCACAGACGAGCATGAAATAATATTCTGCGAAAGGAGCCGGGCGTATGTTACCCGCTCTGGTACCTGCAGCACATAATCGGAGGAATGGCCCTTCGAATCGATGAAAGCAGAAGCGGTAAAGCAAAGCGCACAATTCTCATTTTTTGAAACTGCGCACATTTGCGCTTCCAGCTTTGTGGGAAGCCAGTAATCATCGCTGTCCAGAAAGGCGATCCAGCTATACTGTGCAGCGTTGACGCCACGGTTCCGCGCTGCGGAAACGCCCTCGTTGATCTCATGACGCAGAATCCGTATTCTTTCGTCCCGCTCGGCATATGTCCTGGCAATTTCCAGACTCCCGTCCGTTGAGCAATCGTCGATCACGATCAGCTCCAGACAGCCATACGTCTGCTCCAGTACGGATTCGATGGCTCTTCCGATGGTCTTAGCAGCATTGTAAGCAGGCATAACGACCGAAATACCGTCCGGATCGGTTTCTCTGTTCATCAGCCTACCTCGCCCCCTCATGGGTGATTACGAGCTTGACCGTTTTGATGATACATTCCAGATCCATCCGCAGGGAGCGGTTCTGTATGTACTCCGCGTCATATACGATTTTCTCTTCCGGCTTGAGCTCGTAGCCGCCGTTGACCTGCGCATACCCGGTCAGCCCGGGCTTTACCTTCAGCCGATCGTGGAATCCGTGGATGTATGTCTCAAACTCGTCGTAAAAGCAGGCCCGTTCCGGGCGTGGCCCCACGAAGCTCATCTCGCCTAAGAAGATATTGAGCAGCTGCGGCAGCTCGTCCAGTCTTGTGTTCCGCAGGAACCGGCCCACCCTGGTACAGCGACGGTCGTCTTTATCCGCCCACTGAGGGCCATTCTCTTCGGCGTCCACATACATGGAGCGGAATTTATACATAATAAACGGGCCCCCGTCCTTGCCCAATCGTTCCTGTCTGAAAAGCGCCGGGCCCGGGGAGTCCAAGCGGATCACCGCCGCTATCACCAGCATGGGAACAAACAGCAGGACCCCTGCGACGAGGGATACAAGGATGTCGAAGCACCTCTTTAAAAAAAGGTAGCATTTCCCACCGCCCACATTTGTAATTTCGACTGTATACGTTGACTGTTCAGGAATAGAATCGACACCCGCCGCGGCAGCTTCCGCCCGGGTTTCTGACAGCACGCCCGATTCCACGATAATATCTCTTTCCTCCCTGCATGCGCAAAAAAACGCTTTGCACACATAGCATGCAAAGCGTTTTTTAGGAAGTCTCTCCTCAGCTTACCATTTTCTTGTGTCCATGTGTCCTGCCGCAGAGGTTTTCCCTCTGCGACGGCAGCGCAAATTCCTTGAATTTACAGTATTTTTCAACGGCAGACCAGAATTTTGACTGCTTATGCGATCCCGGGCCACCGCACCATATCCATGTTTTTACGCTTCAGCTCCATAGAGCAATGGACGTACCGGTTCATTGTGATAGATGTATTGGCGTGACCCATGATTTCACTGAGCGATTTCAGTTCAAAGCCGGCCTCGATGCAGCGGGTGGCAAAGGTGTGGCGACAGGTGTGCACCGTCACGTGTTCAAGTCCGCAATCCTTTGCGTATTTGGCAAACCTTCTCTGTAATGTACGGGGTTCCATATACTGCTCTGTACCGGTGAGCACGAAGCCGCCACGATCTGCCGGGCAAAACCGTCGGCTGAGGCTCACTATGGAATCCGGTAACGGAATGGTTCGCCGGGAGGCCTGGCTTTTGGGCGCCCCGATTACTACCACTGTTTTAGACGTCCCGTTTGGGTCAAGATTTTTCAGGCGCTGCATACTGGCATCGATCCGCAGAAGCTTGCGATCGAGAAATACATGGTCCCAACGGAGGGCGCAGAGCTCCCCGATTCGCAGGCCGGTCAAAAGAGAGAGCAATACACCAAATTTGCACGAATCCGTATCCGTGAGCAGATAATTCGTCAGAGCTTGTTGTTCTTCGACGGATAATACCCGAATTTCCGATTTTTCCTGAGTCGGGTACACAAAATCGATTTGCCCGACCTGGTTTGGGAGCTGCTTCTCAATAAAGCGCAAAATGGAATTCAGCACCACCAGAATGTCCTTGGCGGTTTTGGGGGCCAGCCCCTTAGTATTCAGAAGATAGCTGCTTAACGACGCTACCGTCTGAGCGGTGACTCCGGTGGGAGGTATGTCGCCCAGGTACGGGATGATATGGTTATCGAGAAACCCCATATATTTCACATAAGTGGAATCCCGCAGGCGCAGCCGGTTCTGCCGCAGCCAGGCGTCGGCGTAATAGCCCAGCGTCCACTCTTTTGATGCAGCAGGAACGGGGCCTGTCTGCATATAGCTTGCCTTTGAGACCTCCATCTTTTGTTTAGCCTCGGTGTAGGTCCTGCCATAGCAGTAGCCGTATACGATCCTCCCGGAGGAATCCCGTCCCTTGCGGTAGCGGGCTTCCCATCGCCCATCCCTACGTTTGAAGATATTTTCACCTGTTCTCATGCGTATAGACACATCCTTTCCCTGAAAATCGGTGAGCGATTTCATTGTATCATCCGGGAAGGACTTTTCTGACTGCTGAACAGACTGCGAATGGCTTCAAAATAGGCTGCCATTGGCCCGGAAAATGTAAAAATTGATTCGTAAATAAAAAACAGATCGGCAGGACGCTGTGAATATTTCCATAAAATTTCCATTTTCGGAATAAAAAAATCACAGCAGGCTTCGAAAGTTGTTGAAAATCGAAAATGACTATGCTACAATAAGGAATGTCTAGTGGCAAAGCTTTTTTCTGCCGTCGCAGAGGGAAAACCTCTGCGGCAGGATATGCGTACAAAGGGGATGCGCTGCGCACCCTGTTTGCGCGACACACAGTTACAGGCAACGAATGCAGAGCGGTGATTCCCTCCCGGGAATCACCGTCTTTTTCTTTCTGGCAGCTTCCGGCGAATCGGAAGCATTTGACATTTCAGCGTCGTCAGCGTATGATTTTCCCATCATCTTTCAGACACTATCACAAAACTCTTTGCTCTGCATCAGACAGGAAAGGAGCCTGCCATGGAAAATCATGAGTACATCGCCCACCGCACAGAGGACGGCCGCACGCAGACCGTAAAGGCACATCTGGAGGGGACGGCCGAGCGTGCCGAGCGGTTTGCCGCGGATTTCGGCGCGGCGGAATGGGGCCGCTGGACGGGGCTGACCCACGACATCGGCAAATATTCAAGCGCCTTCCAGCGGCGCATCAATGACCCGGACCACGCCCCACGCACTGACCACTCCACCGCGGGCGCCCAGGAGGCGCTGCGGCGGGGGCTGGCCCCAGCAGCTTACGCCATAGCCGGGCACCATGCCGGTCTGCTGGACGGCGGCTCCCGGACGGATACGGCGGATGACAGCACCATGGCAGGCCGCTCCAAGCGACGGGTGCCGGATTACAGCGCCTGGCGGCAGGAGGTGTCTCTGCCCCGGGTCTCCCCGCTGCCCTTCCTGGGACAGGACGGCTTCACCGACAGCTTCTTTACCCGGATGCTCTATTCCTGCCTGGTGGATGCGGACTTCCTGGACACTGAGACCTTTATGCAGGGCCCGCAGCCCCGTGGGGAATACGCGTCTCTGCCTGTGCTGCTGGAAAGGCTCTCCGCCAAAACGGACAGCTGGCTGACCGCCTCCCCCGGAAGCGCGCTGAACCGCTGCCGCAACGACATCCTCCGCGCCTGCATGGAGCACGGCGCACAATGGCCCCGGGGGCTTTACACCCTGACCGTCCCCACCGGCGGCGGCAAGACCACCGCTTCCCTGGCCTTTGCCCTCCACCACGCTGTGGAACAGAAGATGAAGCGAATCATCTACGTTATTCCCTACACCTCCATCATCGACCAGACGGTGGATGTATTTCGGGGGATTTTGGGGGAGGAGAACGTCCTGGCCCATTATGGCGAGGCCGCCTTCCGGCAAAAGACGCCGGAGGATCTGGCACCGGAGGAGTACCGCCAGCTGTTGGCGTCGGAAAACTGGGATGCGCCGCTGGTAGTCACCACTGCCGTTCAGTTCTTTGAGTCCCTCTATGCAAACCGCAGCTCCCGCTGCCGGAAGCTACACAATCTGGCGGACAGCGTAATTATCTTTGACGAGGCCCAGACGCTCCCCCTGCCCTACCTGCGTTCCTGTTGCGCCGCCATCGCCCAGCTGGTAGAGCATTACGGCGCTACCGCCGTGCTGTGTACCGCAACCCAGCCCGCCCTGGGGTCGCTGTTTAAGGAGCTGGCCCCGAACTTGCAGATGCGGGAGATTTGTCCCGGCGGGACGGCCCTCTATCAGGCCCTGCGGCGCTGCCACCTGGAGGATTTGGGCAGCCTCAGCCTGGAGGGGCTGGCTTCGCGCCTCCGGGAGCATCAACAGGCGCTCTGCGTCGTGAACCGCCGCAAGACGGCCCAGCAGCTCTACGCCACCCTGCCCAAGGACGGAGGCAGCTTCTGCCTGACCACCCTGCTGTGCGCCGCAGACCGCCGGGCCAAGCTGGCTGAGATTCGCCATCGGCTCAGAGAGGGGCTTCCCTGTCGGGTAGTGTCCACCTCGTTGATCGAGGCCGGCGTGGACGTGGATTTCCCGGTCGCCTATCGGGAGGAGGCCGGGTTGGACTCCCTCTTGCAGACCGCCGGACGGTGCAACCGGGAGGGCAGAGACCCGGACCCCGCCCGATGCCCCGTGTATCTGTTCAAGCTGGGGGACAGCCCGGCGCCCAAGATGTTGGAGCCGCAAATCACCGCCCTGCGGGCGGCCCAACGGGAGCAGGGCGAGTTGGATCTGCCAGAGGCCATCGCCTATTATTTCAAAACCCTGTATGGAGTCAGGGGCGACGAGGCGCTTGACCAGAAGAATATTGTGGAAGCCTTTGACTATCGGCAGAGCGTACAATTTCCCTTCGCTGCGGTAGCGAAGAAGTTTGCCCTGATTGAGAATCCGACCAAAACGGTTTATCTGCCCATTGACGAGGGGGAGGCCCTCTGTCAGCAGCTCCAGTCCGGACAGGCAAATCGGGCGCTGTACCGGAAGCTAGGCCCCTACAGCGTGGAGGTCTATCCGGAGCAGTACCAGGCGCTTTACCAGGTGGGGGCGCTGAACCCCATCGACGAGCGTTCCGCTGTGCTGATCTCTCTCACCTGGTATGACCGGGAGACTGGGCTGCGTTCTGACGCACAGAGCGGACAGGGTTTATTCCTGTAAAGCAAGGGACACGGTAAAGAGAGTGCTTTACCGTGCCCCTGTGTGGATACACCACTCAGTAAATATTTCAATCCACAGCTTATGCTGACTTTTTTATTATAAACGACCTTGCACCTATTGACAAGCGGCAATTTATGGCTTATAATTTACACAACTCAATAAATGAAAGGAGAGAGCATGTGATGTTTCAATTATACAAGAAAGGAGTGAACGCGATTGTCCATCAAAATCGAAGTCTGGGGTGCTTACGCCTGCTTCTCGCGCCCGGAGATGAAGACCGAAAGGGTGTCCTATGACATCATCACTCCCAGCGCGGCCAAGGGCCTGATCGAAAGTATTTTCTGGCACCCTGGCGTGACTTGGGTCATTGACCGCGTTTACCTGCTCTCCCCCATTCAATTCACCAATGTCCGCCGGAACGAGGTGAAGTCCGTCACCGTGGGGAGCAATGTCCTCTCTGTCATGAAGGGGGGCAAGGCAGATCTCGCCATTTACACCTCCCAGGACATCCAGCAGCGGGCCGCCCTGATTTTGCAGGACGTTCATTACGTCATCGAGGCTCACTTCGACATGACAGAGAAGGCCGCCCCTGGGGACAACCCCGGGAAATTCCAGGAGATGACCCGACGGCGGCTGGCCAGGGGGCAAAACTACAGTATGCCCTACCTGGGCTGCAGGGAGTTCCCCGCGAACTGCCGGGAGTGGCCCGGCGGGGAGATTCCCACCCAGCCGGTCACGCAAGACCTGGGCTATATGCTCCACTCCATGGACTATTCCGACCCCCAGGACATCCGCCCCCGGTTCTTCCGGGCAAAGCTGGTGAACGGGGTGCTGGACTTGCAGGACTGCGAGGTGGTCTCATGATTTTGCAGGCGCTGACCGAATATTATGACGCCCTGTTGGATCGGGGGGAAATCTCCCCACCCGGCTGGGACGACGCCGCCAAGGTCAGCTTCGGCCTGGAGCTGGCAGAAGCTGGGACACTGGTGCAGGTGATTCCCTATCAGCGGACGGTGCAGCAAGGCAAAAAGGAGAAACTGCTGACCAATCGGCTGATGCGCGTCCCCGCCCACGTGAAGCGAACAGTGGGGGTCGCCGCGAATTTCCTGTGTGATACCAGTTCTTATCTGCTGGGAGCGGATGCCAAGGGAAAGCCGAAACGCTCCGTAGAATGTTTTCTAGACTGCAAGGAGCTGCATCAACGTCTGCTGACGGGGGTAGACACTCCGGCGGCCCGGGCGATACTGGCCTTCTTTGACCGCTGGCAGCCGGAGCAGGCCTCCGCCCATCCCCTGCTGTCGCCGATTTGGAAGGACCTCACCGGCGGCGCCAACCTGATTTTCTGTTTTGGCATGGAGCCGGTGACAAAGGACCCCGCCATCTGTCGGGCCTGGCAGCAGCACTATGGCGCCGAGACAGAGGACGCCGAAACCGGCCAGTGCCTGGTGACCGGCGAGGTCGGTCCGATCGCCAAGCTCCATCCCTCCATCAAGGGGGTGCGGGGGGCCAGCACCATGGGGGCCTCACTGGTCTCCTTCAACGCCCCGGCCTTTGAATCCTACGGCCACACCCAGGGTGGCAATGCCCCTGTGGGGGAATACGCCACCTTTGCCTACACCACCGCCCTGAATGCCCTGCTGGCGGACAGCCAGCATTGCCAGGTCATTGGCGATACCACAGTGGTCTGCTGGGCGCAGCACGGGGAACCGGCCTATCAGTCTGTGGGCATGATGGGACTGTTTGGCGCGGCTCCGGGCATTGATGACCGTGACCTGTCCGCCGCGCTGCACAAGCTGGCCCAGGGGGAACCCATTGACTGGGACGATGTGACCCTTTCCCCGGAGGAGCATTTCTATTTTCTGGGCCTTGCCCCCAATGCGGCCCGGCTGTCAGTGCGGTTCTTCCTCCGGGACAGCTTCGGCAGCTTCATAGAGCATCTGGAGCAGCACTACCGTGATATTGCCATCATACGCCCCGCCTATGACACCCGGGAAAACATCCCGCTGTGGCAGCTGCTCAACGAGACAGTAAATCAGAACAGCCGGGCCAAGGCCGCCTCGCCCCAGTTGACCGGCGACGTTCTCCGGGCGATCCTCAGCGGCGCACCTTATCCCGCCACCCTTCTCAACGGCGCAGAGCTGCGCATCCGGGCGGAGCGGGAGGTCACCCGGGGCCGCGCAGCCATCATCAAGGCGTATTATCTGCGTTTTCCTCACCCAGACTGTCCAAAGGAGATTTTACAGATGGAACTGAACGAAGCCAGCACCAACGTGGCCTATACCCTGGGTCGGATGTTCTCGGTCTATGAGCAGATTCAGCAGGCGGCCAACCCCAACATCAACGCCACCATCAAGGATAAGTATTTCAACGCCGCCTCCGCTACCCCCGCCACCGTGTTCCCCCTGCTGGGCAACCTGGCGGCCAAGCACCAGCGGGTGCTGGGTCGGGACAATAAGGGCGCGGCAATCAATCTGGAGAAGAAGCTGCAATCCCTCTCCACCATCATCGGGGATGCCTATCCCACCCGGCTGAACCTGCAACAGCAAGGCTCCTTCCAGCTGGGTTACTACTTCGAGAATCAGGCCCGCTATCAGAAAAAGGAGGAAAAGTAAAATGTCTGAGCCCATCAAGAACCGCTATGAATTTGTCATCCTGTTCGACGTAGAGAACGGCAACCCCAATGGAGATCCCGACGCTGGCAACATGCCCCGGGTGGACCCGGAGACCGGCTATGGCCTGGTGACCGACGTGTGTCTGAAACGGAAAATCCGCAACTATGTGGAGACGGCCAAAGAGGACGCCCCCGGCTATCGCATTTACATCAAGGACGGCGTCCCCCTGAACCGCAGCGACGCCGAGGCCCTGGAGTCGCTGGGCTACAAAGGTGTGGACGAAAAAGGATTGAAAGCCGCCAAAAAGAACGACCCCGCCCTGGACGTCAAGGTTCGTGACTTCATGTGTCAGAACTTCTACGACGTTCGCACCTTCGGCGCCGTGATGACCACTTTCGTTAAGGGCAACCTGAACTGCGGCCAGGTGCGCGGCCCGGTGCAGATGTCCTTTGCCCGGTCGGTGGACCCCATCGTGCCCCAGGAGGTCACCATCACCCGTGTGGCCATCACCACCGAGGCAGACGCCGAGCGGAAGGGTACCGAGATGGGCCGGAAGTACATCGTTCCCTACGCCCTCTATCGGGCGGAGGGCTATGTCTCCGCCAACCTGGCCCGCAAGACTACCGGCTTCTCTGAGGAAGACCTGTCCCTGCTGTGGGAGGCCATCCTGAATATGTTTGAGACTGATCACTCTGCTGCACGGGGAAAAATGGCCGTCCGCAAGCTGATCGTGTTCAAGCACGATACCGAATTGGGCTGTGCGCCCGCCTACAAGCTGTTTGATACGGTACAGGTCTCCCGCAAGAACCCCGACGCCCCCGCCCGGACCTATGGCGACTATGCCGTTACGGTGGACGCCGCCGCGCTGCCTGCCGGAGTGACCTGCACGGAGCTGGCCTGAGACGATGCAGGAAGAGAACTACCTCCCCCTCTCCGGCATCCAGCACTTCGTCTTTTGCCGCCGCCAGTGGGCCCTCATCCATCTGGAGCAGCAGTGGGCGGAGAACCTGCGCACCACTGAGGGGGAGCTGCTCCACAAGAACGCCCACGACGCGGAGCAGCGGACCCTCCGGGGCGACCTGCTGACCGTCCGGGCCATGCGGGTACACTCCGCCCGGCTGGGGCTCTCCGGGGAGTGTGACGTGGTGGAGTTCCGGCGTTCCCCCGATGGGGTGCCGCTGTCAGGGGAAAAAGGTCTGTGGCTGCCCTACCCCGTGGAGTACAAGCGGGGCAGGGCCAAGCTCACCGCCTGCGACGAGGCCCAGCTCTGCGCACAGGCACTATGCCTGGAGGAAATGCTGTGTTGCTCGGTCCCGGAGGGGGCGCTGTTCTACGGCCAGCCCCGGCGGCGGCAGGAGGTGACCTTCACCCGGTCGCTGCGGACACTGGTGGAGGACGCCGCCCGGGAGATGCACCAGCTGTTTCAGCGGGGGTACACGCCAAAGTGCAAGCCCACGAAGGGCTGCAACGCCTGCTCGCTGAAAGACCTGTGTCTGCCCCGGCTGGCCAAAGCGCCCAGCGTGGCGGACTACCTGAGAGGGGAGCTGAGGGAGCCGTGAGACATCTGCTAAACACCCTGTTCGTCACCATAGAGGACGCCTACGCCACCCTGGACGGGGAAAATGTGGTGATTCGCCGGGGAGACGAGACCCTGGGTCGGTTTCCGCTCCACATTCTGGAGGGCATCTTCCTGTTCACCTATCCGGGCGCTTCCCCGGCTCTCATGGGCAAGTGCGCCAGGGAAAACGTGAACCTGGTCTTTCTGACCCCCAGGGGGCGGTTCCTGGCCCGGACCTGCGGCATGAGTCAGGGCAACGTGCTGCTCCGCCGCACCCAGTACCGGGCGGCGGACGACCCGCTGCAAAGCTGCCGCATTGCCCGGAACATGATCTTCGGCAAGCTGAGCAACGCCCGGCAGGTGCTGGACCGCGCCCGCCGGGACCACGCCCCCCGCATCGACGTGCAGCGCTTCCAGGCGGTTTCCGATCAGCTCCGGGGACTGCTGCCCCAGGTGCTGGAGGAAACCTCACTGGACGCCCTGCGGGGGTTGGAGGGTGCCGGGGCCAGCGCGTATTTCGGCCTGTTTGACAATATGATTTTGCGCAGCAAGGACGTGCTTTTTTCCCACGGGCGGAGCCGCAGGCCGCCCCTGGACAGGGTCAACGCGCTGCTGTCCTTTGTCTATACCATGCTGGGAAATGAGTGCGCCTCCGCCCTGGAAACGGTAGGGCTGGACGCCTATGTGGGCTTTCTCCACCGGGACCGCCCCGGCCGAACCTCTTTGGCTCAGGACCTGCTGGAGGAGCTGCGGCCCTGTGTGGCGGACCGCTTCGTGCTGACCCTCATCAACAACCAGGAGATCTCCGGCAAGGACTTTGAGGAGCAGGAGAACGGCGCCGTTTTCCTGACCGTCGAAGGCCGCAAGAAGGTTCAGCGGGCCTGGCAGGAGCGGAAGCAGGTGGAAATCATCCACCCCTTCCTGAAGGAAAAAATCCCCTGGGGGCTGGTGCCCTATGTGCAGGCGCTGCTGTTGGCCCGGTACCTCCGGGACGATCTGGACGGCTATCCGCCGTTTCTGTGGAAGTGAGGCCGCCATGCTTGTCGTCATCGCCTACGATGTCAACACTGAGAATGCCGCCGGACAGCGCCGTCTGCGCAGGCTGGCAAAGCAGTGCGTCAACTACGGCCAGCGGGTGCAAAACTCCGTGTTTGAGTGCTCACTGGACGCCGCTCAGTACCGCTTGCTGAAAGCAAAGCTCTGTGATATCATAGACACAGAGCGGGACAGCCTGCGGTTTTACAACCTTGGGAACAACTACCACAATCGGATCGAGCATTTCGGGGCCAGGAGCAGCTATGACGCTGACGGGCCGCTGATTCTCTGATCCCCGGGCGCGAAGGGGAAGCGAACATAAAACGCCCACCCTGTTCGCGCAGGCTGAACGGTCAAAATTCGCCGGTTTTGGAACTTTTTTATCCAAAATTTATCTACATATACCCGTTCAGCCGATGATTTGTCGCAAGAATGCACGATTTGATGAATGATTTTTGTGCATTTTTGCTGTCGCCACCCGCGAGGGTGGCGTGGATTGAAATAACAGGAGAGTAAACAATATAGCTGTCTGTGGGGTCGCCACCCGCGAGGGTGGCGTGGATTGAAATCCCCATAGCGGTCGCTAAGAACGCCATCGGCTTAGTCGCCACCCGCGAGGGTGGCGTGGATTGAAATTATGAATGGAGGTTTTCTCGTGGCAATAACAAAGGTCGCCACCCGCGAGGGTGGCGTGGATTGAAATTTGTCGGCCGGTTGTAAGGTCGTACTCTTGGACGAGGACGTCGCCACCCGCGAGGGTGGCGTGGATTGAAATATCATAGCCTAGCAGGAAAAGACGTTTGCTTTCCCGTCGCCACCCGCGAGGGTGGCGTGGATTGAAATCTTTTGATAGTGCCATTGTAGCACGAGCGGGAGGGGTCGCCACCCGCGAGGGTGGCGTGGATTGAAATTATCCGCAACCGGGACGAGGCGGCGAAGCGGCTGGTCGCCACCCGCGAGGGTGGCGTGGATTGAAATCATCTCATCAACTGCGCTGTATAGGTCGGCTCTGGTCGCCACCCGCAAGGGTGGCGTGGATTGAAACTCCGCCCTCTACGGCGAGACGGCCTATGGCAGCCGTCGCCACCCGCGAGGGTGGCGTGGAGGCCGCTGAGACAGCTGAGGGGCGGTCGTTCCCGGGCTCTTTGAGGCAAAAAAGCCCGGAAACCAAAAAGCGGGTGTCGCAATCGTTCCATTCTGCACAGTATCCACAAAACAGCAGATAAAACCGGCTGCCGGGTTATCCCGACAGCCGGTTTTCGTTTCTTTATTTCTCGTTCCGTGCGCTCAGCACTTTTCGAAGATGGTGGCAACGCCCATGCCGCCGCCGATGCAGAGGGTGGCCAGACCCTTCTTGGCCTCGGGGCGCTTCTGCATCTCGTGGAGCAGGGTGACGATGATCCGGGCGCCGGAGGCTCCCACGGGATGCCCCAGGGCGATGGCGCCGCCGTTGACGTTGACCTTGCTCATGTCAAAGTGCAGCTCCCGGGCCACGGCCACGGACTGGGCGGCAAAGGCCTCATTGGCCTCAATGAGGTCCATGTCGTCGATGGTCAGGTTGGCCTTCTTCAGGGCCTGACGGGTGGCAGGGACAGGGCCGACGCCCATGATCTTGGGGTCCACGCCGCCCTGACCGTAGGAAATCAGCTTGGCCATGGGCTTGAGGCCGTACTTTTCCACCGCCTCGGCAGAGGCCAGGACGATGGCGGCAGCGCCGTCGTTGATGCCGGAGGCGTTGGCGGCGGTGACCCGGCCGGTTCCGTCGGACTCCACCTCCTGGATGCCGTCCGTCTCAAAGGTCATGGTAACCTTGTCGGCGGAGCCGTCAGCTGTGGTGGGGAAGCAGGGCTTCAGCTTGGCCAGGCCCTCGGCGGTGACGCCTGCACGGGGGAACTCATCCACCTTGAAGTCTACCACCTGGCGCTTGACCTTGACGGGGACGGGGACGATCTCATCCTCAAAGCGGCCGGACTTCTGCGCGGCCTCACACTTCTGCTGAGAGGAGGCGGCGAACTCGTCCAGCTCCTGGCGGGTGATGCCCCAGATGTCGCAGATATTCTCAGCGGTGGAGCCCATGTGGTAGTTGTTGAACACGTCCCACAGGCCGTCGTTGACCATGGTGTCCACCATGGTGGTGTTGAACATCCGGGCGCCGCCGCGGGCGGTGGGGACGGCGTAGGGAGCCATCGTCATGTTCTCGGTGCCACCGGCCACGATAATGTCGGCATCCCCGGCGGAGATGGCCCGGGCGCCCTCGATAACGCTCTTCATGCCGGAGCCGCAGACCATGCCCACAGTGTAGGCGGGGACCTCCATGGGGATACCGGCCTTGAGGGAGACCTGACGGGCCACGTTCTGGCCCTGGGCGGCGGTGAGGATGCAGCCGAACATGACCTCGTCCACGTTCTCCGGGGCGACGTTGGCCCGCTTCAGGGCCTCCTTCACCACGATAGCGCCCATATCGGCGGGCTTGACGTTGGACAGGGAGCCCTGGAACTTGCCGATGGCAGTCCGGCAGCAGTTGACCACATAGATATCTTTCATACTGATGACCTCCGTATTTCATTCATAGTCTGGCGGATGGGAGATTGTTTATTCTTTAACGATACGATTATAGTCCCCTCCGGAGGAAAGTGCAATAGGGAAGCGCAAGATTTGATAAAAATTTCACACACTGTTTGCAGTCTGTTTTTGTGACAAATGTGCGTCGTACCGCCCCGGGGCATGAAAAAGGCGGACAGGGGGTAACCTGTCCGCCCAGTGCGCACTCAGCACAGCTTTGCCCCGGCGGGGATGCCGTCGTCCAGCATCACCAGAGTGAAGCTGTCCCCGCTCTCCGCCGAGAGCAGCATTCCGTTGGACTCCAGGCCCATCATCTTCCGGGGGGCCAGGTTGGTCACGGCCACCAGAGTCTTGCCCACCAGGTCCTCCGGCTCATACCAGGCGGCGATGCCGGAGAGGATCTGCCGTCCCTCCTGAGTGCCGTCGTCCAGCTGGAAGCAGAGGAGCTTTTTGGATTTCTTCACATGGGCACACTCCTTCACCTTGACCACGGTCAGCTCCACCTGCTCAAAGACGTCGAAGGTGATCTCCGGCTTTTGGGCGGGGGCTTCCTGGGCAGGTGCGGGTTCAGGGACAGCAGGGGTCACAGGGGCTGCGGTTTCATTCAGTTCAGACATGGGGATTCTCCTCTCCGGTTTCATTCGTTTCGGTGGCTGTGGTATGAGGCGCTTCCGGGACCGGTCTCAGCTCCAGGGAGGCCGCCAGGAACCACAGCAGGGCGGAGACCAGCGCCAGCCGGTCGTCCGTGGACAGGGGGGCCGCCAGGGCGGGGGGCGCCGTCAGCAGCACCAGCAGGGCCAGCAGCCCCAGCCATTTCCCCCGCCCGGGCTGATAGACAAAGGCGACGTCATACATCCAGGCAAAGGAGATCAAAATTCCGGCAACCATGGGCCAGAGATAGGTCTCCGTGCTGGGGGCGGAGCCGTACTGATGGTAGAAGGCCACCAGCCAGAAGCAGCCGGTAAAAAAGGGCAGCAGCAGCGACGAACGGAATCCGCTGCTCTCCCTGTCCCGGGCCAGAGTCAGGTAGAGCATGACGATGCCCTGGAGGATGAGTAGCAGGCTCATGGCCTGGGCGATGGGGGAGGCGGCCACCTCGGCGGTGTTGCGCACCGGCTCCAGGATGCCTCCTGCCAGGGAGCACAGACCCGCCGCCAATCGCAGGGCGGTTTTTCCTCTGCCTCCGTCCCCGTAGGGAGCCGCCGCAGGGACCTTCCTCCGCCAGAGCAGCAGCCAGACGACTGCCACCACGGCGGCGCAGACCGCCACCAGCAGGGCAAAGGTGCGCAGCAGCCCTCCATCAGTCACCAACTGGGCAGACTCGTCATAGGCCGCCGCCCACCAGCTCCGGCGCAGGAGCAGATTGTTCAGCCCCAGCACCAGCGCCACCCAGGTCAGCTGGGTCTGGCTGATCTTCATCCCGTCTCACTTCCCGTCCGCGCCCGTTCCCGGGCGGCAGTCTCATGTACTACAGTGTACCACATCGGCGGGAAATTGCAATCGGGGAAATTGCACTTTTCCCGCCCTGCCTCTTCCCTTCTAAACTGCGTTTTTTGTGTTCCTTGGGGTTGACATCAGCCGTCAATTGGCATACTATAGAGAGCAGAGAGAATATTGGTCCGGTAGGTAAGGCTACCACAAGGATACGGGTTGCTGCCGCAAAGTCGTGGAGACACGATCCGTTGGTCTGAACAGGTGACATCGAACCCAAAGGTGTCGTCTAATGCAATTTCACTGCCTTGTGATGCTAAAGCTTGAACGGTGGGTGGGCGTCCTTTGGGACGGTCTGAATGGCGCTCGCGTGCATCTGATGCCGGATAGGGTATCAGATGCTTTTTTGTTTTCCCCGCAGAGGGGTGGAAATCGCTGTAGAGAAGGGGGTCGTTGCTGTGGCAGATTTTGAGAGCAGACGGGAAAAAATGGTCCACATAGTAGAAGATCTCCTGAAGCGAAAACAGTATGCCCAGCTCCGGGGCAGCCTTCTTCCCCTGGAGCCGGTGGACATCGCCCAGCTCATGGACGACCTCTCTGGGGAGAGCATCCCCCTGGTGTTCCGGCTGCTGCCCAAGGAGACGGCGGCGGAGGTGTTCGTGGAGCTGAATCCGGAGCACCAGGAGCAGCTCATCCGCAGCTTCTCCAACACCGAGCTGAAGGAGGTGCTGGACGAGCTGTATCTGGACGACGCCGTGGACATCGTAGAGGAAATGCCCGCCAACGTGGTCCGGCGCATCCTGGCCCACTCCGAGCCGGAGATGCGCAAGAGCATCAACGAGATTTTGAAGTACCCCGAGGACTCCGCCGGGTCACTGATGACCACCGAGTATATCGACCTGAAGCGGGACATGACGGTGGAGGACTGCTTCAAGCGCATCCGCCGGAACGCCTCCGACGTGGAGACCATCAACGTCTGCTACGTGGTGGAGAAAAACCGGAAGCTGCTGGGCTATGTCACCATCCGTGACCTGTTCCTCGCCAGCTATGAGGACCAGATCGGGGAGATCATGGACACCAACCTCCTCTCCGTCACCACTCTGGAGGACCAGGAGACGGTGGCCCAGCGGTTCAGCCGGTACGACCTGATGGCCATGCCGGTGGTGGACACGGAGAACCGCCTGGTGGGCATCATCACCGCCGACGACGTGATGGACGTCATGCAGGAAGAGGCCACCGAGGACATCGAAAAGATGGCGGCTATCCTGCCCACCGACAAGCCCTATCTCCGCACCGGCGTCATGGAGACGTGGAAGAGCCGCTTCCCCTGGCTGCTGCTGCTCATGCTGTCGGCCACCTTCTCCAGCATTATCATCACCAAATTCGAGAGCTCCCTGTCCGCCTGTATGATCCTGACCTCCTATATCACCATCCTCAGCGGCACCGGCGGCAACTCCGGCTCTCAGGCCTCTGTGGCCATTATCCGCGCCCTGTCCCTCCACGAGATCAGGTTCAGCGACCTGCCCCGGGTCATCTGGAAGGAATGCCGGGTGGCCATCGTCTGCGGCGTCGCCCTGGCGGCGGCCAACTTCCTGAAAATGATGCTCATCGACCGGCTGCTGTTCAACAACCCGGCGGTCACCCCCCTGGTGGCCCTGGTGGTCAGTCTGACGCTGATCTGTACCGTCATCTGCGCCAAGACCATCGGCGCTATCCTCCCCGTCCTGGCGGACAAGGTGGGGCTGGACCCCGCCGTCCTGGCAAGTCCCCTCATCACCACCATCGTGGACACCCTGTCGCTGCTGATCTACTTCGGGTTTGCTCTGGCCCTCATCCCCATGTGAGCCTGACCCGTGGCACTCTCCCCGGCGCCCCTATTCCGGAAAGGAGGTCACGTCATGTATCCTGAGGAAAAATTCTATCGGCTCACCGCCATTGCGGAAAGCCTTCTGAATCAAAAGCAATACGCCCAGCTCCGGGGCATGCTCCTCCCCCTGGAGCCAGCCGACGTGGCCCAGCTCATGGACAGCCTCTCCGGGGAGAGCATCCCCCTGCTGTTCCGGCTGCTGCCGGAGGAGACGGCGGCGGAGGTATTCGTGGAGCTGACCCCGGAGCACCAGCAGCAGCTCATCGCCGACTTCTCCAACAGCGAGCTGCGGGCGGTGCTGGACGAGCTGTGTCTGGACGACGCCGCCGACATTGTCGAGGAAATGCCCGCCAACGTGGTCCGGCGCATCCTGGCCTACGCCGCCCCGGAGATGCGGGAGGGCATCAACCAGATTTTGAACTACCCCAAGGACTCCGCCGGGGCGCTGATGACCACCGAGCTCATCGACCTGGAACAAGACATGACGGTGGCCGACTGCTTCCAGCGCATCCGCCGGGAGGCGGAGAACGTGGAGACCATCGACGTCTGCTATGTGGTGGACGCCGGGCGGCGGCTCACCGGATTTGTCACCATCCGGGCGCTGATGCTGGCGGCCTATGAGGACACGGTGGGAGAGATCATGGACAGTGACCCCATCTCCGCCGCCACCCAGGAGGATCAGGAGTCGGTGGCCCGGAAATTCGGGCGCTACGACCTGCTGGCCATGCCGGTGGTAGACGCCGGCGGGCGGCTGGTGGGCATCATCACCGCCGACGACGTGATGGACGTCATGCAGGAGGAGACCACCGAGGACATCCAGAAGATGGCCGGTATGCTCCCCTCGGAGACTCCCTACCTCCGCTCCAGCGTCCGGCAGATCTCTGCCAGCCGCCTCCCCTGGCTGCTGCTGCTCATGCTGTCCTCCACCTTTACCGCCCAGATCATCTCCAGCTACGAGGACGCCCTGGCCGCCTGCATGGTGCTCACCTCCTTTATCACCATGCTCAGCGACACCGGCGGCAACTCCGGCGCCCAGTCCTCGGCGGAGATCATCCGTGCCCTGTCCCTCCACGAGATCGGGATACGGGACACGGGACGGGTGCTGTGGAAGGAGCTGCGGGTGGCCCTGCTCAGCGGCGTCACTCTGGCGGTGGTGAATTTTGGAAAAATGATGCTGGTGGACCGTCTGCTCATGAGCAACCCCGCCGTGACGGTGACGGTGGCTCTGGTGGTTTCGCTCACCATCATCGTGACGGTGGTGGCCGCCAAGCTGCTGGGGGCGCTGTTCCCCATCCTGGCCAACCAGGTGGGGCTCGACCCGGCGGTGCTGGCCAGTCCCTTCATCACCACCGTGGTGGACGCCCTCTCCCTGCTGATCTACTTCGGCATCGCCGTGCTTCTGCTCCATATTTAGCTCTTAGCCGCAAAAATGCCCGCCCTCCCGACAGAACCGGGAAGGCGGGCTTGCCGTTTCTATTGCAAAAAGGTTCTCTGTCAAGAGTTGGGGTAGAGAAAAAACAGAATCAGGCATACAGGACA
>JAJQFJ010000059.1 GCA_021201185.1 Clostridiales bacterium
GTCCTGTATGCCTGATGCTGTTTTTTCTCTACCCCAACTCTTGACAGAGAACCAATATTATTCGGAAGGCCCTGTCCTCACAGGCGTTATGGCATCTGCCTTGACCAGAGGGGTCCAGCGGCATCCCGGCTGCGGCGTCTCCGTCAAACATTTCTGCGGCAACAACACGGAGGACAACCGCAATGGCATCAGCTCAAATGTCAGCGAGCGTGCTCTGCGGGAAATCTACCTGAAGGGCTTTGAAATCGCTGTAAAGGAAGCCCATCCTGTCACGGTCATGAGCAGCTACAATATGCTCAACCACATCTACACAGCGAATAGCCATGAGTTGCTCATTGACATCCTGCGCTGCGAATGGGGATTTGACGGGCTGGTTATGACGGACTGGATCTCCACCAATCCCAAAGCCGCTGTGCCGGAGCAATGCGCACCAGCAGGCAATGACCTGATTATGCCGGGCAATCCTTACGACCGTGAGCGCATCCTCGCCGCAATCGAGGAGGGCAGGCTGTCTCCCGCCGTCATTCGCCGCAGCGCCTGCCGGGTGCTGCGCATGATGCTGAACAGCCACACCCCGGTGCTGGTTTAGAATCAGGATATTGATTCAGAAATTCCCAACATCCATATGCTGCAATGCAGGAAGGAGCATATCATGGTTTCCATTCCCTTTAACACAGGCTGGACATTTTACAAATCCGAATCCGCCCCTGGAGAAGCGGTCACGCTGCCTCACACCTGGAACGCCGTCGATGGTCAGGACGGCGGAAATGATTACTACCGGGGTGTCTGCACCTACGTCAACACCATCCCGGAGCTGTCCGGCGAGGTGAACTATATCCAGTTTGACGGAGCCGCACATACGGCGGAGGTATTCCTGAACGGCAAGCTCCTGACCCATCACGAGGGGGGCTACTCCGCATTTCGTGTGGCGCTGCCGGAAAACGGAGAAATCCAAGTGCTGGTAGACAATGGCGACAACACCAGGGTTTATCCTCAGAAGGCGGACTTTACCTTTTACGGTGGCCTCTATCGTGGAGTGAAGCTCCTCTCTGTTCATAAGACTCACTTTGCTTTTTGTGGCTTGAAGGTTACGCCCATCGTCCGGGACGATCTGCAAAGTGCAGTGGTGGTGCTGAAGGCCAGGGTGGAAAACGGCGAAGGGCAGTCCGTGCACTTTTCCATTGGTGACCTGACCGCCGAAGCCACGGTGAAGAATGGCGTCGCTTCGGCAGAGATCGACCTGAATCCCGTCCGCCTGTGGAACGGGAAGATCGACCCCTATCTCTACACCGCCACTGCGAGCCTGCCCGGTGAAGAAGCGTCCGCTCGGTTCGGCTGCCGGAGCTTCCAGATGGATCCTCAGCGGGGCTTCATCTTGAACGGGAAGGAATACCCCCTCCGGGGCGTCTCCCGGCACCAGGACTGGGAGACCCTGGGCAGCGCCCTGACTATGGAGCAGCACAGACAGGACATGGCCATTATCAAGGAGATCGGGGCGACCACGGTTCGTCTGGTCCACTATCAGCAGGCCCAGGAGTTCTACGACCTGTGCGACGAGGAAGGCATTGTGGTCTGGGCGGAGATCCCGTTTATCTCTCAATTCATGGAGGAGGGCCGGGAGAACACCCTGTCTCAGATGCGGGAGCTGGTGGAGCAGAACTATAACCATCCCTCCATCGTCTGCTGGGGCCTGAGCAACGAAATCACTGCCGCCGGCGCCGTCACCGAGCCGCTGCTGGAAAATCACCGGGCGCTCAACGACCTGTGCCACAGCCTGGATAAGACCAGACCCACCGTTATGGCCAACGTGTTCATGCTGGAAACGGATTCCCCCATTCTGAAGATCCCGGACATGAACAGCTACAACCTGTATTTCGGCTGGTATCTGGGTGAGCTGGAGCAAAACGATGCGTTCTTTGACGCCTATCACGCAAAATATCCAGATCGGGTCATCGGCTTTTCCGAATATGGCGCCGATGCCAATCCGGCCTTCCAGAGCAGCACACCCCAGAAGGGCGACTACACCGAGAGCTATCAGTGCGTCTATCACGAGCACATGATAGAGATGATTGAAAAACGTCCCTATCTCTGGGCCACCCACGTCTGGAACCTGTTTGATTTCGCAGCCGATGGCCGGGACGAGGGCGGCAAGCACGGAGCCAACCAGAAGGGTCTGGTCAGCTTCGACCGAAGGCTAAAAAAGGATGCCTTCTATCTCTACAAGGCCTACTGGAATCAGGAGGAGCCGTTTGTCCATCTGTGCGGCAGCCGCTATGTGGATCGGGCAGAGGATGTCACGGAGGTCAAGGTATACTCCAACCAGCCGACTGTCACCCTGATGGTGGATGGCAAGGTCGTGGAGCATAAGACGGGGCGACATATTTTCACCTTTTCCGTCCCCATCCAAGGAGAGCATACCGTTCAGGCGATTTCCGGAGATTGCACCGACACGATGGTCATCCGCAAGGTGTCCCAGCCCAACCCGACCTACCGCTTCGGCACCGCCGGAGATGTGACCAACTGGTTCGACAGAGACACACTGAAGCCGGATTACTATTCCATCAGGGACACCTTCGGGGCGCTGACCTCCAACCCCGGCACCGCCCCTATCGTCGGCCGCATGATGGCTCAGGCCATCGCCAGCCGT
This sequence comes from Clostridiales bacterium, assembly GCA_021201185.1. Lineage (GTDB taxonomy): Bacteria > Bacillota > Clostridia > Oscillospirales > Oscillospiraceae > Onthomonas. The sequence goes on from JAJQFJ010000059.1 coordinate 2,648, forward strand.
GGCGACGTGGCCAAGAGCACCTCCGGCAATCAAAACCTGATGCGCATGATGGCGGGTATGAGCCTGGAAAGCCTCATCAAGCAGGCTGGGGACAGCATCAAACCGGAGCAGATCAGGGCGCTGAATGAAGCGCTGCAAAAGATTAAAAAGTAATTGTGTGCTGAAAGGGGAACGAATGTCCGACATGAAATATGCCACCATTCCCTATGTAGACAAGCCCGTTTCCAGAATCCTTGTGGGCACCGCCGGGCGGGAATTTACGAAGCCGGAGATTGCTGCCCCCATTTTGGACGGGGCGCTTGCTCAGGGCATCAACACCATTGACACCGCCCGCAAATATGCGGGTGCGGAGCAGTCCATCGGGTGTTGGCTGGAGAAGCGGGGGAACCGGGAACGGGTGGTGCTCCTCTCCAAGTGCGCCCACCCCGGCATATTTGGGCGGAAAAGGGTCAACGAGCGGGCAATCCGGAAGGATTTCCGCAAGTCCTCCCAGCAGCTACACACCGATTACATCGACATCTATCTGCTTCACCGGGACGACCCGGATGTACCGGCAGGCGAGGGGGTGGAACTCTTCAACGCCATGTATGCGGAAGGGAAAATCGGCGCTTTCGGCGCCTCTAACTGGACCCATCAGCGGATTCAGGAGGCCAACGAATACGCCTACAGCCACAATCTGATTCCCTTTACCGTGTCCAGCCCCAATTTTGGACTGGCTGAGCAGGTCAACGACCCCTGGGGTGGCGGCTGTGTCACCATCTCCGGGCCTGAAAACGAGGACGCCCGTCAATGGTACCGTCAGCAGAATATGCCCGTCATCGCCTACTCCAGTTTGGGACGGGGAATGTTCTCCGGGAAAATGAAAAGCAATCAGATGGATGTGGCAAATCGGTTTCTGGATGCCGCTGCCCTCAAGGGATATTGCTGTCCCCGGAACTTCGAGCGCCTTCGCCGCTGTGAAGAACTGGCTGCTCAGAAAGGGTGTACGGTTCCGCAGGTCGCCATGGCCTGGCTTTTTGCCCAGAACCTCAACGCCTTTGCCGTGGTCAGCACCTCCAAACCCGCCCGGTTTGCCCAGAATATAGAGGCTCTGAATCTGAACCTGACGGAACAGGAAGCTCAATATTTGAATCTGGAAGCGAAACAGGGAGATTAGCCTCATGCCGCCGCTTCCTGGTTGGGAAAATGATTTTGCCCAGCACCCACAGCCTGTGAAAGAATGATACAAACACCCCCATTTCCCGGTATCATAAGGGAAATGGGGGTGTCGTCATATGAAACGTGATAAGGAATTTATTGGTTTCCTACGCTCCAGCTGTCCTGCCATTCGATTTTCGGCTCTCCCGCCTCGTCGAGAGTAATCGGCAACCAAACATAATCCGCAATCGACGTGTTAGCGGTTTCCAGGGAGGGACTCCCGGCCATGAGCTGTTTTTCCGTCTCCGTCGCCTGATATTTGTCCGGCTCATAGCGGCTGGCAATGGTGCGGGTAAAAATATCAGCGAGCTTTGCATCCACCAGAAAATCCACCACCCAGCGGTCTGCCATGGCAATCCACAAATTCTTTCCTTCGACCCGGAAAATCTTGCTGATCTGGCTGTTAAAGGAGGCGTTAGAGGGATCGTTCACATGAGGATTTCCCACGCTTTCAAACGGCCCGTCCCAGGTAAGAGATTTCGCAGCATCGCTTTGGTTGGGAATATACCCGGTCATGCCGCTGGTCAGCAGATACTTGAATCCATTTGCCTCAAAGAGTGCCGGACCCTCCCTCGTAAACGGTGGATGCAGCTCCGCATACTGTTCGCTGAGCACTTTTTTCGCAGACAGATAATCCTCGGCCAGCTCCATGGCGGTCAGTGCCTGATGGTCCTTGTCGTAATAGAGGTACGCTTTCCCTGTTTCCTCATTGCAAATCAGATCGAAGTCCCCCACATTCCGTCCCTGGGGCCTGTAATCCTCACGAACCATATGATAAGGCCCGGTCAGGGTGTCCGCTTCCAGGATGACGAAGGTCGCCTCTGCCCCGGAAAGCTTGATCCAGCAGACATATTTTCCGGTAGCAGGGCACTTGAGAATGTGGGGGCGATCTACCCTCTTTGTGGGGAACAGGGGCGAGTCCGGATCATCCAGAACCGGCGGGATCACCAGCCCTAAATCGGTCCAATTATAGAGATCCTGTGAAGCATACATCCGGATGCCCCAGGTCCAGATGCCGTTGCTGCCGTCCGTAAATTCTTTGTTCTCTCCGTACCAGTAATAAGTGCCGTTTTCATAGAATACTGCGCCGCCGTGCGCCTGGATGCGCTGGCCGCTGGTGTCATACCAAGGTTGGCCGGGATAAACAGCGTCCTGATGATGTACATTTGCCGGGACGGCTTTTTCTTTTGCTCTCCAATCAGATTCCATCTCTTGGAAAAGGGCGATCTGTCTCTTTTCCGAAGGGCTGATACGATTCTCCGGCGTATTTAACTTTTGAAGTTCTGCATCCATTCCTTCCAGAACGGATGCCGGTATCTTTCCCCCCATGTACTTCACCAGGTTCCGGATGGAAAGCCCTGCCGACTGGGGATTTTTGGTGATCATTCCCCGCACGCCGGGCAGATATTTATCAAAGATCGCAACAGCGTCCCCGTTCTCCGAAAGCTGACCGATCTGCATATCTATGCTGTATTTCATTCTGAGTCCTCCAATTCACATACCCGGATGCTTTTTAAAACTACTGCCACAGGCACAACAGGCGGCCATGTCTGTTAACCGTTTTTTGCATTTACTATGAATTTTCCTATAGTGATATAATAGTACAGCTTTAGGAAAAAGTAAATTTGTAAATTGGCTGTATCATTTGTTTTCTTGCCAGCCATCAAAATGAAAACAATTTTTAGAATGAAACATCTAAAATTCAAATCAGCGTTTCACTCAATGGGAAGTAATATACAGGGAGCACACACTGGGGCAGGTTAATTTCATCACTTAAGGCCTATGCTTCCTCTGGGGGAATCGTATCATATGACAATGCAGAAGTACGAAGCGGAACAGGCCTAAATTGCCCTTGACAAATCGCATTCCACTATCACACTTTCAGACTGGCGGTCTGCAAAGTGCCGTGGGCTCCGCCTCGGCGGAGAAGCGCCTCGGCACGCTCGCTGTGGCTTGTGTCCGAGGGGGTGAGGGGCTTTGCCCCACTATCTGCGGATAGTCCCCCAGCAAAGGGCCTGCCACCCTCTGCACTCCCTGCCCAAAGGCTTCACCTCTGGACACTGACCAAAGAGGCTGCATCCCTCTCGACTCCGGCACAAAGGGCTTGTTGCCCTCTGTACACCTGCACAGGAGCGTGCCACGCTCCTGTTACAGCTCCCAGGGAGGAACAGTCCAACGGAAGCTCTGCGGAACGCCCCGCCGGTCAAGATATTCCTGCCGGGCACGTTCCCTCTGCTCCTCGGTGGGTGCGCTCTTGTACTGCGAATAGAGCTGTCGGTTCAACATGGCGTCCAGCTTCAGCTCCAGCCCCTGTTGAATTTCACCGTCAACATCATCCTCGCCCCTCAGATGATAAAGCACCAGATCAACAAACAGCTCATAGGGTATTTGCACGTTCTTCACGGTTCACATCTCCTTTCCGCGACGGTAGCGACGATTGCGACGGTTGTATAGGCGCTGTCCATATCACCGTTGCTACCGTCGCAACCGTCGCGCCCCTTATCCGACTACCGTGTAAGCCGGGTTATCAACAAGCATATAGGTGAGCGTCACCCTGCGTCCGGAGTGCCGGGCCTTGTTCCGATACCTGACATGGTACTCGTCCAACAGCCTGCTGTACCTGATATTCAGGTATTTGGTGAGGGCGTTCGCAGCCAGACCAACGTTGACCTGGTCGGCAAGCTCTGTGGGGCTGCCTGTCCACTCCCGGTTTTCGGAGGTGACGAGCGCAGCCACAGCCGTCAGCACTGGGTCGGGTGGCTCCCTGTGAGGTTCATACTCTGTCCGCTCCAGGCTCCAGATCTGGGTGTCCGAGTCTTTCATCAGATAGAGGATTTGATCCTGCTGGTCACGCCCCGCCACATCCAGCGTAGCGGCCAGCGCAGTCCGCCGCTTCTTCTGCATCAGCAGGGCACCGTCGGCACACCCCAGCAGGCCGGTGGTGCCGGAGATCATCTCAAAGCTGTCCCCGGCGGGCTGCTTTCTCGTGTGGTGGACAGTCAGGACACAGACACCGTGCTTGTCGGCAAACAGCTTGAGCTTCCCAATCACATCGTAGTCGTTGGCATAGCTGTAGGCCTCGCCGCTGACCTCTCGAATCTTTTGCATGGTGTCAATGATGATGAGCTTGGTGTCCGGGTGCTCCTGAATATAGTTCGTAAGCTGCTCATCCAACCCGGAGCCCAGCTTGCTTGCCGCTGTAGCGAAGAACAGGTGCTCGGTGTCATTCACACCATACATCATAAACATACGGCTCTGAATGCGCTGGAAGTCATCCCCCAACGCCAGATAAAGGACGGTACCCTGTCGGACTTCATAGCCCCATAGGGAATCCCCCGTGCTGACGTGGTAGGCAAGCTGAGCCACCAGGAAGGACTTCCCGATCTTCGGCGCTCCCGCAAGGATATAGGCTCCGGAGTAGAGCAGGCCATCAATGATCGGCGGTCTGCTCTGGTAGGTGGTTTGGTACAACTCCGACATAGAGACGGTATACAGATGGTTGGGGTCGGCCTCGCAGCGCATCCGCCTCGCCTTTTCTTCCAAATCTTCCTCAAACGGGTTGATTTCAGGGCTGTTTTCGGGTATACTGTATTTGGTTGAATTTGAGAACGGCTGCCCTCCGTCTGCGCCAACATCATAGAATCCCTTAGCGAGCGCCCCACGCGAGCTTAGGGATTCTTGATACAGAGTAGATGGGATAAGGGCGGTCGTTTTGCTTTTTTCAAATGCCAAAGCTATCATCCTCCTTCATACCGTCCAGAGTGACGGCGATCATTTGAATCGTGTCCAGCAGATCGCTGTCCACTTGATTTCCAGCCTCGATGCGCTGCAACTCATCCAGCACAGTGGCCAGCTCATTCCGAAGGGCCTTGAACACCCTTGGATTGCCCGGCACCACTACGTCCTTCTCCAGCAGCCGCCGGGTGATATAGTCCTGCTTGGTCAGCCCGGACAGCCGCACATAAGTCTCCAGCAATGCATCCTCCTCCGGCGATACCCGGAAGGCGATGGTTTTGCTCCGCCAGCGGCCACGGGCATCCAAATTCTTGAGTGACATTGTTACACGCTCCTTTCCACGTCCAGCTTGTCTGCCATCTCTGCCTGCTTGGACGGGAACAGATGGGCATAGTTATAGGTGATGTCGATACTCTCGTGCCCCATCCGGTCAGCAATGGCCGTAGCCGAAAAGCCCATGTCGATCAGGAGAGAGACGGCGCTGTGCCGCAGGTCGTGAATCCTGATCCGCTTGACACCGGCCTCCTTTGCGCCCCGGTCCATCTCATGGTGCAGGTAGCTCTTGGTCACGGTGAACATCCTGTCCTCCGGCTGAATCTCATAGAGCATCTTCAAATAATCCTGCATTTTTGACACAAGAAATTTCGGCATGGCGATGATACGGTTACTTTTCTCTGTCTTGGGGGTCGTGATCAGGTCACGACCCTCCAGACGCTGATAGCTCTTGTTAACGCTGACTGTCCCCTTCTCGAAGTCGAAGTCCGCTGGGGTCAGAGCCAGCAGCTCACCCTCCCGAAGTCCACACCAGTACAGCATCTCGAAGGCATAATAAGACAAGGGCTTGTCCATCATCACCTCCGCAAATTTCAGGTACTCCTCCTTTGTCCAGAAGAGCATCTCCCGGTTTTTCTTCTTGCCCATGCTGCCCGCCTTCTGGCAGGGGTTTTCCCGCAGGTTGTAGTAGCGGACTGCATGGTTGAAGATGGCGCTGAGCTGGTTGTGAACTGTTTTCAGATAGACAGGAGAGTAGGGCTTTCCGTGCTCATCCTTATAGTTCATCAGCTCGTTCTGCCAGGTGATGATCTGCTGGGGTGTGATCTTGCACATCTTCAGCTTTCCGAAATAGGGCACCAGCTTGGTGCGAATGATATGCTCCTTGGTGTGCCAAGTGTTTTCCTTGACACGGGTCTTCATATCCGCCGTGTAGAGCTCCACAAAACTCTTGAAGGTCATATCCAGGTCGGAGGTGGCCTTGTTGAGCTGCTCCCGCTCCCACGCCTGGGCCTCTCGCTTGGTCTTGAAGCCCCGCTTCTGGGTCTGCTTGCGCTCCCCGTTCCAGTCGGTGTAGCGGTAGATGACCCGCCAGGTGTTGTTTTTTTCTTCCTTGTAGACTGCCATTACGAATCCTTCCTTTCTGTTCCGTCGTAATAGAACTTTTCCATGAAATACCTGCGGTTGACCCGGCCTGAAACGGTCAGATAACCCTTTTCCCGAAGCTCAGCATTGAGCATCTGTACGACCTTGTAGGCATAGGACTTGGAAACGCCCAATTCCGTAGCTACCTCGTCTGCCTTCATGAACGGCTGTTCTGTCATGAGTACATCCCTCCTTTCTATTCTCGTCTATTCTCGCTTGATTTCTCAAAACCGCAGCGGCTCATTAAACTGATTTGTTAATCCTGATGCTATTATACTAAGCATCTGCGTTAATGTCAAGCGGTTTTCGAGAAAATACCAAGCAAATTTATTTATATTCCACTTGACTATCCTAAACTGATCTGTTATGCTATGCTTATCCAAAGACTTCACACAGGAGATGGTTCCAATGGCAATCGGAGAACGAATTCGCTTTTTCCGCACCATGCGGGGTATGACGCAAAAATATCTGGGGATGCTGCTGGGGTTCCCTGAGAAGTCCGCAGACGTTCGGCTGGCTCAGTATGAGACGGGAGCCAGGACACCAAAGGCCAACCTGACCGCTTCTATGGCTCGTGTCCTGGACGTGTCTCCGCAGGCGTTGGCAGTGCCGGACATTGATTCCTATACCGGCCTGATGCACACCCTCTTTACCCTGGAGGATCGGTACGGATTGAAGGTCACGGAGAGGGACGGCGAGATCTGTCTCCGGGTGGACGTATTCCAGGGCAAGGATGCCGCAGAGCTGCACAAGATGCTCTGGGCCTGGCGGGAGCAGTCAGCCAAGCTGGAGGCTGGGGAGATCACCAGGGAGGACTATGACCGCTGGCGTTACCGTTACCCCGAATTTGATACCACGCAGATCTGGGCGAAGGTGCCCTCGCAGGAGCTGAGCGATATGCTGCGGGCTGGTCTAAAGGAAGAACAGGACAAATAAAAAGAGCGCTGTCTGACTTGTTTGATGACAAATCAGATAGCGCTCTTAAACTGTGAATAATGAAAAAATGTTGCCAAATCGTTGCCACAGAGGGAATCAGCCCTGAAAAAACGTTGCTATTTCAGGCTTTTTTTGTTCTGTGAAATCATTCCCACTCAATTGTCGCAGGCGGCTTCGACGTAATATCATACACCACCCGGTTGATATGCTCCACCTCGTTGACCACCCGCACGGAGACCTTGTCCAGCACCTCGTAAGGGATTCTGGCCCAGTCGGCGGTCATGAAGTCGCTGGTGGTGACGCCCCGGAGGGCCAGGGTGTAGTCGTAAGTGCGGCCGTCGCCCATGACGCCCACGGAACGCATATTGGTGAGCACGGCGAAATACTGGCTGATTTTGGTATCCCAGCCCGCATTGGCGATCTCCTCCCGGAAGATGGCGTCCGCCTCCCGGAGGATGTCCGCCTTCTCCTTGGTCACCTCGCCGATGATGCGGATGCCCAGACCGGGACCGGGGAAGGGCTGACGCATGACCAGATAGTTCGGCAGACCCAGCTCCCGACCCAGCTGCCGCACCTCATCCTTGAACAGCATCCGCAGCGGCTCGATGATCTCCTTAAAGTCCACGTAGTCCGGCAGGCCGCCCACATTGTGGTGGCTCTTGATGACAGCGGCCCCGGCCTTGCCGCTGCCGGACTCGATGACGTCGGGGTAGATGGTCCCCTGGGCCAGATAATCCACCTTGCCGATCTGCTTGCCCACCTGCTCAAAGACCCGGATGAACTGCTCGCCGATGATCTTCCGCTTGGCCTCCGGCTCGGAGACTCCCGCCAGGGCGTTGAGGAACCGCTCCTCCTCGTTCATGCGGATGAAGTGGATATTCCACTTGGAGAAGGCGGCCTCCACCTCGTCGCCCTCGTTTTTGCGCATCAGGCCATGGTCCACAAAGACGCAGGTGAGCTGATCGCCCACCGCCTCGGCCAGCAGGGCCGCCGCCACAGAGGAGTCCACGCCGCCGGACAGGGCCAGCAGCACCTTGCCGTCTCCGATTTTCTCCCGGAGGCTGGCGATGGCGGTCTTGCAGTAGTCTCCCATGGTCCAGTCTCCCCGGGCGTGACAGACCTCATAGAGGAAATTGTGTAGCATTTTGGAGCCGTTTTCCGTGTGGTTGACCTCCGGATGGAACTGGACGCCGTAGAAGCCTCGCTCCTCGTACGCAATGCCCACATTGGGGCAGGCGGCAGAGTGGGCCACCAGCCGAAAGCCCTCCGGCACCTTCGCCATATAGTCGCTGTGGCTCATCCAGGAGACGCCCTGGTCGGGCAGGCCCCGGAACAGCTTGCAGTCGGTGTCGTAGAAGGTCTCCGTTTTGCCGTATTCCCGGGCGGAGTCCTCCTGTGCCTCGGTGACCAGACCGCCCAGGGAGTGTGCCATCAGCTGGCAGCCGTAGCAGATGCCCAGAATGGGCACGCCCAGCTCAAAAATGCCCCGGTCACAGCGGGGGGAGTCCTCCAGATAGACGCTGTTGGGGCCGCCGGTAAAGATGATCCCGATGGGATGCATCGCCTTCAGCTCCTCGAGAGGGGTGGTGTAGGGTTTGACCTCGCAGTAGACGTTGCACTCCCGGACCCGGCGGGCGATCAGCTGATTGTACTGGCCGCCGAAATCCAGAACGATAACAAGCTCATGAGCCATGGTGACATCCTTCCTCCAGTGTCGATAATGATATGGAACGAAAAAAGAGCGGAGCCGGAATGAAGCTGCCTCATCCGGCCCCGCCGAATCCTGTCTCTATTTTACCTGTAGCCGAAACAATTGTCAACAGACGGTTCGACCGCTTTCCCCACCCGGGGAAAGCAGCAGTCTTTCATCCGCCATTTTCCGACAAAAGCGTCTCCAGCAGCGCCTCGCAGCCCTCCACGATGTCTGCGTACGTCTGCTCAAATTCTCCCGTATACCAGGGGTCTGCAATATCTCTGGGATGGCTGGAAAAATCCAGCAGCCGCCGTACCTTGCCCTCCGGGTCGCCGCCGAAGCAGCGGAGCATATACCGAAGGTTGAGCTGCTCCATCCCCAGAATCCAGTCATACCGGTCATAATCCCTCCGGGGGATTTGCCGCGCCCGCTTGCCGGAGCAGTCGATGCCGTGGCGTGCCAGCTCTCTCCGGGCGGGAGGATAGACGGGGTTGCCGATCTCCTCGCTGGAGTGGGCGGCGGACTCAATGAGAAATTGCCCCTCCAGCCCCCGCTTTGCCACCATATCCTTCATAATGAACGCCGCCATGGGGGACCGGCAGATGTTCCCCCAGCAGACAAACAGCAGACGACAGGTCTCCTGATGCTTCATAGTGCTTGACGCTCCTCTCTGTTGCACCTGCAAAAAGCTGCGCCAGGCTCAGGTCTGACGCAGCTTTTTGACGTAAAAGGGATCTCAGCTGTTTTCCAGCTCCACGATCAGCTCCAGGTTCGCGATCTCATAACTGTTGAGATAGCTGCTGACGTTGGCGTCGAAGGTGGCGGCGTCGATGGTTCCGCTGTACCAGGAACAGCTGTCAAAGTAGGACTGGAGGTCGGAATCGGTGAACTTTCTGCCGTGGCGGGCGTAGATCTCGTTCCGGGCCAGCCGCAGCTGGGACTTGGACAGGCTGCTCAGCTCGCTGGCGGTGTAGTACTTGCTGTTGCTGTAGGGCAGAATGTACCCGGTGACGGTAGTGGAGCCGGAGCTGTCGCTGCTGTCAGAGCTGCCGCTGGAGGAGGTGGTCAGGTAACCGGAATAGACATACCCGGTGACGCCGCCCACTGTGATCTTGCTCCAGCCGTTGGAGGTGGTGCCCAGCCGGGTCACCGCCTGGCCCTGGGTCAGGGTGGTCACCACCTTGCCGGTGGATGCGCTGGGATAATCCCGGACATAGACCCCGGTGGTGGCATAGACGGTGTCGTTGGTCTCGGTGATGCTCACACTGTCGGAGGAGCTGGTGCCGTCAGAGCTGCTGTCAGAGCTGCTGCTGGCGGAGGTGGATAGGTAGCTGGTGTAGACATAGCCGGTGAGTCCGTTCACCGTGACCTGCGTCCAGTTGCCGGAGGTCACGCCGGTGAGGGTGACCGCCTGACCGCTGCCCAGGGCGGCAATGACCGTGCCGTTGGGCGTGCTGCGCAGGTTGACGCCGGTGGTGGTGTAGGCGGTGGTGGAGCTGCTGTCGTCATCCTCGTCGGCGTCGTCAGTGGAGACGGGGGAGGTGGACAGATAGTTGCTGGACACATAGCCCACGGTGCCATTGATAGAGATACGGCTCCAGCCGGTGGAAGTGGTGCCGGTGCTGGTCACGGACTGCCCGACGGCCAGGCCGGCGATGATGTTGCCGGTCTCAGCGCTGGGATAATCCCGAACGTTGACAGAGGCAGTGGCGTACACCGTCTCATTTACCTCGGTGATGGCGGGCAGCTCAGCGGTGGCGGTATCGTCGGTCTCGACTGTGGCGTCGTCTCCGGTCTCGTCGGTCGTGTCACCGGTCTCGTCGCCGGTATTGTCCGTCTCGTCGATGACGTCGTCCTCGCTCTCGCCGGTGGGGTCACCGGTCTCGTCGGTGGTATCCCCGGTCTCATCGACCGTGCTGTCTGCGTCGCCGGTCTCGTCGCCGGTGTTATCCGTCTCGTCCTCGCTGGGGATAACATAGTCGGCGTCGGTATCATCTCCGGTGGAGTCGTCCCCGGTGCTTTCCTCGTCGCCGGTGCTGGACTGGACGTCGTTATTGCCGCTCTGATCAGAGTTATCCTCTCCGGAGAGCATCGACCCCAGGAACAGCACCATGGCGATGATGAGCAGCACCAGCAGAGCGCAGACGGCGGCGATCACCGGCGTGGAGGTCTTGGTTTTTTCCCTGGTGTGCTTGCGCTCAGTCCAGTTGAACTCCTCCTCCTGGGTGGGCTGCTCCGGATTCTCCTTCTCCTGGGCGGCCCGGGCGGCCTCGGCATTGTGCTTGGCCTCATAGACCTTCTGGGCGGAGGCGGCAGCAATGACTGTGGTGTCCATACCGGCGGCCTTAGACTGCGTATCCCCGGTGCTGGCGGGCTTCTTCGGCTGAGCGCTGGCGGCGGCCGTTTTCTGCCGGGGCCGTCTGGCGTTTTTCCGGGCGGAGGAGGACCTGCCTGCCCTGGCCTTGGTATCGGCGGCCGGCTCAGCCTTCTTCGCAGAGGGGTCCCGCATGGCGTTGACCACAAAGGGGGAGTCCTCGTCAAATGGCTCGTCGTCCTCGGCAGACTTGTCGTCGGAGCTGGCCGACTCATGGTCCACCGTGCTGGAGACGACAGAGGAGACCACCGCCTGAATGTCTGCCATGGAAACGTCGGCGGGCTTCTGGGCAGACGGGGCCTCGGCCTGGGGAGCGGGCTCACTGGCGGGAGCCTCCGTCTTGGGAGCATCCGCCATAGTATCGTTCAGGGTGACGCCGTTTTCCGCCGGGGCGGGGGCGCTGTCAGGGATGGGGACTACATCGGTCAGAGGACTGCCGCAAATGGAGCAGACGGGGACGATATCGGAGTGTTCCACTCCGCACACAGGACATTTTTTCATGGCGATTTCTCCATTTCCGAAAAGAAAGGTTGAATGTGGTCGAAAATTGGTTCATATTTATCTTAAATGGGATTGACTGTTTTGTCAATCCTAATGGGGAAACTTTCATAAACATGTAAGAAGCCGCGTTCAGACAGGGTGCTGACCGCAGCGGTCCCGCAAGCGCCAAAAGGAGGAGCTTTACCGTCAGAGAGAGACCCGGGTGCCCGTCTGCCCCAGAATACCCTCCCTGGCGCACTCCAGACTGGTGATGAGGGCGGTGCGGGCGGGGGCGCTTTTGGCGAAGGCCACGGCGCCCTGCACCTTGGGGAGCATGGAGCCGGGGGCGAACTGCCCCTGGGCGATATACTCCTCTGCCTGCTCCGGAGTCAGCGTGTCCAGCCACTCTTCCTCCGGCGTGCCATAGTGGAGGGCCACCTTCTCCACGGCGGTGAGAATGATGAGCATTTGCGCGTCCAGCTCCTTTGCCAGCAGACAGGAGCAAAAATCCTAGTCAATGACGGCGGAGGCCCCTTTCAGATGGCCCAGCTCCTGCCGGGTGACGGGGATGCCCCCGCCGCCGCAGGCGATGACCACCTGTCCGGCGTCTACCAGGGTGCGGATGGCGTTGATCTCCACGATTTTTCCGGGCAGGGGAGAGGCCACCACCCGCCGCCAGCCCTTGCCGGGGAACTCCTCCATGAGATAGCCGTACTCTCGCCGGGCGAACATGGCCTGCTCCTCCGTCATAAAGTGGCCGATGGGCTTGACCGTGTGCTGAAAGGCGGGGTCATTCGGGTCAACCTCGATCTGTGTGACCATGGTGACCACGTTCTCATGGGGCTGCCCCTTGCCCCGGCGGCGGCACAGCTCCTCCCGGAGGGCGTTTTGCAGGTCGTAGCCGATATAGGCCTGGCTCATAGCCACGCAGACGGAGAGGGGCGTGTTGGGCTGGCAGGGATTTTCCCGGGAGAGGGCGGCCATAGCGTTGTTGATCATGCCCACCTGTGGGCCGTTCCCGTGGGAGATGACCACCTGATAGCCCTCGTCCATCAGGTCCACAATGGCCCGGGAGGTGTGCTTCACGGCGGCCATCTGCTCCGGCAGGGTGCGGCCCAGGGCGTTGCCACCCAGGGCGATGACGATGCGGGGTTTGCGGTTCATAATCCTTTCTCTCCTCTAAAAACGCAGAGCAGGGAGACGGCAAAGGTCTCCCTGCCCGGTGATGCAAAGATAAAATGGGTTATTTCAGCTCGAACTGCCGCTGCTGTCCCCGGTCCGCCAGCTGCTGAAGCACAGCGGCGGGGTCCTGGAACTTGGACAGGAAGATCATGGCGGCGATGACATAGGGCTTGTAGCTGGCCTGCTTATACAGGGGATCGCGGTACCGGTCGAACACGGAGGCGTCCACCTCTCCCGCCTCACAGGAGACGCCGGTGATGTCGGCGGGGAGACAGTGGAGGTAAAGAGCCTTGCCGTCTTTGGTGATGGACATCAGCTCTTCCGAGCAGGTCCAGTCCTTGTGCTGGGCGTTCTGGGCCAGCAGCTGCTGCTCCAGGGCCTGGATGCCGTCGAAGTCGCCGTTCCCGTACAGCTCCGTCCGCTGCTCCATGGCGGCGTAGGGGGCCCAGCTCTTGGGATAGACGATGTCGGCGTCTTGGAAGGCCTCCGCCATGGAGTGGGTCTTGGTGAAGGAGCCGCCGGAACGGGCGGCGTTGGCCTTTGCCACCTCCTCCACCTCGCCCATGACCTCGTAGCCCTCGGGATGGGCCAGCACCACGTCCATCCCCAGCCGGGTGAACAGGCCGATGACACCCTGAGGGACTGAGAGAGGCTTGCCGTAGGAGGGGGAATAGGCCCAGGTCATGGCCACCTTCTTGCCCTTCAGGTTCTCAATGCCGCCGAAGTAGTGGATGATGTGGTCCATATCCGCCATGGTCTGGGTGGGGTGGTCGATGTCGCACTGGAGGTTGACCAGAGTGGGCCGCTGCTCCAGCACTCCGGCGTCATGCCCCTCCCGCACAGCGTCGGAGACGGCGTGCATATAGGCGTTGCCCTTGCCGATATACATATCGTCCCGGATACCGATGACGTCCGCCATAAAGGAGATCATGTTGGCGGTCTCCCGGACGGTCTCTCCGTGAGCGATTTGACTCTTGCCCTCGTCCAGGTCCTGCACCTCCAGGCCCAGCAGATTGCAGGCGGAGGCGAAGGAGAACCGGGTGCGGGTGGAGTTGTCCCGGAACAGGGAGATTCCCAGCCCGGAGTCAAACACCTTGGTGGAGACGTTGCCCTCCCGGAGGGTGCGGAGAAGGTCCGCCACCGTCCAGACGGCCTTCAGCTCGTCGTCGGTTTTCTCCCAGGTGAGGAAAAAGTCATTGTCATACATATCCTTGCAGTCCAGCCCCTTGAGCCGGGTCAGCAGGGCGTCGAACTTCTGAGTATCCAGTGCCATGGAAGCAGCCTCCTTATTTCTTGTACAGGCCGGGCATCGCGGCGTAGACCGCGGCGCACCGCACCAGGTCGGATTTCCAGGTGATCTCGTTGGGGGCGTGGGCCTGGCTCTCCGCCCCGGGGCCGAAGCCCACGCAGGGGATGCCGTACCGCCCCTGAATGGAGACGCCGTTGGTGGAGAAGGTCCACTTGTCGATGAGGGGCCGGTCCCGCTTCTCCATGGCGTCCGCATCCCCCTGGCGCTGGTCACCAAAGAGGGCCTTGTGGGCGTCGGCCAGGGCCTGGACATGAGGAGCGGTCTCCTTATTGATCCAGGTGGGGAAGTAGCACTCGGCGGGATAGACCAGTCCCGTCCACGCCGGGCGGTCGTAGGTGTACATGGACACCTTCACGTCCTCACCGTACTTCTGCACGCTGGGCAGCTGACGAATCTCCTCCAGGCAGCTCTCCCAGGTCTCCCCGGCGGTCATCCGGCGATCCAGTGAGACGGCGCAGGAGTCCGCCACAGCGCACCGGGAGGGGGAGGTGTAGAAAATCTGGCTGACCGTAATGGTGCCCCGGCCCAGGAACCGGGCGTCCTCCCAGGCGGGATTGAACTCCGGCTCCAGCATTTTGACCAGGCCCTTCACCTCGTCCTCCGGGCCGCAGCCGTTCTCGTTGAGGGAACGCACATCCTGGAGAATATCCGACATCTTATAGATGGCGTTGTCCCCCCGCTCCGGGGCGGAGCCGTGGCAGGAGACGCCGTGAACGTCCACCCGAATCTCCATCCGGCCCCGGTGTCCCCGGTAGATGCCGCCGTCGGTGGGCTCGGTGGAGACGACAAACTCCGGAGTGATGCCCAGCTCGTTGTGGATGTACTGCCAGCAAAGGCCGTCGCAATCCTCCTCCTGGACGGTGGCGGTGACTAAAATAGAGGTATCCTGGGGGATGAGCCCCAGATCCTTCATGATCCTCGCCCCGTACACGGCAGCCACCACGCCGCCCTCCTGGTCGGAGCCGCCCCGGCCGTAGATAATGCGGTCCGTCTCATAGCCCTGATAGGGGTCGTCGGTCCAGTTGACGATGTTGCCGATGCCCACGGTGTCAATGTGGCCGTCAAAGGCCATGATACGGCTGCCCGTGCCCATCCAGCCCAGGCAGTTGCCCATGGGGTCGATCTCCACCTTGTCAAAGCCCAGGCTTTCCATCTCCTGAGCGCAGCGGCGGATGACGCCCTCCTCCTCACAGCTTTCGCTGGGGATGGCGATCAGGTCCCGAAGGAACCGGTTCATGGCCGGGCCGTAGTTCTGGGCGGCCTGTTTGATCCGCTCAAAATCCATTGCTGGACGACCTCCTGTTCTTCATATCTCTGCACCCCACAGGGCGCAACCGGCAGGCCGGAAGGGAGGCGGAAGGCTCCTTCGGGCCGCGTAGCTTTTCTCCTGCACCATCATAGCAGATATGCAAAAAAATGCAAGGGCAAAAAAAAAGTTTTGGCCGGCCGTAGAACATTTACGACGGGAGAAAACATTATGTAAATCAGGAAAGACGAGGAAAAGTTGATGATTATGTGAAATATGGATGGAAAGGGAAAGATATAGAAAATGAAATTGGAATCTAACAAAAAATTAGAGGACCAGATAAA
The DNA here is from genome assembly GCA_021201185.1 of Clostridiales bacterium. Taxonomy (GTDB): domain Bacteria; phylum Bacillota; class Clostridia; order Oscillospirales; family Oscillospiraceae; genus Onthomonas. The sequence continues at coordinate 18,560 of JAJQFJ010000059.1, forward strand.
AAATTAGCACATGAGTTGAAATTCAGAAAGCCCGGTGGTATAGTAAGCATGACAGAAACGGCAGACCGGGCAGGATACGCCCGGCCATCGTGTAGTAAAGAGAGGTTGTATCGCCATGATCGACTTGACCAAGAATGAGATCGGATTGCAGCACAATGTGGAGACCGCCCGGGAAAACGGCATCATCATCCCCACCATCGCCCAGATGCAGCACCCGGAGACGATCCCCGCCCCCATCCAGGAGAAGCTGGAGAGCGTGGGCCTGTGGGACATCAATCCCCTGAACCTGTTCCGCATCACCTGGAAGAATGAGCCGAAGGAGTCCGGCGGCCTGTTCCGTCAGGTGCCCAACTACATTGAGTTCCCCTCCGCACTCACCGGCGTCCCCTGCCGGATCGTGGCCATGGTGGGCAAGTGGTTCCCCACGGGCTGCCATAAGGTGGGAGCCTCCTTTGGCTGTCTGGCCCCCCGTCTGGTCACGGGACAGTTTGATGTGAAAAGGCACAAGGCGGTCTGGCCCTCCACCGGCAACTACTGCCGGGGCGGCGCGTTCAATTCCCGGCTGCTGGGAGCTCAGGGCGTAGCCATCCTGCCTGCTGAAATGAGCCAGGAGCGGTTCGACTGGCTCCACTCCATCGGGGCGGAGGTCATCGCCACTCCGGGCTGTGAGAGCAACGTGAAGGAGATTTTCGACAAGACCAACGAGCTCAAACAGGACCCCCAGTATATGATCTTCAACCAGTTCGAGCAGATGGGCAATGTTCTCTGGCACTACAACGTCACCGGTAACGCCCTGGCCGACGTGTACGAGGCGGCCAAGCGGCCGGGGGACCGGTTCGCCGGGGCCTGCTTCACCTCCGGCTCCGCCGGGACCATGTCCACCGGCGACCGGCTTAAAGAGCTGTATCCCAACCTGAAGCTGGGCGTGGGCGAGGCTCTCCAGTGCCCCACTATCCTCAGCAACGGCTTCGGCGGCCACCGGATCGAGGGCATCGGCGACAAGCACATCCCCTGGATTCACAACGTCAAGAACACCGACATGGCCATCGCCATCGATGACGAGGACTCTCAGCGGCTGCTCCGGCTGTTCAACACCCCCGAGGGCCAGACCTATCTCCGGGAGGAGCTGGGCCTGGACGAGGAGCTGGTGGAGCAGCTCACCTGGCTGGGTATCTCCGGCATCGCCAACCTCCTCTGCTGCATTAAGATGGCCAAGTACTACGAGTTCACTGAGCACGACGTGGTGGGTACCGTCCTCACCGACTCCGCCGTCATGTACGGCAGCCGTATTGAGGAGCTGAACCAGCTCCACGGCCCCTATAACGCCACCCAGGCTCTGCTGGACCACAATCTCCATATGCTGAGCCTGAAAACCGACAACCTGATGGAGCTGACCTACGCCGACCGGAAGCGCATCCACAACCTGAAATACTACACCTGGGTGGAGCAGCAGGGCAAGACGGTGGAGGAGCTCAACGCACTCTGGTACGACACCGAGGGCACCTGGGACGCCGTCCATGCCCAGGCGAAGGACCTGGACGCCCTCATCGACGAGTTCAACGACCGTACCGGGCTGCTGAAACAGCTGTAAGGGGATACCGCCATGATGAAGCACGTTCTGGGGGCAAAGTGCGTCCGTTGCGGCAGGGAGTGGCCGGCGGAGCCGAATACCACCACCTGCCCCGCCTGCGGGGGGATGCTGGACATCCAATATGACTACGCCGCCATTGCAAAAGAGGTGAGCCATGAGACCATGGCAAACCGCACTGAGCAGTCCATGTGGCGGTATATGGAGTATCTTCCCGTCCAGGGCCTGGGAAATCGTCTCCGCCTCCGGGTGGGCTGGTCGCCCCTCTACCGGGCGGACCGGCTGGCAAAGGTGCTGGGACTCAACACCCTGTACGTCAAGGACGACGGGGTGAATCCCACCGCCAGCCTGAAGGACCGGGCCTCCGCCATGGCGGTGGTCAAGGCGGAGGAGGCGGGAGCGGAGATCATCGCCTGCTCCTCCACTGGCAACGCCGCCTCCTCTCTGGCGGGCAACGCCGCCGCCGCCGGGTTCCCCACCTATATCTTTGTCCCCTCCCGGGCACCCAAGGGGAAGGTCTCTCAGCTGATGATTTTCGGCGCCCACGTCATCAGCGTCCGGGGCAGCTATGAGGACACCTTCCGCCTCTCCCAGCAGGGCATCGAGCGCTACGGCTGGTACAATCGGAACGCCGCCATCAACCCCTACCTGATGGAGGGGAAAAAGACGGTGGCCCTGGAGATCGCCGAGCAGCTCCATTGGCAGATGACCGATTATGTGGCCCTCTCCGTGGGGGACGGCTGCACCATCGCCGGGGTGTGGAAGGGCTTCAAGGACCTGTATGCCACCGGCATGATCGACCGCCTGCCCCGGCTCATCAGCGTCCAGGCGGAGGGCTGCTGCCCCCTGAACCGGGCGATTGCGGAAAATAAGCCCTGGGAGCCCATGGAGGAGAACACCCTGGCGGACTCCATTGCCGTGGGGGTTCCCCGGAATGCAGACAAGGCCCTGGCTGCCATCCGGGAGTCGGACGGCGTGGTGGTCAACGTCTCGGACGAGGAGATTCTGGCCGCCGCCCGACTGCTGGGCCGCACCTGCGGCGTGTTCGGAGAGCCTGCGGGGGTGACAGGCACCGCCGGAGTGAAGAAAGCGCTGGAGCTGGGACTAATCCCCCCGGAGGCCTCGGTGGTGAGCATCGTCACCGGGAACGGATTAAAAGATACCCCCAACGCCATCAAAGCTGCCGGGGAGCCGATCTCCATCGACCCGGACATGGGACAGCTGCTGGACGTGATGGAGCGGCTGTGAGGCCCCAAACAGAACAGAAGGAACAACGGAGCGCCGTCCCTGTGGCGCAGAAGGAGGGCCTGTATGGAGACAAATACAGCATCCCCAAGAGACGCTTCCCTCGACTATTTAAAATGTATCGCGCTGCTGGGACTGGTGATAGCGCATGTATCCACAAACGAGTTCCTTTTGCAGGCCAGAGTGTTTGATGTAAACCTGTTGGTGATCATCAGCGCCATGCTCGGGTGCAGGGGGCTTGAACAGCACAGCATGGAAAATGGCCATAAATATATATATATATATTGGACAATATTACGCAAAAAGGTTTTTCCGCCTTGTTTTGCCCACGTGGATTTTTGTGACGTTTTACTTCCTGCTGAACAATATTTTTGAATTCCAGCAGTTGACAGAACGGCAAATCCTCAGAACATACCTGCTGCAGGACGCGTCCATCGGATATGTCTGGATCATATACATCTATCTGATCTGCGCTCTGTTGATGCCTCTGCTGGTTCATGTCGATTTGCGAAAGCTGTCCCATGTCGTAGCATGTATTTTGATTTTCTGCCTGTACCTTGCCATCATAGACCTGTCCGACAGCTATCTCTACCGCATTTTTGTCCTGTATCCGATCATATATGGACTGATTAGCGTCATAGGGGTCAATTTCAGGCGTGTAGACAGGCGCATCTGGGTAGCGTTTGGCATCCTCTGCCTGGCAGTGTTTTTCGCTGTCGCCATCTGCCTTTGGCAGGAAAACGGTGTGCTTGTGCGCACCGGCTCCGAATATAAGTATCCGCCCCGGGTCTATTATCTGGCGTATACGATCGGGTGCTCTCTGTTGCTGTTGTCAGCGGCGGAAAAGCTGAAACATCGCCTGAAGGCCAACCGGGTGGTGACCTTTATCGGGTCTTCTACGCTGTGGCTTTATCTGTGGCACATATTGGGATTACAGATTGCAAAAAGACTGACGGAAAGCGAGCCGGTCAGGATGCTGATTGTCATCCTGTTCAGTCTGGCAGTAGTGTATGTTCAGAGCACAATCGTTGCTGCCATTGAAAAAAGAACAGGGAAAAACCGGGTGCTCTCTCTGTTCAAGGGCTAAAAAGCGCTGTGCACAGGACTGTGCTGCCGAAAAATGCGGTGACGACTGAAAACAAAAAACGGGTGGATTGTCTTGCAACAGGCAATCCACCCAAACCGTTTCCGGGCACGATATGCAAACGCCGGGAGCGTTTGGCTCCGTCAGTCGCTGCCCTCTTCAATATAGCTGTACAGGGTGTACTTGGAGATACCGAAAAACTGGCTGATTTTCGCCCCGGACTTGGTGATGAGCAGGGCGCCGGAGTCGTTGAGAAACCGGATGGCCTTTACCTTGTCCTCCTTGGTCATCAGGGGGACCGGCTTGCCCACCAGGGCCACCGACTGCTGGATGAGACTGTCCAGCAGCTCACTCACGTTGGTGGCGGGCTTGTCCGCCACGGGCTGCTGCTCTGCGTCCGGGGAGATGAGGGTATGGATGGCGTTCTCCGCCGCCATGAGGACGGTGACGTCGGTGTTCAGGGAGAGGATGTAATCCAGCTGATCGTCCTCCCCCCAGATATACAAGGTGCTAGATTTCAGCACCTTGCCGTCCGCCGTCCGGGTGGTGAAGCCCAGCTTGTCCGGGAGCTGAGAGCGGGTCTTTTTCCGGGCGGCGATACCCACAGGGGAGGGGCCGTCCCCGGCGGAGCGGTGGGTGATATGACCGTTTTCAATATAGGCCACCACCGGGTCGCGCTCCCGGTCGGTCAGGTCGTGAATGACCACCTCGGTGTTGGGGCCGCACTGGGCGGCCAGGCCGTGGGCGATCTGTTTGAGCAGCTCCAGCTGAGCGGGCATAAGGGTCAACTTCCTTCCGCAGTCTGATTTTCTGTCATCTATTCTAACAGATTTTTGAGAAATTGCAATGTGAAATGGAAGCTCCGCCGGTTGCAAACCGCCGGGAATCATGCTAGAATGAGAAAAACCTTTTACGAAAGGGGGAGCTGAGATGCTGCTCATCGGAAACGGACGGGTGATCACCCGTGACCCGGACTGTCCCTGGCTGGAGCTGGGGGGCGTGGCCGTAGAGGACGGCAGGATACGGGAGGTGGGCCCCTGGCCCGATCTGCGGGAGCACTACCCGGAGGCAGAGCTGCTGGACGCCCACGGAGGGGTCATCATGCCGGGGCTCATCAACACCCACGAGCATATTTACTCCGCCATGGCCCGGGGCCTGTCCGTCAGGGGCTACCATCCCAGGGGATTTCTGGATATCCTGGAGGGGATGTGGTGGAACATCGACCGCCATCTGACTCTGGAGCAGACCCGGCTCTCTGCCATGACCACTCTGATCGACTGCGTGAAAAACGGCGTCACCACCGTCTTTGACCACCACGCCAGCTTTTTCTGCATCCCGGACAGCCTCTCCGCCATTGAGGAGGCGGCGCAGGCGGTGGGTATCCGCCGCTGCCTCTGCTATGAGGTCTCCGACCGGGACGGCAAGGAAAAGGCCCGGGAGGCGGTGCTGGAAAACGAGCGGTTCATCCGCTATGCCCAACAGGACGAGACAGGGATGGTGGCCGCCATGATGGGCCTCCACGCCTCCTTCACCCTTTCAGACGAGACGCTGGCCTTCGCCGCCGCCCATCGGCCGGAGGGGGTGGGCTATCACATCCACGTGGCCGAGGGGGCCTACGATCTGGAGCACTGCCAGAAGACCTACGGCAAGCGGCTGGTGGAGCGGCTCCACGACGTGGACATCCTGGGACCCAAAACTCTGGCGGCCCACTGTATCTATATCAACGAGGACGAGATGGAGCTGCTCCGGGAGACGGACACCATGGTGGTACACAACCCGGAATCCAATATGGGCAACGCCTGCGGCTGCCCTCCCACCATGGAGCTGTGCCATCGGGGAGTGCTGACAGGGCTGGGCACCGACGGCTATACTCACGACATGCTGGAGAGCTACAAGGTGGCCAATATCCTCCACAAGCACCATCTGAAGGACCCCAATGCCGCCTGGGGCGAGGTGCCGGAGATGCTGTTTGACGGCAACCCCCAAATCGCGGGGCGGTACTTCGATACCCCCCTGGGGGCGCTGAAGCCCGGATACGGGGCGGATGTCATCGTCACCGACTACATTCCAAATACGCCCATGGACGGGAGCAACTGCAACAGTCACATTCTGTTCGGCATGACCGGGCGGAGCGTCATCCACACGGTCTGCGCCGGGAAGGTGCTCATGCGGGACCGGGAGCTGACCTTCTGCGACGAGAAGGCGGTCAACGCCCGGGTTCGGGCGTCCGCCCAGGAGCTGTGGGACAGCATCAACGGATAGACGGCAGAGAGGGGGAACGGTTATGAAAACGCTCATCAGGGGCGGCACTCTGGTCACAGAGGAGAGCGCCCGGGTGCAGGATCTCCTGCTGGAGAACGGAAGGGTGGCCCAGGTGGGAGAGAATCTCTCCGACCCGGAGGCGGAGGTCATAGATGCCGCCGGAAGGCTGGTGTTCCCTGGCTTTATCGATGCCCACACCCATATGGACCTGCCCGTCTGCGGCACGGTGACGGCGGACGACTTCGCCTCCGGCACTGCCGCCGCCATTCTGGGGGGCACCACCTGTCTGGTGGACTTCGCCACCCAGGAGGCGGGGGAGACCCTGGCCCAGGGGCTTGCCAACTGGCACGAAAAGGCGGACGGCAGGAGCAGCTGTGACTACGCCTTTCACATGGCCATCTCCCAGTGGAGGCCGGATGTCCAGGAGGAGCTGCCGGACATGATACAGGCGGGGGTCACCTCCTTCAAGGTCTATCTGACCTACGGAAATATGGTCAGCGACCGGGAGCTGTACGAGGTGCTGCTGGCGCTGAAGCCCCTGGGGGGCATCGTGGGCGTCCACTGCGAAAATGACGGCATTATCCAGGCCACCGCCGCCCGGCTGAAGGAGCAGGGCGTCACCGGACCGGAGGGACACTCCCTCTCCCGCCCGGACGAGGCGGAGGCGGAGGCCATCCACCGTCTGCTGACGGTGGCCCGGCTGGTGGACGTGCCGGTGGTGGTGGTCCACCTCTCCACGGAAAAGGGGCTGGAGGAGATTCGCCGGGCCAGGGCCATGGGACAGAAGGTCTATGTCGAGACCTGCCCTCAGTACCTGCTTCTGGACGACAGCCTGTATGCGCAACCCGACTTCCGGGGGGCCAGGTATGTCTGCTCACCGCCCCTGCGGAAAAAGCAGGACCAGGCGGCCCTGTGGGAGGCTCTGACAAAGGGAGAGATCGACACGGTCTCTACCGACCACTGCTCCTTCACCCTGGCCCAAAAGGACGCCGGGCGGGGAGACTTCTCCAAAATCCCCGGCGGGATGCCCGGCGCAGAGGAGCGGGTGGCGCTGATGTACACCTACGGCGTGGAGACGGGGCGGCTGCCCCTGACCGAGCTGGTGCGGCGGCTGTCTGCCAATCCTGCAAAGCTCTACGGGATGTACCCCAGGAAGGGGACGCTGCTCCCCGGGAGCGATGCGGACGTGGTGATCTGGGACCCGGACGCAGAGACGGTGATCCACCGGGAGAACCGGCACTCCGCCTGTGACTACGCCCCCTATGAGGGGTGGCGGCTCAGGGGCAGAGCGGAGACGGTGTTCCTCAGAGGAGAAAAGGTCGTGGAGGACGGCGAGCTCCGCCGCACCGGCACGGGAATCTATATTGCGAGAGAGGCGAGCAGTCTATGAAATGTATCAAGACCACCGAGGCAGTAGGACACGTCCTCTGCCATGATATCACCCAGATCATCCCCGGCGTGACCAAGGGGGCGGTGTTCACCAAGGGCCATGTGGTCCGGGAGGAGGACATCCCCGTCCTGCTGTCCGTGGGCAAGGAGACCCTCTACGTCTGGGAGAAACAGGAGGGGATGCTCCACGAGAACGAGGCGGCGGACATCCTCCGGGAGATCTGCCAGGGGGCGAATATGCACCCGTCCGGGGTAAAAGAGGGAAAAATCGAGCTGATCGCCGACTGCGACGGCCTGTTCCGGGTGAACCGGGCGGGACTTCGGGCGGTGAACAGCCTGGGAGAGATGATGATCGCTTGCCGCCATGGGAATTTCCCGGTGAAGAGGGGGGATAAGCTGGCGGGCACCCGCATTATCCCTCTGGTCATCGAAGAGGAGAAGATGGAGCGGGCCAGAGAGGTCGCAGGCCCTGACCCTCTGTTCCAGGTCTTGCCCTATCAGAAGCGCCGGGCGGGCATCGTCACCACCGGCAGCGAGGTCTATTATGGCCGCATCCAGGACCAGTTTACCCCGGTGCTGGAGGCCAAGCTGAGAGAGTTCCCTGTGGACATCGTGGGCCACGAAATTACCAACGACGACGCGGCTATGACCACCGCCGCCATCGAAAAGCTACTGGCGCAGGGGGCCGACCTGATCCTCTGCACCGGCGGCATGAGCGTGGACCCGGACGACCGGACGCCCCTGGCCATCCGCAACACCGGGGCGGAGATTGTCAGCTACGGCTCCCCGGTGCTGCCAGGGGCCATGTTCCTGCTCAGCTACCTGGGGGAGGAGAGAATCCCCATTCTGGGCCTCCCCGGCTGCGTCATGTACTCCAAGCGTACCATTTTTGACCTGGTGCTGCCCCGCGTCATGGCGGGGGTGGAGATCACCCGGGAGGACCTGGACGGACTGGGGGAGGGGGGCTTCTGCCTGAACTGCCCGGTTTGCACCTTCCCCAACTGCGGCTTCGGAAAGGGACACTAGGAGGGCCTATGAGTGAGTTATCCCATGTAGACCGGCGGGGCCAGGCGTCTATGGTGGACGTGGGCGGCAAGGAGGAGACCCTCCGCACCGCCGAGGCCGTGGGCCGGATGCAGGTGAATGAGGCCATCTTCCGTGCCATCAAGACGAATACCAGCAAAAAGGGAGACGTGCTGGCGGCGGCCCGGATCGCGGGCATCCAGGGGGCCAAGCACACCTGGGAGTTGATCCCCCTCTGCCATACCCTGAACCTGACCCAGGTGGCGGTGGACTTTTCCCTCTCGCCGGAGACGCTGGAGGTGGAGTGCGTCTGCCGGGTGAAATGCGTGGGCAAGACCGGGGCGGAGATGGAGGCTCTCACCGGGGTCAGCACCGCTCTGCTCACGGTCTACGACATGTGCAAGGCTCTGGGACAGGACATGACCATCGGCCCCATCTTCCTCCGGGACAAGGACGGGGGCAAGACGGGGCACTATCGCCGGGAGGGACAGGATTGAGACGGCAGAACAGACAGGCTGATACGCCATGAGAGATCAGTACGGGCGGGAGATCGACTACCTCCGCGTCTCCCTGACCGACCGGTGCAACCTCCGGTGCGGATACTGCCTCGGGTCGGGGCCGGTGCGCTGGCTGCCGGAGGAGACGCTGCTCACGGGTGAAGAGCTGTGTACCGTCGTCTCCGCCGCCGCAGAGCTGGGCATCTCCCGGCTCAAGCTCACCGGGGGAGAGCCTCTGCTCCGCCCCGGACTGCCAGAGCTGGTGGGGAGATTGTATGAGATACCCGGCATCGAGGACATCACCCTGACCACCAACGGCCTGCTGCTTTCAGCACAGGCGGAACAACTGGCGGAGGCGGGGGTCTCCGGAGTGAATATCAGCCTGGATACTCTGAACCAGGCGTCCTACGCTGCCCTCACCGGGACGGACGGCCTGGAGCGGGTGCTGGAGGGACTGGACGCCGCCCTCTGCGCCGGGTTCTCCCACGTCAAGGTGAACTGCGTGGCGGGGAAGGGCATCACCGACCGGGACCCCGCCGAGGTGGCGGAGCTGGCCCGCACCCGGCGGGTGTGGGTGCGGTATATCGAGACGATGCCTCTTGGCCGGGGGAAAAGCTACCGTCCCGTGACCCGGAAGGCGCTGATACAGGAGTTGGAGGAGCGGTACGGCCCACTGACCCCGGTGGACGTGCGGGGAAACGGCCCGGCCATCTATTGCGCCGTCCCGGACTTTGCGGGACTGTTGGGCTTTATCAGCCCCTGCTCCGCCCCCTTTTGCGACGGCTGTAACCGCCTGCGGCTCACCGCCGACGGCTGGTTGAAGCCCTGTCTCCAGTATCAGGGGACGGTGAACCTCCGGGAGCTGCTCCGGATGGGGGCCTCTGGGGAGATGTTAAAGGCGGCCCTGTCCGCCGCCATCCGGAGCAAACCAAAGGGCCACCGCTTCGCCGAGGACCAGGCTCAGACCGGCCTGGAGCGGCGGGGGATGTCGGCCATCGGCGGCTGACGATTGAACCACAAAATGAGAGGGAGTGCTTTCCCATGGGCATTATTAGAGGAATTTGCATCAGCTCCCGGCGGGGGACGGCCAAGGGGCCGGTGGACTCCATCCGGCTGGTGGAGGGCTTCGGCCTGGAGGGAGACGCCCACGGCGGCAATTGGCACCGTCAGGTCAGCCTGCTGGGTCAGGAGGCCATCGACGCCTTCAACGCCCAGGGGGCCGGGGTGCAGCCTGGGGACTTTGGGGAAAATCTCATCGTGGAGGGCTTCGACCTGCGGAGCCTGCCGGTGGGGACCTGCTTTCAGATCGGGGACGCCCTGCTGGAGCTGACTCAGATCGGCAAGGAGTGCCACAGCCATTGTGAGATCTTTCAGCGGGTGGGCAAATGTATAATGCCTACCAACGGCGTTTTTGCCCAGGTGCTCCGGGGCGGCGTCATCCACGTGGGGGACGAGATATCCCTGGCGGACAACCCGGACAGACGGCCCACGGCGGCGGTGATCACCCTCAGCGACAAGGGGGCCTGCGGTCAGCGGGAGGACAAAAGCGGCCCCCTGGCCGTCCAGATGGCGGAGGCGGCGGGCTACCGGGTGGTGGAGACCCTGCTCCTCCCGGACGAGCAGAAGCGGCTGGAGCGGGAGCTGTGCCGGCTGGCGGACGGGCGGCAGGTGGCCCTGGTGCTGACCACCGGGGGCACCGGGTTCTCGGAGAGGGACCGCACCCCGGAGGCCACCCTGGCGGTGGCGGAGCGGAACGCCCCGGGCATCGCCGAGGCCATCCGCTGGTACTCCCTGCAAATCACTCCCAGGGCCATGCTGGGCCGGGGGGCCAGCGTCATCCGGGGCAGAACGCTGATCGTCAATCTGCCCGGCAGCCCCAAGGCGGTGCGGGAGAGTCTGGAATTCCTGCTCCCCAGCCTGGGCCACGGCATCGACATTTTGCGGGGGACCGCCGCCGAGTGCGCCGCCCCTGACGGGAAGGAGCGAGAAAAATGAGCGACCGAATGAATCCCATGCCCTTTGAGACCCTGCTCTGTACCGCTGTGAACGAGCTGCGGGAGAAAAACACCCTGTTCGGCGTCCCGGTAGTCCGCCCTCGGGCCTGCCCGGTGGACTTCTGCGGCGGGCGGGTGGAGACACCCATCGGCCCCGCAGCCGGGCCTCACACCCAGCTGGCCAACAACCTGATTGCCGCCTACGGGGCGGGAGGCCGCATTTTCGAGCTGAAAACCGTCCAGATCATCGACGGCGAGGATCTGCCGGTGGATAAGCCCTGTATCTACGTCTCCGGAGAGGCGTACAACGTGGAGTGGTCCACCGAGCTGACCATCGGCCAGGCGGCGGAGGAGTACATCAAGGCGTGGATCGTCATCCGCCTGTTGGCCAGGGAGTTCGATTTGGGGGACCCGGAGGGCTTCCAGTTCCATATGTCCGTGGGCTACGACCTGGCGGGACTGCAGTCGGAAAAGGTGGACCGGTTCATCGAGACGATGAAGGACGCTTCCCGTGCCCCGGTGTGGAGCCTGTATCTGTCCCAGGTCAGAGCGCACCCGGAGCTGTTCCGGGTGGCGGATGAAGATTATGTCAACTCCATTCCTGCCAAAATCTGCAACACAGTCACCCTCTCCACTCTCCACGGCTGTCCGGTGGGGGAGATCCGGCGGATGATTGCCTATCTGCTGGAGGAGAAGGGGCTGAACACCTTCGTCAAGTGCAATCCCACCCTGGTGGGTTACGACGCCGCCCGGCAGGTGCTGGACGAGAACGGCTACGGCTACCTGACCTTTGACCGGGAGGGCTTCGACCATGACCTCCAGCCGGACTACGCCGTGGAGCTGCTCACCGATTTGAAGGCCCTGGCGGACTCCCTGGGACTGACCTTGGGGGTGAAGCTGACCAACACCTTCCCGGTGGCCATCCGCAACGGCGAGCTGCCCGGGGAGACCATGTATCTCTCCGGAAAGCCCCTGTTCCTGCTCTCCATCCGCACCGCCCAGCTTTTGAGCCGGGCCTTCGGGGGGACGCTGCCCGTCTCCTTCTCCGGGGGCATCGACACCCTCAACGTAGCTCAGGTGCTGTCCGTCGGCATCGCACCGGTGACGGTGGTGACCCTGCTGCTCCAGCAGGGGGGGTACAAAAATCTCTCCCGGCTGTGCGCCCTGGCTCCGGAGACGGTCCCCGCCCGGGTGAATGTGGCGGCCCTGGACGAGCTGGTGGCGTCGGTGAGCGCCGACCCCTATTATCAGAAGAAGCCTGAGCGCAGGACGGTGAAGCGTCCTCTGGACAGCCTGGCCTGCTACAGGTGCCGGAACTGTGTGGACGTGTGCCCCAACCGGGCCAACCTGGCCCTGCCGACGCTGAAAAAGGCGGTGCACATCGAGCGGCTCTGCAACGAGTGCGGCAACTGCGCCTGCCTGTGCCCCTTCGGCTATCTGCCCTATCGGGACAAGTTCACCCTCTTTGACAATGGGGCTGCTATGGAGCACAGCGACAACAACGGCTTCTATCTGACCGGGGACGGCTTTGTCGCCCGGGTGAACGGGGGAGAGGTCTCCACCCTGGAGGAGCTGCCGGAGGAGCTGCGGCCGGTGGTGGCGGCGTTCCTGGAGTGAGCGGCGATGAAGCCACAGGCAGTTTCTACACCACAAACACAAAAAGAAAGGTCAGACGTCCATGACGGGCGTCTGGCCTTCCTTTTTGAAACATGATGCAGCTTGGATGTCCGTGCGTTATCTTAAAATCACGCCGATGATCACGGCCAGCACGCAGGGGACCGTTACCGTGTCATATCCCTTCTTCGTGACGGCCTCTGTGACGGTGGCCGCAGCCGCGCCGATGATCGCCGCAGGGAGCGCGGTAGAGAGCGGCACGCCGCCGACGGTCAGGGAGAGGAGCACAGCGAGGAACGAGACGCAGAGCATGGCGCCGCTGCCCTCATAGGACTTGTGGCTGTCGGCAAATCTCCAGCCGATCTTATGGCGACCGTATCGCTTGCCCACCAGGGCCGCCGCCTCGTCTCCCAGGCCCCAGGCCAGGACGGCGGAGAGGACGGTGAGCTCGGAGTCAAGCACGCCCCAGAACAGGGTGATCAGAACGGCGGCCGTACCAAAGAGGAGGACCAGGCTTTTCCGCACCTCTCCGGCGGTGCGCTCCTGAAAGAGGCTGGCATAGAATTGCTTCGCCTCAAAGAGCTTCAGGACCGGGTACACCACGGCTATGAACAGGATGGACAACAGCGCCGGGACGTACCAGTGCTCCGAGGCCAGCAGAATGACCAGGACGATGAGAAAGGCGATGGTGTGCAGTACCTTACGCCGCACCTCTCCGTCAATGTGGAGAAATTCAAATCCGCACAGGGCGGCGCAGACGGCGATGAGCAGGAAGACCACCAGCACCGCCAGGGTGTGCAGCAGCTCCAGCACCAGGGGCGGAAGGACCACGTCCTGGAAATAGTTGAGATAGATCATGGCGGCACCCAGCACGGTCAAAATGACGCCGGTGACTCTGCCCACCGTCTTGCTGTTCACCCGGTTGGCAAACTGGGCGGAGATGAGAGACGCTGCCGTGGCGGTGACGATGCAGATGAGCAGCACGTCCCAGCGCTCCAGTATGATGGCGGGGTGAATGAGGGAGTGGCTGACAAAGCCAATCAGGGCGGTGAAGGTCATGATAAAGGTACTGGTGCCCACGGCGGTTTTCAGGTCATAGCCCAGAAATGCCGTAAAGACCACCAGCATCATCATGCCCCCGCCGGTGCCCACAAAGCCGGTGCCGAAGCCGATGGTCAGGCCGAAGAACAGGGAGATGAGGATCTCCTTCCAACCCAGGCGCACGTTGGAGGCGTCCGCCCCCGACTTCGAGGTGTCCGGCTTGATGAGAAAGCGGATGCCGATGCAGAAGGTCAGCAACAGAGTGAAGCCGCCCAGCACCACGTTGCCCACCAGATAGGCGGCATAGCTGCCCACCGCGCTGAGAGAGATGATACAGGCCATCATGACCCAGCCGTGCTTCAGGTCGATGTGCTTGTTCTTTGCATACACCGAGGAGGACACCGCAGAGCCGAGAATGTCGGACGCCAGGGCGATGGCCGTCGCCTGATATGCCCCGTACTCTCCGCCAAAGGAGGGGCAGAGCACGATCAGGATGGGGACCATCACCGTCGCCGCCGACAGCCCGGCCAGCCCAGTGCCCACCCATGCGCCCAGCGCCGCCACGATGTACCAGAAATATTCCATAGAGTCCACCCTGTCTCACGTTTTAGGATATGTTAGCATGATATTATAAACGACAACTGTTGCTTTTGCAACCGACAGATGAACGGGAACTGTGAAGAATGGAGAACACGGCATGAAGGAGCAATACGAGCGGCGTGCTTCGGAGACGAAGAAAAAAGTCTGCCGGGCGTTCCTGCTCATGATGCGGAAAAGCGCTCCGATGTGGAGAGCGAGGCGGAACGCCGTATTGCAAGGCAGCGATAAAAACGGGCACCGATCCTGATACCTGTCGTATCAAAATCGGTGTCCGATCATGATGCGGATGACGGGACTCGAACCCGTACGCCCATTCGAGCACAAGCACCTCAAGCTTGCCAGTCTACCAATTCCAGCACATCCGCGTATCCTGTTTTCAACAGATAGTATTATAGTCAGACCGGGACGGTTTGTCAACCGCTTTTTTCAGCCTGCTGGGGAAATCCCCTTGCATGCTGAAAGTCCGCATGGCAGTTGCTATGCCATGCGGACTTGGTTCCGGTCAGGCTCAGGCCAGCTTGCTCTTGGCCAGCTCGGTGAGCTGGGCAAAGGCAGCGGCGTCGTTCACAGCCAGCTCGGCGAGGATCTTGCGGTCGATTTGCACGTCAGCCAGCTTCAGGCCATGCATGAAGGTGGAATAGTTCATGCCGTTGAGCTTGCAGGCAGCGGAGATCCGGGTGATCCACAGACGGCGGAAGTCGCGCTTCTTCAGGCGGCGGCCGGTGTAGGCATAGTTGCCGGACTTCATGACGGCCTGCTTGGCCATCTTAAAGTGCTTGCTCTTGGCGCCCCAATAGCCCTTGGCCAGCTTCAGGGTGCGGTTACGTCTTTTCCGCGTCATCATCGCGCGCTTAACTCTTGCCATAATTCAGTTCCCTCCTCTATCTCACTTGTAAGGAATCATCTCGCGGATGGTGGCGGCGTTGGTGACGTCCGCATAGCCGCCCTTCCGGAGGCCTCTCTTCCGCTTGGTGGTCTTCCCGTGGCCGTTGAGCAGGTGGGACTTGAAAGCGTGCGCACGCTTGACCTTGCCGTTCTTGGTGAGAGAAAAGCGCTTCTTGGCACCGCTGTGGGTTTTCATCTTAGGCATGATGAATTGCTCCTTTCGTCAGGCGGGCGAGCCGCCGAAAATTACTTCTCCGCTGATTTTTCCTGAGTCGCGGCCTTCTTCGCCGCTGTGTTCAGCTCCTTGGCCGGCTTGGGGGAGAGGAACATGATCATGTGCCGTCCCTCCATATTGGGCTTCTTGTCCAGGTTGGCCACATCGCTGCATTCTGCGGCAAAACGCTTGAGCAGATCGGCTCCGATCTCTGTATGGGCCATTTCACGGCCGCGGAAACGGACGGCCACCTTGACACGGTCGCCCTCCGCCAGGAATTTCTTTGCGCTGCGGAGCTTGACGTTGAAGTCGCCGCTGTCAATGCTGGGAGACATCCGAACCTCTTTGATCTCCACGATATGCTGGTTCTTGCGCATCTCCTTCTCCCGCTTGGACCGCTCAAAGCGGTAACGGCCGTAGTCCATGATCTTGCAGACCGGAGGGACAGCCTTGGGGGAAATTTTGACCAGATCCAGCTCCTGCCGGGCGGCGATCTCCAGGGCGGACTTGGCGGACATAATGCCCAGCTGTTCGCCGGTGGAGGAGATCACACGGACCTCCTTGTCACGAATCTCTTCGTTGATCTGATGCGTCATGCTGCTAATACGAACACACCTCCAGAAAATAATAAGAGCGAATACCGAAACGGTATCCGCATGGAAAAACTCCCCACATCCGTGGGAGAAAACCACTGTTGACCAGACGCCTGAGGCGGCAGGTGAGGACGTGATACCGTTCCTGCTTCTTTGTGCGTACACATTATAAAGGACGTCGGAGCGGTTGTCAATAGCCATTTTCGGAAATTTTGCCGCCTCGCCGGAACTCCTTCCCGCTGTCGGAGCGGGACAGAGAAAGCGCCGTGGATGGGGAGCAGGCATCATAACAGACAGAAAAAAACAGAACGGGATGCAGCAAAACGCCTGCGTCATGCGTATGAATAACAGAACGAAATCACACCCACCCGGAAAGGAGCGGTTTCCATGAAGAAAACATTTTCCCTCCTGCTGGCCTTGGGCCTGGCCCTGAGCCTGACCGCCTGCGGGAACGACCCTGCATCAGATATCCCGTGGGAAACGGACGACGGCGGCGGGACCGAGGCCACAGAGAACGAAGCCAACACCACAGAGAACGAAGCCAACACTACAGAGGACACCTCCGCCCGTCTGCTGGACGAGGCCGACACGGCGAGCAGCGCCGTGACTCTCTACTATTTTGACGGGGAGACGGTGACATCCCGGACGTGCTATACCACAGACAGGGAGGACGAGCTGCTGGAGACACTCAACGTCTCCGTTACCCTGGCGGAGGACGCCGACCTCTCGGAGTGGGAAGCGCCCTGTTACGGTCTGTGGACCTGCGATGGGGAGGGCTATGACCTGACCCTGGCCTACTATGACGGCCTGTGGCTGGACCGGGACGGCAACGTCTGGGCAGGGGAGGCGGACTTTTCCGCCTGTTGGGACGAGTTGGAGGGGGAGGATGAGGACGGCACGCTCTCTGTCCTGAACTTCCCCAACGCCGGTTATCTGGCCCCGGTGAACAGCCTGTTCCTGGCAGTCTCCGATACAGCGGACGAGAGCGGCATCTCCACCATGCCCCTGGAGATGATCATGACCGTCCTGGATGTGACGGACGGCGTTGTCACCGTACTTATCGACAACCAGAGCGGCTATGAGATGTCTTATGGGGAGTACTTCTCTCTGGAGACAGAGCAGGACGGAGAGTGGTATGTCCTGCCCCCTCAGGGGACGCTGGAATTCGACGACATTGCCTATATCCTCCAGGACATGGAGCAGGCGGAGGAGACCTGCGACCTGACCGCCTACGGGGCGCTCCCGGCGGGACACTACCGCATCGTCAAGGACGACATGACGGCGGAGTTCTGGCTGGACGAAAACGGAGCGCTGACGAATGCCGGATGAGCCGGGAAAAGGGCTTACAATCTGGTCAGCCGCAGGCCGGAGCGTGCCTCCGCTGACCATGCCGTGTGATAATACTTTCGAAAATGACGGAAATATAAATTGAAATTGCATAAAATTCAAAAATAAGCGGCTATAAATTCATAACATCCGCCAAAAATGAATTTGGTCTATTGACTTCCTGCAAAAATGTGGTAAACTGCATGACATCAGGGCAACGGGGCCAGAAATCGTACAGGATTTCCGGCCCCGTTTGCACTGATAGCTGCAGCAAGAGCGAAAAACAGAACAGTAACTGTCAACACAAGGGCGTGTTTTCCGGGAGAGAAGCGGGGAACACGTCCCATTTTTTGGGAGGGAAAGTCAATGGATGAATCTACGATCCTGAGTATGATCTCAGAGCAGACCTTCGGCGTCTGGTTCCTCATCGGCGCTGCGCTGGTGTTCTGGATGCAGGCGGGCTTCGCCATGGTGGAGACCGGCTTCACCCGGGCCAAGAACGCAGGCAACATCCTGATGAAGAACCTGATGGACTTCTGCATCGGCACCGTCATGTTTATCCTCATCGGCTTCGGCCTGCTGCTAGGGGAGGATATGATGGGCCTGATCGGCAAGCCCGGTCTGGACATCTTCACCGCCTACGAGAGCTTTGACTGGTCGAACTTCGTGTTCAACCTGGTCTTCTGCGCCACCACCGCCACCATCGTCTCCGGCGCCATGGCGGAGCGCACCAAGTTCCTCTCCTACTGCATCTATTCCGCCGTCATCTCCGGCCTGATCTATCCCATCGAGGCCCACTGGATCTGGGGCGGCGGCTGGCTGGCACAGCTGGGCTTTCACGATTTCGCCGGCTCCTGCGCCATCCACATGGTGGGCGGCATCTCTGCTCTCATCGGGGCCAAAATCCTCGGCCCCCGTATCGGCAAGTTCAAGAAGGAGAAGGACGGCAGCATCAAGGTGCACAGCTTCCCCGGTCACAGCCTGCCCCTGGGCTGTCTGGGCTGCTTCATCCTCTGGCTGGGCTGGTACGGCTTCAACGGCGCCGCCGCCACCTCTGTGGAGCAGCTGGGCTCCATCTTCCTGACCACCACCGTCGCCCCCGCCGTGGCCACCGTCACCTGCATGATCTTCACCTGGCTGAAGTACGGTAAGCCCGACGTGTCCATGTGCCTGAACGCCTCTCTGGCGGGCCTGGTGGCCATCACCGCCCCCTGCGATACCACTGACTGTCTGGGCGCTGCCATCATCGGCATCGTGGCCGGCCTGCTGGTCTGCTTCGGCGTGTGGCTGCTGGACTATAAGCTCCGCATCGACGACCCCGTGGGTGCTGTGGCAGTCCACTGCCTGAACGGTATGTGGGGCACCATCGCTGTGGGTCTGTTCTCCACCACCTCTGCCCCCGGCAACGATACCCTGGTGGGCCTGTTCTATGGCGGCGGCTTTGAGCTGCTGGGAAAGCAGCTGCTGGGCCTGGTCTCCGTGGCCGCCTGGACCGCTGTGACCATCACCATTACCTTCCTTGTTATCAGGGCCTGTGTGGGCCTGCGGGTCGCCCCCGAGGAGGAGATCGCCGGCCTGGACAGCACCGAGCACGGCCTGCCCTCCGCCTATGCCGGCTTCGACTTCACCGACCGGGATACGGACAGCAGCGACATCGTTACCGGCGATGTGCCTATGAACGCCGCCGTCCAGGTGGAGAACGTCCAGCAGAGCGAGCCGGTGGCCGTTACCTCCGGGGCCTCCTACGGGGCCTACAGCAAGATTGTCATCGTCTGCCGCCAGAACCGGTTCGAGGCGATCAAGAGCGCCATGGCCCAGATCGGCGTGACCGGCATGACCGTGACCCAGGTCATGGGCTGCGGGGCCCAGAAGGGCAAGGTGGAATATTACCGCGGCGTTCCCCTGACCATGAGCCTACAGCCCAAGCTGAAGATCGAGGTGGTCGTCTCCACCGTACCTGTGGACCAGGTGATCGCCGCCGCCAAGATGGCGCTGTACACCGGCAACCTGGGCGATGGCAAGATCTTCGTCTACAATGTGGAGAACGTCATCCGGGTCCGCACCGGCGAGGAGGGCTATGCCGCCCTCACCAACGATGAGCTGCCTGAGCCTGTAAAATAAACAGTTCAGTTTCCCTAAGCTGCTTTCATCGGGCCGCACACCCGTGGAAGATATTCTCCTATACTCCTCCATGCTCCGCCGGGGTGGCACGACCCGGCAGGACACGGAACATCCCGAGCCGTCACGGTTCGGGATGTTCTGCGTTTTCGGGAGAAAAACAAAGTTTGCCAAATTTTCAACAGATTATGCAAAAACTCTTGTCAAATTTTGATACTTTGATAAAATAGAATTACCCATTGCAGACAGCATAGAGGAGGATTGTCATGCGATATCAGATCAACAACACCAATTACTGCACCTTCGAGACCTTCGAGGTGAACAAGCTGCCCGGCCGCAGCTATTTTATCCCCTATCCCGACCGAAAGAGCGCCGACGCCGTTGCACCGAAGGAGAAGCGGTACGCCTCCCCCAAGGTCCAATGCCTGAACGGAACGTGGGATTTCAAGTTCTATCCCCTTCCCAAAGAGCTGCCGGAGACTTTGGACACGGAGAAGGTGCCCTTCGACACCATGGACGTCCCCGCCTGCTGGCAGTTCCGGGGATATGACCGACCATTTTATGTAAACATCCGCTATCAGTTCCCCTACAAGCCCCCGGAGATTCCCACCACGGAAAAGGCGGGGAAGGTGTTCTCCTGGACCGGCTGCGACCAGGGCATTTCCCTGCGCTATAAGGACCCGGGGGAGGAGTACAACTTTGTGGGCGTCTATCGCCGCACCATCACGGTGGACGACCCGGAGAAGAATTATGTCATCTCCTTCCTGGGGGTGGCCTCCTGTCTGGACTTCTATTTGAACGGGTCGTTTGTGGGCTACTCCGAGGGGGCTCACAACACGGCGGAGTTCGACCTGACCGGAAAGCTGAGCGCCGGGGAGAACGAGCTGGTGGCGGTGGTGCACCGCTGGTGCAACGGCACCTACCTAGAGGGGCAGGACATGTTCCGCAACAACGGCATCTTCCGGGACGTGCTGCTCCGGGTCAGCGACCCCGCCGACCTGTGGGACATCGATGCCCGGACAGAGAAAAAGGGAGAGGGCTACACTCTGACCATGAAGGCAGAGACCCTGTCCGATACCGATGTGACCTTCACCCTGGAGGGGCCGGGGGTCACCCGGACGGCTACCGTCCGGGCCAAGGGGAAAAAGGCGGCAGTGACCTTTGACGATTTGAAGGTCACCGAGTGGAACGCCGAGGAGCCGGTGCTGTACAACCTGTACTATGAGACTGCCTCCGGCTGCGTGAAGGAGCGCATCGGCTTTAAGACGGTGGAGATTCAGGACGACGTGTTCCTGGTCAACGGCCGGAAAATCAAGTTCCACGGGGTGAACCACCACGATACCAGCGCCACCAACGGCTACACCATGACGCCGAAGGAGATCGAGCGGGATATTCAGGTCTGCAAGGCGTTCAACATCGACACCATCCGCACCTCCCACTATCCCCCCGACCCCCTGCTGCTGGAGCTGGCGGACGAGCAGGGCATCTACATCGTGGACGAGAACGACCTGGAGACTCACGGCACCTTCGCCCACCAGCTGCCCCCCACCTACAACTCCATCAGTCACGACCCCAAGTGGCAGACCCACTATGTGGACCGGATCACCCGTCTCTATCAGCGGGACAAGGTGCACAGCAACACCGCTATCGTCATGTGGAGCCTGGGCAACGAGGCGGGCGGCTACGCCAATACCGACGCCATGTACGACTACCTGAAGGCCCACTCCACCCTCCCCGTCCACTATGAGAGCGCCGTCCACTGCAAGCGCATCGCCTACGACGTGGGCAGCGAGATGTACCCCTCTGTGAAGATGGTCCATGACGTGGGGGAGAAGAAGCGGAGACAGAAGCCCCTGAACGACCGGCCCTATTTCCTCTGCGAATATGCCCACGCCATGGGCGTCGGTCCGGGCAATATGGAGGCCTACTGGCAGGAAATTTACAGGGATGACAGCCTGATGGGCGGCTGTGTGTGGGAGATGGTGGACCACGCCATCCTACATGAGGACGGCAGCTATACCTACGGCGGCGACCACGGAGAGTGGGAGCACGACAAGAACTTCTGCGTGGACGGTATTTTCTACCCCGACCGGCGGCCCTCCACGGGAGCCCACATCACCCGGTTCATCTATCGCCCCATCCGGGTGACCCACCTCTCCGGCAACACCTATGAGCTGTTCAACACCACTGCCTTCTCCGACGGACAGCGCTATCGGCTGGAGTTCCGCTGGAACGACGGCAGCTGCCAGACGGTCATCCCGGAGGCCGGGCCCCTGAGCAAGACCACTGTTATCGTCAAGTCCGGGAAGATCACCGACGGCGAGGCCCGGGCCATCGTGGTGACCACCGATGCCAAGACGGGCCGCCAGGTGGCGGAGGAGGAGATCGTCCTGGAGCGGCGGCTCCCCAAGGCGCCGGAGCAGCGGTGCGCCCTGCCCATCGGCGCTCAGGTGACGGATAACGGCCTCAGACTGACCCTCCCCGGCGGTCAGGTGCTGACGGCGGCGGACCCGTCCACCATCCTGTTCCGGGTGGGGACGGACAACGACACCGACCCCCTCTACCGCAACACCATGGCCCCCTACTGTGCCCAGACGGAGGAGCTCGTCTCCCGGGAGGAGACGGAAAACGGCGTCCGGGTGGTCACGAAGGTCACCAACAGGAAGAACAAATTCACCGTCACCGACACCTATGAGGGGACGGCAGAGGGCATCCTGGTGACCAGCAAACTGCATTGCACCTCCGGCAGGGGCATCGTCCCCCGGTACGGCAAGAGCTTCCGGCTGGACGGCAGCTTTGATCGGGTGGACTATGTGGGCCGCACAGGCGAATCCTACGCCGACATGAAGGAGCAGTTCCCCATCGCTCCCGTCTCCTGCGCCGTCTCCGACATGACCGAGCCGAACATCCGGCCCCAGGAGAGCGGCAACCGGTGCGACTGCACCCTGGCGGCCGTCTCCGACGGCAAGAACCGGGTCACCTTCCAGGCCGTGGAGCAGCCCTTCGAGCTGGGTATCAAGCCCTACAGCGACCGGGAGCTGATGACCATGCGCCATCAGAAGGACGAAACGCCCACCGGCACCTATGTCACCATCCAGGCCTTCCAGCAGGGCATCGGCACCGGCAGCTGCGGCCCCGCCGTGGCCCCGGAGTTCCAGTATCCCGCAGGTGAGGACTATGAGCTGAAATTCCTGATTCGGACGGAATAAGAAAATTTTTGCACCCAAAGCCCGGAGGCATGTCCTCCGGGCTTTGCCAGTAGGGAAAAGATGGAAAATTGATTGAAAAAAACCATGCACTGTGATAAGATAACATACACGTTCCTACACAGACCGAAAGAGACTGATGAGCCGAAGAGATCGGAGTGAAGCAGGATGAATTGTCCCTATTGCCATCAGGAAACAGAGGATGCCGCCGCCTTCTGTACGAGATGCGGCAGATATATCCCCCGTTGTCCCACCTGCGGAAAGGTGATCACCGCCCGGATCGCTTTTTGCACCAGAGACGGAACGCCCCTTCCGGAGGAGCTGACCCGAGACCTGCCGGAGGCGGAGAATACTGCGGCAGAGATGTCCGAGCAGCAAAGCGCGCCCAGGAAGTCCGGGGGAACGATGGCGGTGCTCATCGTCGCCATTGTTATCGTAGTTGCCCTTGTGGTGGCGGCGGTCCTGTGGACCCAGGGTATGCTGGGCCAGTCTGATGACGAAGTGGTTGAGGAGAACCAGACCACCATCGTGGAGGAGACGGCAGAGCCGGAGGCTGACAGCGAGGCCGACACCGGGGAGAGCGCAGACCCGGACGAGACCCTTGCTGACGAGGCAGAGGACGAGAAAGAGATAGAACAGGTCGAGCAGATCGACATCGCCCTGACCACCGATCAGCTCACCATCAATGTGGGAATGACCTACCAGATCATTGGAGCCAATGCAGACCAGGTCAGCTGGACTTATTCAGAGCCGGGCATCGTGGAGGTAGACGGTAGCGGACAGCTCACCGCTCTGACCACCGGGACCACCGTTGCCACCGCTACCGGCCCCAACGGGGAGACGGACAGCGTGGAGATCACCGTCCTGGCCGCAGAAACGGAGGAGACAGCTGAGACGGAGGAGCAGGAGGAGCCGGAGAGCACAGAGGATACGGATGTGGACGGCGCGGATGTGGACCTCTCCGGGGACTATCTGCTGCCGGAGAGCAGCAGCCGTTACCTGAGCGAGTCTGAGCTGTACGGTCTGACCGCCCTGGAGTGCCGCATCGCCCGGAACGAGATCTACGCCCGCCACGGTATGATCTTTACCACTGATGAGATGAAGGAGTATTTTGGCTCCAAGAGCTGGTATCAGGGGACGGTGGAAAGCGCCGACTTCGATATCAGCGTGTTCAACGAGTATGAGCTGGCAAATATCGAGTTGATCGTGGCCTATGAGAAGGAAATGAACTACAACCAGGCAAACTGAGCGACCGGGGCCCTTTAGGCCCCGGTTTTTTTGGAGAACGTTGGAGAACGACAGAAGGGGAGAGGTAAACTTGGTAAAAAAGGGGAGCGGCCTTTCGTGCTGCAGTATCGCCCACCGGGGCCTGAGTGCCGAGGCTCCGGAAAATTCACTCCTGGGCTTCGAGCTGGCGGGTCAGCGTGGGGTATGGGGCATCGAGACGGACGTCCACGCCACCGCCGACGGGGCGCTGGTCTGCATCCACGACGATACGGTGGACCGGACCACCGACGGGACAGGCCCGGTCCGGGAGATGACCTTCCAACAGCTTCGGCGCTGCCACATCGACCGGGGCCGGGGCATTGAACGGTGCGAGAACCGAGAAATCCCCACCCTGACCGCTTACCTGGATATCTGCAAACGGTACGGAGCCGTGGCCGTCATCGAGCTGAAGGGCGTCTCCTGCCTGGAGGAGGTCCGGGCGGTGTACGAGACGGGGCAAGGTATGGGCATGGAACACCGGTGTATGTGCATCAGCTTTCAGATCGAACGGCTCCGGGAACTCCGCACGCTGACAGAGAGCATCCCCGTCCAACTGCTGGCGGAGCGGGGAACAAAAGAGACAGTGGACCGGGCAGCGGCCCTGGGCAACAGCGGCATCGACTTCCGCACCACGAAAACGGGCCTGAGTCTCCCGGCCTATGCCCACCAAAAGGGCTGCACCGTGAACGTCTGGACGGTGAACTGGGCCTTTCGCAAGGAGATGTGGGCAAGGGCCGGGGCGGATTTTCTCACCTCCAACCGGTGGTGAGGGTGTCTCATGAGAAAATGCTCATATGATGATTCGAACAAATGTTTGACTTTTAAACCCGGCTGTGGTATGATGCCGCCCAGAGGACGGGAAATGCCCCGTCCGGCCCGATGGAGGGAAGCAAACCCATGAGACGAATCACGATTTTACTGCTGCTCCTGGCCCTGCTGCTGACGGGCTGCGGGAGCGCGACCAATACAGACGAGACAGCGGGGACGCTGACGGTGGCCTGCACCACCTATCCCGTCTATCTCCTGGCCAACAGCATCGTGGGGGAGATGGAGGACGTGGAGGCGGAGCTGGTCATCGACCAGCAGGTGTCCTGTCTCCACGACTACACCCTGACGGTGCAGGATATGAAGGCGGTGGAGCGGGCGGACGCCGTGGTCATCAACGGCGCCGGCCTGGAGGACTTTCTGGACGACGTGCTGGAGGGGCGGACGGTGATCGACTGCTCCCAGGGCGTTGAACTGCTGACGGGAGACGAGCACCACCACGACGAGAACGGCGATGAGGAGGAGTCCGACCCCCACATCTGGATGGACCCGGAGCGGTACGCCCAGATGGCCCGGAATCTGGCGGCCGGTCTGGCGGAGCTGGACCCGGACCGGGCGGAGGAATACCGGGAGCGGGGAGAAGCAGTAGCCCGGGAGCTGGAGGATTTTGCCGACTCCCTCCGGGAGAGCGATGTGGGCCAGGCCGTCCGGGGGCTGGAGATCATCACCTTCCACGACGGATTTTCCTATTTTGCGGAGGCCTTTGACCTGGAGATCGCCGCCGCCATCGAGGAGGAGGAGGGGGCGGAGGCCTCCGCTCTGGAGCTGAAGGAGATCATCTCCATTGTCCAGGCCCAGGACCTCCCCGCCGTGTTCGTGGAGGTCAACGGCTCGGACAACGCCGCCGGCATCATCAGCCGGGAGTGCGGAGTCTCCGTCTGGACGCTGTCCATGATCATGAGCGGCAGCGACGGGGACACTGTCCAGGCGTATGAGGACGCCGTCACCGAAAATCTGACCACCATCTGGGAGGCATATCAATGAGCCGGGAGAAGCATCAAAATTGTCACGGGGGCTGTGAGGGTCGCTGCTGCCTGCGGGTGGAGCATCTGACCGTCCGGCTGGGGGAGGACCTGATTCTGGACGACGTGGGCTTTCACCTTCATTGTGGGGAGCTGATCGCCCTCATCGGCCCCAACGGGGCGGGGAAAAGCTCCCTGTTCAAGTCCATACTGGGGGCTATCCCCTATCAGGGAAGCATCACCTTCCAGTCTGCCGAGAACGGGGCACAGAAGCCCACCATCGGCTACGTCCCCCAAAGCCCGGGCTTTGACCCGGACGACCCGGTGAGCGTCCTGGACCTGTTTCTCACCGCCACCACCCGGTATCCCGCCTTTCTGCCTGTGCCGAAAAAACGGCGGGAGAAGGTGCTGGAGGCCCTGGCCCGGGTGAACGGGGAGAGCCTCATTGACAAGCGGGTGGGCATGCTCTCCGGGGGCGAGGTGCAGCGGGTGCTGCTGGCCATGGCTCTGGAGCCCATCCCCAACCTGCTCATCCTGGACGAGCCAATGAGCGGCGTGGACGTGGAGGGGGAGCAGCAGCTGCTGGAGCTGCTGGATCACATCCGGGAGACCTATGACCTCTCCATCCTCCTGTCCACCCACGATTTTCAGACCCTGAACCGGGTGGACAAGGTAATCCTGCTCCAAAAGCGCATTTTGGCCCAGGGAGACACCCGTGAGGTGCTGTCCTCCCCCGCCTTCCGGCAAATTTTCGGCGCAGAGGCGGAGAGAGGAGGGAATGTCTGATGAACCTCTGGTATTGGCTGGTGGATCTGCTGCCCTTTGAGTGGGCGGAGAGCGGCAGCATGTACTTTATGAAAAACGCCCTGCTGGCGGTGCTGGTCATCTCCCCGTTGTTTGGCCTGCTGTCCACCATGGTGGTGGAGAAGAAGATGTCCTTCTTCTCCGATGCCCTGGGACACTCCGCCTTTACCGGCATCGCCGCCGGGACGCTGGCGGGCTTCGCTGACCCCAACTGGTGCGCGGCGGCGCTGGCGGTGTGCTTTGCCCTGCTGTTTACCTGGGTGCGCTATCGCACCAACCTGGCGGGGGACACGGTGATCGGTGTGTTCTCCTCTACCGCCGTGGCCCTGGGCATCTTCCTGTCCACCCTGGGCGGGCAGAGCTTCACCAAGTTCAACAGCCTGCTGGTGGGGGACATCCTGTCGGTGACGCCGTCCAAAATCGCCGTTCTGGGGGGCATCCTCCTGCTGGTGGTGTTGCTGTGGGTCACCTCCCTGAACCAGCTCACCCTCTCTGCCATCCACCCCGCCCTGGCCCGGAGCCGGGGCATCCGGCTGTGGCAGCAGGACGCCCTGTTTAACTGCGCTGTGGCTCTGGTGGTCACCCTGTCTATGACCTGGGTGGGCCTGCTGGTCATCAACTCTATGCTCATCCTCCCCGGTGCGGCGGCGAGAAACGTCTCCCGGAACCTGCGGCAGTACACCCTCTGCTCTCTGGCGCTGG
Source organism: Clostridiales bacterium (assembly GCA_021201185.1). Taxonomy (GTDB): domain Bacteria; phylum Bacillota; class Clostridia; order Oscillospirales; family Oscillospiraceae; genus Onthomonas. The sequence continues at coordinate 45,798 of JAJQFJ010000059.1, forward strand.
CGCTGCTGTCTGGGATCGCCGGGCTGATGGTCAGCTACTACATTGGCTCCTCCGCCGGGGCATCCATCACCCTGGTCCTGGCGGTGTGCTTCGCCGTGACCTTCTGCTTCCGGAAGCGGACGGCATGAGACCTGCTGCAAGTCAGTATCAAACGTTTTTTAGTAAATTACCCCCGCCGCAGTACTGCGGCGGGGGTAGCAGCGTGTCAAAAATCCTTTTTGCCACGCTGAGTACGATTTTTGAACTTTGAAAAAGTTCTAAAAATCGTTTTTATTGCACGCGAAGGGGGCTTTTTGCCCCCTCCTCCGCACCCCCGCTGCTCTGTCGCGGAAGTCTCAAGCGTTTTTTTGACAGTCTCTTACCCCCGCCGCAAAACTGCGGCGGGGGTAGCTTCATATCGGCCTTGTCAGGAGTTTTCCAAATACTGCTCCGGGTGGGGCGCAGATGGCTGTTGTCTGTCCGCTGCGGCAGGCGGGAGGGCGTCGGTGTTCCACCGGCGTCTGCGTATCACATCGCCCAGGAGAAAAAGCCGGTTCCGCTTGTAGGACTTGATGGGGTGCAGCTTACCCCGGACGGTGAGATTGTCCACGTTCTGCCTGGTGCAGCCCAGCAGCTCCGCCACCTCACTGGTGGACAGGACGTTCCGGTTGCACAGCGTGACCAAATCGTCCATGGACAGGGGCAGCAGCCTGCCGACGCGGCAGAGCTCCGATGCCTGGCGACACTCTCCGTTGGGCCAGGTGACCTGGAGGCCGTCCGGAGATACCACCACCTGCTCAAACAGCGCCCGGTCCCGGAGGGGATGAGACCTGGACGACCTCCCCAGAAAGGGGAAGGACCAGAGCCGAATGGTCTCGTCATCGCAGAGAATGACCAGCCGGTAGTTGCTGACAGGGGTCACGGACAGGATGCGGATTGGGTTCATTCAGACTACCCTCTTTCCACTGAATGACCGGAGCGCGCAGCCCGGTCAGAAGAGATTCTCCTACAGAATAACTGTAGGAGATAGCCTGAACCATTGCAACCGATTTGTCATAACCGGTCGTTTTTTTGTAAAAATCAGCATTTGCCCCACTGTGAAGTCGGCGGAGAAGGAATCAAACCCCCTCCCCGGCGTACCGCATCAGCTTCTCCTTTGTCGCCCTGAGACGGACCCGGCTGATGGGGACGGCCTCGCCGGTGTACAGGAGAAGCCTTAGCTCCTGAATCTGCCTCACATGGCCCAGATTGACCAGGAAGCTCTGGTGGCAGCGGACAAAGCTGTCGGCCAGCTGCTCCTCCAGCTCCCCCAGTCTCCGGTAGCACTCCACCGGGCCGCTGTCCGTATGGATGAGCGCCAGACGGCCTGCGGACTCGATATATCGAATTTGGCGCAGGGGGATGGAGCGAAGCTCCCCGCCTCTGACCTTCAGAGGGAGCACGGCATCCTCCATGGCGTCCAGCTCGGCGGTGGCCTTCTCCAGGGCATACAGAAGGGAGGCGGGCTTGATGGGCTTGACCAGAAAGGCGGTGGGGAAGCCGTGAAAAATGGCCTCGGAAAACTGGATATAGCCGGTGATATAGATGAACCGGATGTGGGGATACCGCTCCCGAAGCTGTCGGGAGACGAGGATACCGTTGTCCGCCCCCAGCTGGATATCCAGAAAAACGATGTCCGCTTCCCCGGGGGAGATGACCAGCACCTCGTCCCGAAGGGCGTCCCAGCTGTAGACCTGCCGGATGCGGTGGGGACAATCATAGACCTGATCGATCATGGTAGCCAGAGAGGCGCAGACCTGCCGATCGTCGTCGCAGATGATGATACGCTGCATATCCGTGCCTCCCTCCAAAATGCTCCGCCTGCGGAAGGGAACGGCGCACCTCCTCCGCCGGGCAGGGGATCGACTGATTTTATTATACGGGAATGTGCAAAATTGTCAATACAAAGGCAGAATCAGCCACGAAAGTCAACTTCATGTGAAGAACGACGGGACTCCTCCCCGGTGCGGGAGGGAGGAGACATCTCCGCTCCGCCCTGCCCCACGATTCCCGCTTTTTCCCATTCCTCCTCTCCTATAATGGAAGGGAACAGAACAGCTGCCCCCGCTGTGCCGGGGACGGATACAGAGGAGGATGCGATATGCAGCAATGGCACGCCATGACGTCAAAGGAGGCCGCCGCCCAGCTCAGAACAGACCCCGTCCGGGGCCTCTCTCCCGGGGAGGCCCGGGCCAGACTGGAGGAGTACGGCCCCAACCGGCTGGAGCAGGCCGGGAGGCGCTCCCTGCTCCTGCGCCTGTGGGAGCAGCTGAAGGACCCCAGGATTCTCGTCCTGCTGGCCGCCGCCCTGTCCTGGCTGGCCAGCGGCGGGGAGGACCTGCTGGACGCGGTCATCATCCTGGTTATCGTCCTGGTGAACGGGGCGATCTCCATCGTCCAGGAGAGCAATGCGGAAAAGGCGCTGGAGGCCCTCCGGGAGATGGCGGCGCCTCAGGCCAGCGTCCTCCGGGGCGGCAGGCTCTGCCGGATCGACGCCGCCCTGCTGGTGCCGGGGGACCTGATCCGCCTGGAGGCTGGGGACCTGGTCCCGGCGGACGCCCGGCTGGTGGAGGCGGCGGGCCTCCGGGCGGACGAGTCCGCCATCACCGGGGAGTCGGTGCCGGTGGAGAAGCGGGCGGGTGTCACCCTGGCGGGGGACACCCCTCTGGGGGACCGGGTCAACCTGCTCATCGGCTCCACCGTCGTCACCGGGGGCCGGGGGACCGCCCTGGTGGTGGAGACAGGGATGCACACCGAGGTGGGACGTATCGCCGCCCTGCTCCAGAACCAGGAGCAGGGGGAGACTCCCCTCCAGCGGAAGATGGGGGAGATCTCCAGGTCCCCCTCCTTTCTCTGCGTGGCCGCCTGCGCCGTCATGTTCGGGGTGGGACTGCTCCAGGGAAAGGAGCTGCTGTCCATGTTCCTCATCGCCGTCTCCCTGGCGGTGGCCGCCATTCCGGAAGGGCTGCCCGCCATCGTCACCATCGTCCTGGCCCTGGGGGTCCAGCGGATGGCGGGGCAGCACGCCATTGTGAAAAAGCTCCCCGCCGTGGAGACCCTGGGCTGTGCCAGCGTCATCTGCTCGGACAAGACGGGGACGCTGACGAAAAACCAGATGACCGGCACCCAGATCTGGACGGCCAGCGGCAGGGGGGAGCAGCTGGCCCTCTCTATCGGGACCCTGTGCAGCGACTCCGTCCCCCGGCCGGACGGCACCTTCTCCGGTGACCCCACGGAGAATGCCATCGTCGCCGCCGCCCAGAGCCGGGGCATCCGAAAGGGGGAGCTGGAGGAGGAATTTCCCCGCCGGGCGGAGCTGCCCTTTGATGCGGACCGGAAGCTCATGTCCACCATCCACCCCAGCCCTGCCGGGGGCTACCGGGTGATGGTCAAGGGAGCCCCCGACCTGCTGCTCCGGCGCTGCAACTCCTACCTGGACCGGGGCGTCCGTCCCCTGGACGAGGGAGCCAGAGTGACGGCGGAGACCGCCAACCGTCTGATGGCGGGACAGGCCCTCCGGGTGATCGGAGTGGCCTACCGGGAGCTGGAGCGCATCCCCGGTCAGCTCACCCCGGAGACGGTGGAGCGGGAGCTGATTTTCGTGGGCCTGATCGGGATGATGGACCCGCCCCGACCGGAGGTACGGGAGGCGGTGGCCGTCTGCCGCCACGGGGGCATTCGCCCGGTGATGATCACCGGCGACCACAAGCTCACCGCCGTGGCTGTGGCCAGGGAGCTGGACATCTACCGGGATGACTCCATCGCCCTCACCGGGGCGGAGCTGGACTTTATGCCCCAGGAGCTGCTGGAGGAGCAGGTGGGCCGCTGCGCCGTCTTTGCCCGGGTCACTCCGGAGCATAAGCTGCGCATCGTCCAGGCTCTCCAGAGGCAGGGGAAGATCGTGGCCATGACCGGGGACGGGGTCAACGACGCTCCGGCGCTGAAGGCGGCGGATATCGGCTGCGCCATGGGCATCACCGGGACCGACGTGGCCAAGGGGGCGGCGGACATGGTGCTCACCGACGACAACTTCTCCACCATCGTCTCCGCCGTGGAGCAGGGGAGAGGCATCTATGCCAACATCCGAAAGGCCATCCACTATCTGCTCTCCTGCAACATCGGGGAAATTTTCACCGTTTTCATCGCCACGGCGTGCAATTTCCATCAGACGCCACTGGTGCCCGTGCAGCTGTTGTGGCTCAATCTGGTCACCGACTCCCTTCCTGCCCTGGCCCTGGGGGTGGAGCCGGTGGAGGCGGGGGTGATGGACCAGCCGCCCCGCTCCGGAAAGGAGCCGCTGTTCACCGGCCCCTTCGCTTTCCAGCTCGTCTGGCAGGGGCTGATGGTGGGGCTGGTGACTCTGGCGGCCTATTTTCTGGGGGAGTACATCCTCTCCGACCCGGGGGAGGCCTATCAGGCGGCCAACACCATGGCCTTCGCCACTCTGACCCTGTGCCAGCTGTTCCACGCATTCGATGAGCGCAGCGACCGGGCCTCCCTTTTGCAGATCGGCGTGCTCTCCAACCCGGCCATGAACCGGGCGTTCCTCATCGGTCTGCTGCTCCAGCTCTCCGTCCTGCTGCTGCCGCCCCTCCAGACGGTGTTTTCCGTGGTGCCTCTCTCTGTCGGGGAGTGGGCGGCGGTACTGATTTTGTCTCTGCTGCCCCTCCCCATCTGCGAGAGTGTGAAGCAGGTGCAGCGGCGACGGGCGGCGGAGCCCGCGCCGAAAGAGGCGGGGGCAGAGAAATAGCGGCAAAAGCGTTCTGTCCGGTTGTATTTTTGGAGATCCTGTGGTAAACTGAACCTGTCTTCCCAGGAACGTACATCAATACAATTTTATGATACAGGAGGTTTTTCCCATGATTCAAGTAGACGTCTCCTCTGCTGTCACCAAGGCCGAGCTGGAGGCTATCGCCCCCCAGGTAGCCACCGCCCATCAGGTGCTGGATTCCCGGAAGGGAGCGGGCAACGATTTTCTCGGCTGGGTCCGTCTCCCGGTGGACTATGACAAGGACGAGTTTGCCCGCATCCAGAAGGCGGCGAAAAAGATCCAGTCCGACTCCCAGGTGCTGGTAGTCATCGGCATTGGCGGCTCCTATCTGGGGGCCAGAGCGGTGGTGGAGCTGATCCAGAGCCCCAACTACAACCTGAAGAAGAAGGACACCCCTGATATCTTCTTTGCCGGTAACACCCTGTCCACCGACGCCGTGCTGGAGACCCTGGAGCTGATCGGCGACCGGGACTTCTCCATCAACGTCATCTCCAAGTCCGGCACTACCACTGAGCCCGCCGTGGCCTTCCGCATTTTTAAGGCTGCGCTGGAGGACAAGTACGGCAAGGCGGAGGCTGCCCGCCGTATTTACGCCACCACCGACAAGGCCCGTGGGGCCCTCAAGGGCCTGGCCGACGCCGAGGGCTATGAGGAGTTCGTGGTGCCCGACGACGTGGGCGGCCGTTACTCCGTCCTCACCGCCGTGGGCCTGCTGCCCATCGCCGTGGCGGGCATCGACATCGAGGCCCTGATGCAGGGGGCCGCCGACGCCATGAACACCTTCGGCGCGGATAAGAGCATGGCAAACCCGGTCTGGCAGTATGTGGCCGCCCGGAACGTCCTGTACAACCAGGGCAAGAAGGTGGAGATCCTGGGCGCTTATGAGCCGAACTTCCGGTTCTTCGGCGAGTGGTGGAAGCAGCTCTACGGCGAGAGCGAGGGCAAGGACGGCAAGGGCATCTACCCCGCCAGCGTAGAGTTCACCGCGGACCTCCACTCCATGGGCCAGTACATTCAGCAGGGCGAGCGTATCATGTTCGAGACCATCGTCCGCTATGACAGGCCCCATGGCTCTGTGGTCATCGGAGAGGACAAGGACAATGTGGACGGCCTGAACTTCCTGGCCGGGAAGGAACTGAAGTTCGTCTGCGAGCAGGCCATGCGGGGGACCCGTCTGGCCCATGTGGACGGCGGCGTGCCCAACATCCTGGTCAACGTGGACACCATCGACGCCTACAACACCGGCGCGCTGATCTATTTCTTTGAGCTGTCCTGCGGTATTTCCGGCTATGTGCTGGGGGTCAATCCGTTCAATCAGCCGGGCGTGGAGGCCTACAAGAAGAATATGTTCGCATTGCTCGGCAAGCCCGGCTATGAGGACATGAAGGCTGAGCTGGAGGCCCGGCTGTAAGGAAGGCGCTGTGCGCCGGGAGTTCCATTCACCCGCAAACGTGCCACCGGCACGTTTGCCGGACCGGGTTCACAGCCGGGCGTGGAGGCCTACAAGAAGAACATGTTCGCATTGCTTGGCAAGCCTGGCTACGAGGATATGAAGGCCGCTCTGGAGGCCCGGCTGTAAGGAAGGCGCTGCGCGCCGGGATTTCCACTCACCCTCAAACGTGCCACCGGCACGTTTGCCGGACCGGGTTCACAGCCGGGCGTGGAAGCATACAAAAAAGAATATGTTCGCATTGCTCGGCAAGCCGGGCTACGAGGACATGAAAGCCGTTCTGGAGGCCCGGCTGTAAGGGCAAACGATCCAACAGTAAAAAACATCAGGACAGCACTCCCGGGAGCGCTGTCCTGATTCTTTTGTTTGCGAGCGGTCCTTGGCCTTCAATATCTCCCCACGATGACGCTGGAGTTCTGACCGCCGAAGCCCAGGGCGTTGGACATGGCGATATCATAGGATTTCTGCCGGGCGACCAGGGGGACGCAGTCCAGCCCGCAGGCCGGATCGGGGTCGGTGACGTTCAGGGTGGGGGGAAGAACTCCGTCCCGGATGCCCAGGACGCAGGCGATGACCTCGGTAATGCCCCCTGCCCCCATCAGGTGGCCGGTGGCTCCCTTGGTGGAGGAGACGGGCAGCCGGGCGGCATAGTCCCCGAACACCGTTCGGATGGCGTCGCACTCCATGGCGTCCCCCACCGGGGTGGAGGTGCCGTGGGCGTTGACATAGCCGATCTGCTCCGGGGCCAGCCCGGCGTCCTCCAGAGCCAGGCGCATACATCTGGCCCCGCCCTCCCCGTGGGGCCGGGGGGCGGTGATGTGATAGGCGTCGTTGTTGTTGCCGCAGCCCAAAATCTCGCCGTAGATGTGGGCGCCCCGGGCCAGGGCGTGCTCCTCTGTCTCCAGCACCAGAGCGCCGCCGCCCTCCCCCATGACGAAGCCGTCCCGCTTCCGGTCAAAGGGCCGACAGGCGTGGAGGGGGTCGGCATTGTTCCGGCTCAGGGCGTTGCTGGTGGCCAGGGAGGAGATCACCGGGGGACAGGCGATGGACTCGCCCCCCACCGCCAGCATCACGTCCGCATTGCCGTTGCGGAGCAGCATCACCGCCAGGGTGATGGCGTCCAGGCCGGAGGAGCAGGCGGTGTTCAGAGTAAAGCTGGGGCCCTGGATGTTGTGGGCAATGGCGATCTGACAGGCGGCCATATTCCCCAGCACCTTGGGCACGAACCGGGGGGAGACCTTCTTCCCCGTCCGGGTGTACTGATCCTGGGTTGCGCTGATCTCCGCCACGCCGTTCATGGCGGTGCCCATGGTGAGGCCGGTGCGGTAGGGGTCGATCTCCACGCCGCTGTCTGACAGGGCCTCTCCGGCGGCGGCATAGGCCAGCTGGGTGAACCGGGCCATCTTGCCCACATCCATCTTGGGGATGAACTGCTCCGGGTCAAAATCCCGCACCTCTCCGCCGATCTGCACCGGCAAATTTGTCGTGTCCAGCCGGGTCAGCGGGCCGATGCCGCATTTCCCTTCGATGAGATTGTGCCAATAGGCCGTCACACCCACGCCGATGGGGGTGACGGCACCCATACCTGTGATGACAATGCGCTTGCGCTGTGACATTTCCAAAGCTCCTCTTTTGACCCGGACGGCCTGGGCCAGCCTCTTCTCCTCCGCGTATTGACCGTCCACACTATTTTTCCCATTCATTATAAGCAAAACAGGGGAAAAAGCAAGGGGAAATCCGGCCTGTGGCAGGAGCCGCTCCGTCCCGTGAGGCGGAATCCACTTTTTTCTGTGCAGCTTGATTTATCCATGCTCTTTTGCTATACTTCTGAATAGAACCTGAGGCCTGACCGGTTTCATGAGAGAGGAGCGTGCCCTATGAATCGCAGAATGTATTCCCGCAGCAGAGGCGGCGGATTTGGCGGCGGCCCCAGAGGAGGTCCTGGCGGCGGCGGTCCCAGAGGAGGCCCCAGAGGCGGCTACGGCGGCGGCCCCATGAGAGGTCCGGGTGGCCCTGTGAGAGGTCATCGTCCGCCACCTCCACCCCCGCGTCGGAGGAGAGGATATCCTGGCATGGGCTGTATGCTGCCGTTGCTGTCCCTGGCGGCGGTGATCGTCCTGGTGCTGGCCCTGGTCATCCTGATTTAAAAGCGCCCATCCACAGCAACGCAACGCCCCCGGGCCGTGAGGCCTGGGGGCAGTTTTTGCGCCCCTGACGGGCGGCTCACCGCTTTGCCAGCTTTTCCAGGATGGTGGTGATCTCCTCCAGCTCCTTGTCCGCGTCCCCGGACTGGACCGCTGCATGGACGCAGTGGTGAACGTGGGCCTTGAGCACCTCGGCGTTGGCCCGGGACAGGATGGACTGGGTGGCCATGATCTGGTTGGAGATGTCGATGCAGTACCGGTCCTCGTCGATCATCCGCAGGATACCGTCCAGCTGGCCCCGGGCGGTTTTCAGCAGCCGGGAGATCTGCTCTCGATCGGCGGTCATCAGGCCACCGTGACCACTTCGTACCCGGCGGCGGTGACGGCGTCGGACAGAACCTTGTCCTCCACAGGGGCGGACAGGGTGCAGGTTGCGGTCTTGGCCTCCAGATCGACGGTGCAGGATGCCACGCCGTCCACGGCGGAGAGGGCCTTTTCCACGGTTGCCTTACAGTGGCCGCACATCATACCGTTTACAGTCAGCGTTTTCGTCATAACAGAATCTTCTCCTTTTGCCTCAAGCGAGGTGAATTTTGTATCGACACGCCGGGGGGCGGTGTCTTCCAGGAGGGGCTTGGGCTGGAACAGCCGCAGGCGCAGGGCGTTGGAGACCACGCAGAAGGAGCTCAGGCTCATGGCCGCCGCCCCGAACATGGGATTCAGCTGCCAGCCCAGCAGGGGATAGAACACCCCGGCAGCCAGGGGGATACCCAGACAGTTGTAGCAGAAGGCCCAGAACAGGTTCTCCTTGATGTTCTTGATGACCTTCCGGGAGAGCTGGATGGCGGTGGAGGCGTCCCGCAGGTCGGATTTCACCAGCACCACGTCGGCAGACTCGATAGCCACGTCGGTACCTGCGCCGATGGCAATGCCCACGTCCGCCCGGGCCAGGGCCGGAGCGTCGTTGATGCCGTCGCCCACCATGGCCACCTTCCGACCCTCAGACTGGAGCCGGGCCACCTGCCGCTCCTTGTCCTGGGGCAGCACGTCGGAGATGACCTGATCGATGCCCAGGGGGGCGGCCACCGCCTGGGCGGTCCTGGCGTTGTCCCCGGTGAACATGACCACCTGGATGCCCTGCTCCTGCAGGGCGTGGATGGCGGCGGGACTGCTCTCCTTTACCAGGTCGGCTGCGGCGATGGTGCCCAGATAGCGGCCGTCCTCAGCGAAATAGAGGGGGGTCTTTCCGGCACTGGCCAGTGCTTCCGCCTGGGCGGCGTTCACGGATATCCCCAGCTGCTCCATCAGGCGGCGGTTGCCTGCGGCGTAGGAATGGCTGCCGATGCGTCCCTTCAGCCCCAGACCGGGAAGGGCCTGGAAATCGGTGACAGGGGAGAGGGTCAGGCCGTCTTCCCGTGCCCGGGAGGTGACGGCGTCCGCCAGAGGATGCTCCGAGGCGGTCTCCAGCGAGGCGGCCAGGCGGAGCAGCTCCTCCCCGGTGCGCCCGGGGGCGGGAATCAAATCCGTGACCTTCGGCTTGCCCTGGGTGATAGTGCCCGTCTTGTCAAGCACCACCGTGTCAATCTTGTGGAGGGTCTCCAGGCTCTCGGCGGACTTAAAGAGGATACCCAGCTCGGTACCCTTGCCGGTACCCACCATAATGGCCACAGGAGTAGCCAGCCCCAGGGCGCAGGGACAGGAGATGACCACCACCGCCATGGCAGGGGTCAGGGCGGAGACCACCGAGCCGGTGACGATGAGCCAAACCACAAAGGTCACCAGGGCGATGGACAACACCGTAGGGACGAAGATGCCCGCCACCTTGTCCGCCAGCTTGGCAATAGGGGCCTTGGAGGCGGAGGCGTCCTGCACCAGATGGATGATCTGGGCCAGGGTGGTGTCCTCTCCCACCCGGGCGGCGGTGAAGGTGAATGTGCCGTTGCCGTTGACCGTGCCGCCGGAGACCTTGTCCCCGGGATGCTTTTCCGCGGGGATGGGCTCGCCGGTGAGGGCGGACTCGTCCACCGAGGTGCTGCCGGTGGCGACCACACCGTCCACCGGGATGGCCTGACCGGGACGGACCACCACCTGGTCGCCTACGGCCACCTCCTCGATGGGGACCTCCGTCTCCTCCCCGTCCCGGAGGACGTGGGCGGTCTTGGGCTGGAGGTTCATCAGCTTTTTCAGCGCGTCGGAGGTCTTGCCCTTGCTCCGGGTCTCCAGATACTTGCCCACGTCGATGAGGGTCAGAATCATCCCGGCGGACTCGATATAGAGATGGTTCATGTGGTACTCCTCGGCGGTCTCCAGGTCGCCGTGGCCCAGTGCGTAGCCGATGACAAAGAGGGAGTACACCGAGTAGATCATCCCGGCGGCGGAGCCGATGGCGATGAGGGAATCCATATTGGGGGCCTTCCGCCGGAACGCCCGAAAGCCGTTGATGAAATATTTGTCGTTCAAATACAGGATGGGCAGCACCAGGACCACCTGGGCCAGGGAGTACACCATGGCGTTCTCCACCCCCAGGAATACGTCTGGTAGGGGAAATCCCATCATATGCCCCATACTCAGATAGAACAGAGGGACCATAAAGACGATGGACCAGATGAGCCGGTGCTTCATGCTCCTGATCTCCTGCTCTACCGGGTCCTCGGCGGGAACGGAGACTGCCTGCCGCTTCCCCCCTGTGGGAGATGCCCCGTAGCCCGCGTCCGCCACAGCCTGACAGATGTCGGCAACAGAGAGCTGATTCTCGTCAAATTCCACCGACATGGAGTTGGCCAGGAGGTTGACGCTGGCGACCTTTACGCCCTCCAGGCCGTTTACCGCCTTCTCCACATGGGCGCTGCACGCAGCGCAGCTCATCCCGGTGACAGAAAAAGACTGCTTCATATTCATTTCCTTTCTATTATCCTGTGACCACCCCACCCCGGGGGGGTGCCTATAGATAGAATAGCACACAGAAGACAGCCTGTCAAGGGAAACAGGCGGGCCGGACAAAAAAATCCCCTGCCGACGAGCGGCAGGGGAGCTGTGTCCGGTCAGCCTGCGGCCTCTGTCCGGGCGGTATCCGTGTCCCGGAACAGCAGCGAGATGCACCACAGGGCGCCCACAGCCACCAGAACGTAGACGATCCGGCTGAGGATGCTCCCGGAGCCTCCCAGCAGAAAGGCGACCAGGTCAAACTGGAACAGGCCGATCAGCCCCCAGTTGATGCCGCCGATGATGCTCAGGACCAGAGCGATCTTATCCAACATCCGTATTCCCTCCTTTGTCGATATCACAGGCGGACGCCCCAGGACAACAGCCTGCGGAGTCCACAGGGATACTATGGTTCGGGAGAAGGGAAATTATGCGCAGAACGGGTCAGGAGCCGCTGTCCTCCTCCACGTCCAGGGAGAAGTCGGCGTCGTCCAGCCTGGAAAAATCCGGCTCGGCGGGGACGGCGGGCACCCGCTTGAAGGGGTCGTAGGCGAAGCCCCGGCAGCTCCCGCCCCCGGACATGACGCCCTTTTTCAGGCAGACCACCGTGTCCTCGGCGATGGCGGTGCCGTGCTGGCAGTAGATGCAGCGCGGCTCGATCTGATCTCGAAACAGCATGGGAAATTCCTCTTTCCTGGTGATGATACGTCTTTGACAGACTTATTATACTCGCCCGTAACGGTTTTTTCCACCCTTTTTTGTCAAGAGAACGCCTACCCCCAGCCAGAGGACGGCCCCTGTCCCCGCAGACAGGGGGAGAAGGGAGAGCAGATCGGTCTGCTGTCCCGCCATGGCGGTGGGGAGCAGTCCTGGTATCAGCCATGCCCCCGCCAATGCCAGCCCGGCAGAGATTGCCCCCTGGAGCAGCTTGGCCCCCAGGTACGGCCCCAGCCGGAGACCGGAGCCCTCCAGCAGAGCAGCGGTCTGACAGTGGACGGAGAACCCGCCCCAGCCCAGCAGAAAGGCACAGACGGCCAGACCCAGAGGCGACTGCGCCCATGGCCCCAGAGAGCAGACCCCGTTGGACAGCTCCAGCACCCCCGACAGGAGAGGGGAGAGGAGAGAGCCGGAGACGGCGGACGGCCAGGGGAGAGCCTGGAGCAGACCGATGACGATGTTGAACAGTACCACGTAGGCGGAGACCTGGAGGGAGGAATTCAGGGCCTGCTTCACCGCCTGAGGCAGCAGTGCGGCGGCGGGCGTGGGAGACGTCTCTCTCCGGCGGCGGCTGCCCGGGGAGGGCAGAGCCTCTCCCCGCAGGACCATCCCTACAGTCAGAGCGGCCAGAATATGGACCGTTAACAGAAAAATGCCGGTGGTCACGCTGCCAAAGACGGTGCTCCCCGCTACAGCCAAAATGAAGGCGGGACCGGAGTTGTTGCAAAAGCAGAGCAGCCGCTGGGCCTCCTCCCGGGAGAACAGCCCCTCCTCGAGCAGGGTCCGGGCGGTCCCCGCCCCCACCGGGTATCCTCCCAGAAGGCCCAGGGCCAGGGCGGCGCTCCCCGCTCCGCTCACGTGAAAGACCGGCTCCATCACCGGATCCAGCAGCTCCGCCAAACGCTGTCCCAGGCCCAGTCGGATCGCCAGATCGGACAGGACAAAGTAGGGGAACAGGGCGGGGAGGATCACTTCTCCACATAGCTCCAGCCCCGCCCGTGCGGCGTCGCCCCCCGCCTGGGGAAAGAGCAGCAGCGCCAGGGCAAACACTACGGCCGCCCCTGCCATCAGCTTACGGGCCATCCCATCACCCCCTTGTCCCACAGCCTATGCCGAAACAGACGGGGATAGACCGGAGGGGAAAAGCGTGGTATAATATGGCAATATCCGCAAGGAAAAGAAGGAGGGCAAGCCTGTGGACAGAAGATATCATCTGCTCGACGGCATCCGGGGACTGGCGGTGGTCAATATGGTGGCCTATCACTTTCTCTTTGACGTCTTTATCATTCAGGGCTTTCAGCCCGGTTGGCGGAGCATCCCCGCCGTCCACATCTGGCAGCAGTGCATCTGCTGGACATTTATCCTCGTCTCTGGACTCTCCTGGAATCTGAGCAGTCACCGGCTGAGAAACGGACTGCTGCTCAACGGGTGCGGCATCCTGGTGACGGTGGTGACCCTCATCGCCGAGCCGGACCAGGCCATCTGGTACGGGGTGCTGACCCTGCTGGGGTGCGCTCTGCTGCTGGCGACGGCGCTAAAGCCGCTGCTGGAACGGATACCGGCTATTCCCGGGGCGGCGGTGAGCTTTTTCCTGTTTCTCCTCACCCGGACGGTGCAGAGCGGATACCTCTCCCTGGGGGGACAGGTGCTGCTCCGGCTGCCGGAGGCGCTCTTCTCCTCCGGCTGGCTGACGGTGTTCGGCTTTCCCGCTCCCGGCTTTACCTCCAGCGACTATTTTCCCCTGCTCCCCTGGTTCTTCCTCTACCTCACCGGCCTGTTTCTGGGAAGACTGCTGCTGAAACGGCCGCCGGAATGGCTGAAAACCAAAATACCCGGCCTGGACTGGGTGGGGCGGCACAGCCTGCTGATTTATATGCTCCACCAGCCGGTGGCCCTGGTCCTGTCCATGGCGGTGGCTGCGGTAGCGTAGGGGGGGGAAGAGGACGGGCCCCTGTTCTGTCAATCAGAAAAGAACGAAGATAACAGGCGAAATTTTTCTTACATCTGCGAGAATCGGGTGCTATAATGACAGCCGTACAGAGCAGTCAATGCGTGTAGCATACAGGATATGTTCGCAAGGCGTATGACCTTTTCCATCTGAGGGAGGGGCGTACGCCTTTTTTGCCGCCTATTCCGGCGCTGCGCCGTTGACGCACCACGATCGCTGAATCAGGAGGATATTATGCCAAGAACAAGAGGTCAGGGAATCATCTTCGGACTCATCATGTCCTACGCCATGGCGTACGGCATGGAGGTCTACAACGTAGCCATTAAGGAGGGAGCCGATCTGGTCGCCGGTGGACTGAGCAACATGACCAACGGCGTGTTCCTGGACGCACTCATCGAGGCGTCCTACATGGGCATTTTCGTGTTTATCGTCTCCAATCTGTACGGCAACCGCTTCGGGGCGGCCTTCGCCGCCAGACACAGCGACCCGGCGCGGGACAACCCGTATTTCTGCCAGCTGCTCCGGCAGGGGGCCACGGTGGCGGTCATGTGCCCCTCCATGAGCCTGATCGCCTCGGTCCTGTTCAACGTCTGCCTGGCAGGGGCGCCCATCAGCCAGCTTCCGGCTATCTGGGTGGGGACAGTGCTGAAAAACTTCCCCATGGCTTTCTTCTGGAACTTTTTCGCCGCGGCTCCCTTCTCCCACTGGCTGTTCGGCAAGCTGTTTCCGGAGAAGTGAACCGAGTGGGAGGGCCAGCCGCTTTACAACAGAATTTTGCCCCGCCAAAACGGTTTTGCGACCGTCCTGGCGGGGCATTTGCATGGGGGATAAGGGACTCGAACCCTCACGGATCGCTCCACGAGAACCTAAATCTCGCATGTCTGCCAATTCCATCAATCCCCCGAAGCGACAGGGTCATTTTATCACAGCGGGGATTTGATGTCAACGCAGAGAAAAGAGCGGGCATGAGCTGCCCCACTTTCACTCATTTGTCCAAAACCACGCTAAATCACGAAAAAACACGATGCGCAACCGGTTGACAAATGTCCGCCTGTGGGCTATAATTATCTCACACGATGAGATTTCAGGCCGTCAGGCAGGCTGTTTCGAGGTGATGTTCATGGACGCTCAGGCCCAGGCCGAGGAGCTGATCCAGCTGGTGACCCAGTCCATGCACGGAATGGCACAGGAACGCGCCGAGCAGGTCACCCGGGGAGAGGGGGCCCTGCTTCGCTATCTGGCCACGCAGCACGACGGAGCCACTGCAGGAGAGCTGCGGGAGGCGCTGGAGGTGGGCTCTGGCCGGGTGTCTAACGCCCTGAAAAATCTGGAAGGAAAAGGAATGATCATGCGGGTCTCCTCCGCCAGAGACGGCCGGGTGGTACAGGTCTACCTGACAGAGCGGGGGAGAGCCGCAATCACAGCCAGGTATCAACGTCTTCTCCGGCAGGTGAGCGAGCTGCTGGAGGACGTGGGAGAGAAGGACACCGCTGAGCTTCTGCGACTGACGAGAAAAGTGATCGATCTATCCCAAAAACGACGGGAGGAGCCTGTCGGCCCCTCCCGGGAACCACTCTGTTCCCAGTCAGGAGGCAAACATGACAGGCAAGCGAGACTATTCGGAGATCACCCCCCAAATCCAGGCGTTATCTGACCTCTGCACCCGGGACTGCGTGATCGACAGACAGCTCTACATCGACAACAAGGTCAACCGTGGTCTGCGGGATCTCAACGGCAAGGGCGTCCTCACCGGGCTGACCAAAATTTCCGAGATCCAGGCCCGCACCCCGGACGATCAGCCCTGCGACGGCTCTCTGTTCTACCAGGGCTACAATATCGAAGACCTGGTGAAGGGCTTTTTACAGGACGGCCGCTACGGCTTCGAGGAGATCACCTACCTGCTCCTCTTCGGGGCGTTGTCCAACGCCAGGGAGCTGGAGGAGTTCCGGGCCCTGCTGGCCAGCTACCGCTCTCTCCCCAATTCCTTCGTCCGGGACATTATTATGAAGGCCCCCAGCACCGACATCATGAACTCCATGGCCCGGAGCGTGCTGACCCTGTACTCCTACGACAACAAGCCGGACGACACCTCACTCCCCAACGTTCTGCGCCAGTGCGTCCAGCTTATCGCCGTGTTCCCCCAGCTGGCCCTGTACGGCTATCAGGCCTACGACTACTATCGCAACGACAGCTCCCACTTCTTCATCCACGACCCGGTGCCCGAGCTGTCCACGGCGGAGAACATCCTCCAGATGCTCCGCCCCGACGCCAGCTACACCCAGACCGAGGCCCGGGTGCTGGACATGGCCCTGGTGGTCCACGCTGAGCACGGCGGCGGCAACAACTCCTCCTTCACCACCCATGTGGTCACCTCCTCCGGCACCGACACCTATTCCGCCATCGCGGCGGCCCTGGGTTCTCTGAAAGGCCCCAAGCACGGCGGCGCCAACATCAAGGTCTGTCATATGTTCGATGAGATCAAGCGGGAGGTCAAGGACTGGTCGGACGAGGACGAGATCCGGGCCTACCTGAATAAGATCCTCCAGGGGGAGGCCTTCGACCACTCCGGCCTGATTTACGGCGTGGGCCACGCCATCTACTCCAAATCCGACCCACGGGCCAGGATCTTCAAAAACTTCGTCCACATGCTGGCCACGGAAAAGGGCATGGAGCAGGAGTATCAGCTCTACGCCGACGTGGAGCGGCTGGCCCCGGAGGTCATCAGCGGCAAGCGCAGGATGCACAAGGGCGTCAGTGCCAATGTGGATTTCTATTCCGGCTTCGTCTATCAAATGCTGGGCATCCCGGAGGAGTTGTTCACCCCCATCTTCGCCGTGGCCCGCATCTCCGGCTGGAGCGCCCACCGTCTGGAGGAGCTGATCAACGGCAACCGCATCATCCGCCCCGCCTACAAGGCCATCCGTCCCCGCCGGGACTATGTCCCCATGGAGGAGCGGGAGTAAGCTGTTCTGCTCCCACCCATCAAGGGCGTCTGCCATATGCTTTATCAACGTGTCTGTCTCCCCCAACAGGGGAGGCAGGCCTTTGATTTTTCCCCGGAATCCCCACCGGAACGCTTGCCAAGAACGGCGGAATCGGGTATACAGGGAAAAATGTCGCCTGTCCCGAAAGCGGGCAAGAGAAAAGAAACTGAGGAGGCCGCAGAGATGGCACTTGACTACGAATGGTTCCAGCAGATGGAGGACCGCATCCCCAGGGGGGAGGTGCGCACCCGTTTCGCCCCGTCCCCCACGGGGTATATGCACGTGGGCAACCTCCGCACCGCCCTGTACACCTGGCTCATCGCCCGGCACGCAGGGGGAAAATTCCTTCTGCGCATCGAGGACACCGACCAGACCCGGAAGGTGGAGGGGGCGGTAGAGGTCATCAACCGCACCCTGGCCCAGTGCGGCCTGGACCACGACGAGGGGCCGGACGTAGGCGGCCCGGTGGGGCCGTATATCCAGACCCAGCGGCAGGAGCTGTACGGAAAATACGCGGAGCTGCTGCTGGAGCGGGGCGGGGCGTACCGCTGCTTCTGCGAAAGGACAGAGGAGGCGGAGGTCCACGGGGCCGCCCTGGGCAAGAACGCCCTGAAGCACGTGTGCCCCTACCGGGACATCTCCCGGGAGGCCTCCGACGCCCTGGCAGCCCAGGGCAAGCCCTACGTCATCCGCCAGAAGATCGAGCCGGGAGTCACCAGCTTTGACGATGTGATCTTCGGAAAGATCACGGTGGACAACAGCGACCTGGACGAGGGGGTCATGGTCAAGAGCGACGGCCTGCCCACCTACAACTTTGCCAACGTCATCGACGACCACCTCATGGGCATTACCCATGTGGTCCGGGGCAACGAGTACCTGGCCTCCGCCCCCAAGTACAACCTGCTCTATCAGGCCTTCGGCTGGCAGGTGCCCACCTATATCCACTGCGCTCCGGTGATGCGGGACGAGCAGCACAAGATGTCCAAGCGCCATGGCGACCCCTCCTATGAGGACCTGCTGGCGGAGGGCTATCTGTCCCAGGCCATCGTGAACTATGTGGCCCTGCTGGGCTGGTCCCCGGAGGGGGAGGAGGAGATCTTCTCCCTGGAGGAGCTGGTGAAGGTGTTCGACATCAGCCGCATCTCCAAGTCCCCGGCCATCTTTGACAAGGACAAGCTGACCCACTTCAACGAGGTCTATCTCCGCTCCATGACCCCGGAGGACTTCGCCGCCGTGGCGGAGCCCTATATCCGCCAGAGCGTCCATGAGGCGGACATCGACCCGGCGAAGATCGCCACCACCCTCCAGGCCCGGTGCAAGGTGCTCACCGATATCCCCGCTCAGGTGGACTTCTACGATGCCCTTCCCCCCTACGACCTGGACCTGTTTGTGAACAAGAAGTCCAAGAGCACCATGGAGAGCGCTCTGGAGCTGCTCCAGGCGGTGCTGCCCCGTCTCCGGGAGGTGAAAGCCTGGGAGCCGGAGGAGATCAAGACGGTCATGACCACCCTGGCGGAGGAGCTGGGGGTGAAAAACGCCAAGGTCATGTGGCCGGTGCGCATCGCCCTGGCGGGCAAGACGGTCACCCCCGGCGGCGCGCCGGAGATTGCCTGGATTTTGGGCAAAAACCGCTCCCTGGCCCGGCTGGAAAAGGCAGTCCAGCGGCTCAAGGCGGTAGAATAAAGACATAACGCCTCCCCGTCCCGGCATAGGCTGAGACAGGGAGGCGATGCCATGTCATCACGGGTGAGAAGAGGCGGCGACGGCCGCCGGGCGGAGGAAGTGCGCCAAAAGGACCGGGCGGCGGGACGGCTGCTCCGGCAGCTGGGGGTGGCGCTGGCGATCTTTGCCCTGTGGATGAGCCTGCGCCAGAGCCTGCCCGACCAGGCGGCGGTGTGGGGGAACGCCCTGGACCGCCTGCTCACCGGGACCGCCGATCTCCGGGAGGCCTTTGCCCAGCTGGGGGAGGACCTGAGCCAGGGGGAAGGGGTGGCCGTGGCGGTGGGCAACTGGTGCGAGACGGTGTTCCTGCCGAAGGAGACAGAGCAAACAGACGGGACAGATGGGACGGAGGAAACCGGCGAGCTGACGGAGCCACAGCTTGAGAACGGCGGCGCGGCCTAGGGCGGGGCGGCGGTTCACCCTCCGGGCCACGCCGGGCTTCTGGGTGGTGCTGGCCCTGCTGGTGATGACGGAGGAGGGATACGGGCTATCCCTCCTGTTTTTTGTCGCCGCAGTCTGTCACGAGCTGGGGCATCTGCTGACGGCCCGGGCCATGGGCCTTCCAGTGGAGGGGCTGACCCTCAGCGCCGTGGGGGCGGAATTGCGCATCCGCCGGGGCTGCTCCTGGACGGGGGAGCTGGCCCTGGCTCTGGCGGGGCCGGGGGCAAATCTGCTGCTGGCTCTGGGGTGCAGCCGCCTGGCCGGGGAGATGGGACAGCTCTTTGCCGGGGTGAATATCGTTCTGGCCTGCTTTAATCTGCTGCCTGTGCCGCCCCTGGACGGGGGACAGGCGGTGCGGCTTCTCCTGGGGCGGCTGTTTCACGGCCGAGGGGGCTGGCGGGCGGCCCGGGCGGTGGCCGACCTGACCTGCGGGGGCGCGGTCGGGGCGGGCTTGTGGCTGGCCTGGCGGGGCAATCCCGCCCTGCTGCTGTTGGGGCTGTGGCTGACGATGGGGCGCATAAGAGGGGAATGACCCCTTGCGAACAGGCCAAAACTGGGCTAAAATAGGTCCCATCAGAATCCAAGGCAGAAAGAAAGCGAGCCATGAAAGCAACCGCAAAGGGGACAGAGCGGGATTTCTCCCGGGGCAGCATTGGCAGGCACATTCTCCACATCGCCGCGCCCATGACTCTGGCCCAGCTCATCAACGTACTGTATAACATTGTGGACCGGGTCTATATCGGCCTGCTCTCCGAGGACGCCACCAACGCCCTGACCGGCCTGGGGGTGGCCTTTCCCGTCTGCACCATCGTCATCGCCTTCGCCAATCTGGTGGGCAGCGGCGGCGCACCCCTGTTCTCCATCCAGCGGGGGGCCGGGGACGAGGAGGAGGCAGGGCGCATCCTGGACACCTCCTTTGCCCTGCTGGTGGGCCTGGGGCTGGTGCTGAGCGCCGTGGGACTGGCCGTCCGGGAGCCGCTGCTCTATCTTCTGGGGGCCAGCGAGGCCACCTTCGGCTATGCGGACGCCTATCTCTCGGTCTATCTCCTGGGCACGGTGTTCGTCATGCTCAGCCTGGGGTTGAACGCCTTTATCAACGCCCAGGGCTTTTCCGGCGTGGGGATGCTCACCGTCACCATCGGGGCGGTGTGCAACCTGATTTTAGACCCCATCTTTATCTTCCGGCTGGAGATGGGAGTGCAGGGGGCGGCCCTGGCCACCGTCATCTCCCAGGGGCTCTCCGCCCTGTGGACCTTCGCCTTTCTGACGGGGAAGCGGACGCTAATCAGGCTCCACCCGGATGTCCGCCGCCTGTGGCGGGAGCGGGGCAGCGGCCTGGCGGAGCGGGTGGGGCGTATCCTGTCTCTGGGCCTCTCCGGATTCATCATGTCGGTCACCAACAGCGCCGTGCAGATCGTCGCCAACGTCAACCTGTCCTGGTACGGGGGAGACCTGTACATTGCCGCCATGACCATCATCAACTCCGTCCGGGAGGTGGTCCAGATGGTGACCTTCGGCATCAGCAACGGGGTACAGCCCATCATCAGCTATAACTACGGGGCGGGACAGTACGACCGGGTGCGGACGGCCATCCGCATCACCGGGGCCGCTCTGCTGGTCTACACCGCCGCCGCCTGGATCGCGGTCATGGCCTTCGCCCCCCAGATGGTCCGGGTGTTCAACCGGGACGAGGCGCTGCTGCCGGTGGCGGTACAGTCCATGCACCTGTACTTCTTCGGCTACGTGATGATGGCATTTCAGTTCACCGGACAGTGTGTGTTCCAGGCTCTGGGCCGCTCCCGGCAGGCGGAGTTCTTCTCCCTGCTGCGGAAGGTGTTCATCGTCATCCCACTAACCTTCCTTCTGCCCCTGATTGCCGGTCTGGGGGCGGACGGCGTGTTCTTGGCGGAGCCGGTCTCCAACTTCGTCGGCGGGCTGGCCTGTTTTCTGACCATGTATTTCACCGTCTACCGGCGGCTGGGCCGGGCGGGGAACGGCGTTGCCCACGGAAAAGGGTCTTGACAAATGTGGAAAAGCCCGGTACAATAACCCTAATGCAAACGACGCTGAAGGGAAAAAAGATCGGAATCCCCCATTTCAGAGAGCCGGTGGCTGCTGCGAACCGGTATGCGGCTTTCGATGGATGACTGTTCCCGGAGTTGGCGGCCTGAACCCCCGTGTGGGGCAGTAGGGGCGTCCGGCTGGCCCCGTTACCGGCCCAGACCTTGTCAGAGGTCCCAGAGGGCGGACGTGTGAGCGGCCGCTGAAGCAGGGTGGTACCGTGTATTTTTTACACCCCTGACCAATTCACCTGGTCAGGGGTGTTTTCATTTGCCCCTGTCCGGAGCAAGCAGGAGGAATTTTCATATGAAAGGCTACGAAAAGTATATCCCCTTTGTCCCCCAGCCCATCGAGCACCGCACCTGGCCGGACAACACCATCACCAAGGCCCCTATCTGGTGCTCCGTGGATCTCCGGGACGGCAACCAGGCCCTCATCGACCCCATGAACATGGACGAAAAGCTGGAGA
>JAJQFJ010000004.1 GCA_021201185.1 Clostridiales bacterium
TTCCTCTGCCCGGTTTCGGATATTGTTCATGGCACCGACCCAGCCCATCTGGTCACGGCGCTTCAAGTCCTCGGTCACGCCCTCGGCCTCTTTCATCTGTTCGACGATAAGCTCCAGCCTTGCCTGTGCCTGTTCGTTCAAGTCGGCCAGGTACGTCCATATTTCGCCGGTGATAACCATGTCGGTGTAGAGGAGTGGCCGGTTCTCCTTCAGATATTCCCGGTGTATCCGTCCCCAACGTCCGATGGGGCGCTTTTCTTCCGGCAGCTTCAGATCGGGGATGTAGTAGTCCCCAACAAGTACATAATCTATTCCATTCTCATGAATTCGTTCCTTCAGTTCGGTCATTGTCTTTACCTCCGTTTGTCGGCGGCTCGTCTCTGACCAGCATGATTACATCGGTAATATCGCAGTCCAGCGCTTCACATATCCGCACAAGCGTATCCATGCTGATACCCTTGTCCTTGCCCATATTTGCAATCATATTGGTGGTCAGACCGGCGGCCAGTCTCAGTTGATTTTTTGTCCAGCCCCTTTCAATCAGGGTGTGCCAGAGCGGTTTATAGCTGATTCGCATTGTAATTACCTCGTCTTTCTCATGTGGGCGCTGCCCATATGTACATCACCTCCATATTCTATCACAGTTCTTGTGATTTCACAACATCCGCTTGCCTAACCACCATTTTTGCGTCTGGATTATGCGTTTCCTTTCTTAAAATTGTTCCAACTAAGAGGGTATCAAGTGCTTCATCCCTTGGGACTTGGCACCGGGGTTGTCGTTGCCGTAACCTTCCAGCAGGTTGATAGCGCCCCAGATACCGAGACCAGCGCCGAGTGCGACCGCGAGGGTCTGGAGGACAGAAACAGCAGAATTGAAGAATTCCATAAAACATAAATCGGAAACCGGACTTGTTTCAGCAGGTTGTTGTGTACAGGAAGCAGGAAAGCAAGCCCCGATTTTCGAGGCCCAAATCCGGTCTCCACTCCTTTCCATTTTAATTTTTTTGATACGCTTTCTGCTCCCTGTGTGTCATGGGGTGGGACTGCGAATCCGCTTCATAAAGCCACCTCCTTCGTCAAAAACCGCCGTGTTGAGGCGGTGAAAACCTGTTTTAGGGCAAAAAAAGAAGCCCTCCCCGCTATCCCGTTCATCCACGGGCGGGGAGGGCCTGGTTGTTGAGCGCCTTATCGGGAGGCGTCCTTGCTGTGGGCGGCACGTTTGGGCGCTGTGGGTCCCGTCTGCGCTGCCGCCGTCTGTTTGCTGGAGAGGTCGGAAAGCACGGAATCCCGGCTCTTTTCCTTGTATGCCTCCAGCATAGATTTCAGCTCCGTGTTGGGAACCATCCGGCTTTCCCGGCTCCAGACGTTCTTGCCGGTTTCGTCCTGCCCCTGCAGGACGGGGCGGGAGACTTTGGTCTGGCCGTCCTCCGGCAGCTTCATCCAGACGCCCTTGCCGAATTTGTTGTCGTGGATCATGCTGGGGGCGACCACAAAGGTCTGCCAGGGGCGATGATCGTTCGGGGACTGATTGGGGATGCTCACCTCCACCAACTGCTTGCCGGATTTTGAGGTGAACGGTTCTCCTACCAGCCCTTTGCCGAACTTGATGGTCACTTCCGGGCGGTCATTGCCGCCCTGAGCTGTGCGGTCATTATCTGCCATAGGGGTCTCCTTCCTGGGCGATAAGCCCTTTTGTTATTTTGCGGAGGCCGCAGGGGTCTCCTGGGCAGCGTCCACATCGATTACTTCAAATTCATCGGTGGGGCGCAGCTTCATCT
Organism: Clostridiales bacterium; assembly: GCA_021201185.1. Taxonomy (GTDB): domain Bacteria; phylum Bacillota; class Clostridia; order Oscillospirales; family Oscillospiraceae; genus Onthomonas. The sequence continues at coordinate 1,779 of JAJQFJ010000004.1, forward strand.
TTCTGTGAAGAAACGCCTCAATGTCAAATGCGTTCTTCGGGTCAGCGTCAGACGTGTACTTGTAGTTGGGGTGCTGGGTCAGGTCGTACTTGTCCGACAGGAACGGGCGGACGCCACGAAGCTGCAAGATACATTTGCCGCCGTCCATGACGGCAAGCTCATCCTGGCTCATAAGTTCATGGCCAGTCTTTTGATAGTTTGTGCCGTAAGAGGGGCTGTTGCCACGGGTGTCCGAGGTGTTGAACATATCAATGGTCTCTTTCCCCAGCGCAGCGTTCAGTTCTTTCAGTGTGGTCGGCTCAGAGCCGCCCAGGAATATCTGACTGTCCATATTGCCGATGATGGTGTCGGCGTTGTCCTTGTAAATGGCCTTGAGCTGGCTTCTGGCCTGCAACACCAAGCAGGCGGAAATCTCACGGCTTCGGATGGTCGCCACCAGCTTCTCCAGATTGGGAATCTGGCCGATGTTCGCCGCCTCATCTATCAGGCACCGAACGTGAACCGGCAGCCGCCCGCCATACACATCATCCGCCTTCTCACATAAGAGGTTGAAAAGCTGGGAATAGATCATGGAGATCAGGAAATTGAAGGTGCCGTCCGTATCTGACATGATAAGGAACAGCGCCGTCTTCCGGTCTCCCAGAGTATCCAGCTCCAGTTCGTCGTAGGCGGTGATCTCCCGTAACTCCTGAATATCGAAGGGAGCAAGCCGTGCGCCGCAGCTCACAAGTATACTTTTCGCCGTCTTGCCTGAGACTGAATGTCAAGAGTTTTTTAGTATTTTCTCGAAAAAAACCATGTAAAGGCCCCTATTTAGCAGGAAAATAGGGGCCTTTGACTGCTTTATCCGGCGTTGCGCTGGCTTTGCAGCTCTCTGGTCAGTAGCCGCTTCACCTTGTCTTTGGCGGTTTCTTTGGTCTCGGTGTTGAAGTGTATCTTGACTGTGTAGGTGCGTCCGTCGATGGTACGCTTGATATAGGAGACTTCCTGAGTCGTGGCGTTGGTATTATCCATAAGCAAAACCTCCGTAAAATAAAAATGGCCGGTCTGTCAATACAGACTCGGCGTGTACGATGTGTGACGCAAGTGACGCTGTGACGCTTTATATACACCCCCTTGCATCGCAGACGTAGCGTCATATCGAAGTACTGTCGTTCTCAGCTGTCGCTTCCGTTGGCTGGCTATCCTCTGTATTCAGGTTTCGTAGCGTAAAGGATCGCTTATCCCGTTTCCGCTTGTTTTGAACATAGCTGATACCGAACTTGTTATAGAGAATGGATACTCCATCATTCAATCTCCGTGTCAGGTGGTGCGGCATGAGGTCAGGATAGGAGAGCAATTCCAAAAGCTCGGTGGCGGTGCCTGTCCACTCGGCTTTGTCCATCATAAAACCGGCAATGTCAAAGAGCAGAGGGGCGGTCTGCCGGTGATAGATGTTTTTTCTGCCTTGGTCATCAGCCAGAAGCAATGCTTCCTGTCAAACACCAATTCCAGCTCCTGATCCTCCTGATCTCTGCCGACGATCTGCATGGTGGCGGTGTCCTCAATGCGCTTCTTCTTTTGCAGGACAATAGCTCCATCGGCAGCACCCAGCAGGCCAGTCGTGCCGGAAATTGTCTCGAAGGAATCGCTGGCCTCCATCTTCCTTGTGTGGTGGACAACCAGCAGGCAGAGGTTATGTCTGTCGGTAAACTCCTTCAAGGCTGCGATATTCTTGTAGTCCATAGCGTAGCTGTAGGACTCGTTCCCGATTTCCCTGACCTTCTGCAAGGTGTCCACGATCACAAGGCTGGTGTCCGGGTGCCGCTGCATAAATCGCTCCATCTGTTCGGTCAGACCCTCCGCAAGCGTTTTAGACTGTGTGGTGAGCACCAAATTGTCAGTGGATTCTACACCGAACATCTGCATCAACCGGCCTTGCAGTCTGGGATAATCGTCCTCCAGGGCGAGATAGAGGACGGTTCCTTGCCGGACAGGATAATCCCATAACGGTATCCCCATCGCCACATGATAGGCAAGCTGCATCATAAAGAAGGACTTGCCGATTTTCGGAGAACCGGCAAAGAGATAGGTGCCGCTGTAAAGCAGCCCGTCAATGAGCGGCGTCCTGGGCGGGAATACCGTGTCATATAACTCGGTCATCGTAACGGTGTGCAGATCGACATTGGGGTCGAAGCGGGGCGGTGTGGCTCTCAACTCCTCCATCTCTTTCATCGTCTGTATCACGGCCTCCTGCTCGGCTGGCGGTAAACTCTCGAATTCGTTTTTCAAGTCTGGTCACATCCTTTCCATGGAGTCTGATAAACGCTGCTTTATCCTCGACGCTTCCGGTCAGGAACACATCGTCCAGCAGGTATTCCACATAACTTTTTCTCTGTAGGGCTTCAACAAAAAGCGAATGCCATTCCTCATCCGGTGTCCTTGGTGCGAAGTCTGTCTGCCATTTCTCAAGCAGTCGGAGATAATCACAGAGAACACGGTAGCAGTAATTCTCCGTTTTTCTGAATTGCAGTTCCGCAGATATTTTCGGTTTCGGTTTTGGCATGGGCGGGTCATGTGTCCGTTCCTCGTAAGGAATACCGAAGTCAGCGGCCAGCTTGACGGCGGCGCCCTTGCTGTTCATGTCGAACAGCTTCGCCGTGAAGTCAATGACATCCCCATCGGCCTGACAGCCAAAGCAATGAAAACGCCGATCAAGCTTCATGCTGGGCGTTTTATCATTGTGGAAAGGGCAAATGCACATCCCGTTTCGATTCACCCGTATTCCATAAGTCTCCGCAGCCTGCCGGGTGGTCACAGACTGCTTGACGGCTTCAAATACATTCATGCCTCTAAAACCTCCTTTCCCGGTATGTACATCGGCATTCGGACAACAAAAAAGGCACCTGACTTTCATCAGATGCCTCGCCGGTAATGCAGGAAGCCCAGGTGCTCATTGCTGAGTGCTAGGGCTTCTGATTGCTATTTTAACTTTCTATTTCTGCCAGGGCAAGAATTGCATCCCAGACGCTATGCTTTTGCGCTGCCCACGCAGCATCCGTTATATCCTTTCCCTCTTCTGCATAGTGAAGAATGGAATAGGTTGTAGATGAATGATGTTCCGTATAACTGAGAACCGCCAAAGGGGAATCTGCCATCTGGCCAATATGATGGAGTTCGTAGGAATTGCCTGTTGAATCAATTGGTGCGAGGCATTGCTGAACACGCTGTATATTTGTACGTCCATAGGCATCCGTCAGGTTCCAGTCAATATCGCTGCGCAGGAAAATCCATGTGCCATCGTCAAGCTGGGTCGGAATCAGATTAATCGTCTTATAAATATCATATTCATCTGTCGAATGCAGTGCCTTGATCGCTTCCAAGGGCCATTTGGATTCCTTTTGAATTAAGGCTGCTTCATTCATGGTCAGACCATTCAGGGTGACTCCATAAAGCCCAATCGCTTCGCTGGCACCACCTAAGACCGCACCGGATATAGCCCCCCACTTAAAGCCTTCACTTGCTGCAAGTTCAGCAGCCTTTATGGTTTCATCGAAATCTCCTGTCTGGGTACCGGTAATAATTCCCGCTGCTACGCCACTGAACAATCCAGATGACAATGCAACAGTGGTTCCGGTCTTGGCAGAAGCGGCAAATATCATACTGACAGCAGGAGCACCGACTCCGCCGCTGACAGCAGATACCGTCACGCATACAAGAATCACACCGGTTCCTACGACCACGTTGCGAACGATCTGGTCGTAGGTATCATCATAATCTTCGAATGCCTGAACAATGGTGGTTCCATCATCACCGAGTGTAAAAATATATTTTGTCCCCTGAAATTCATTCTCTAATTCTTCCAGCGTATAACCAAAGTAGATGTTGGCCTGTGAGTTATAAGCGACCTCTTCCAGATATTCTTTGGATATATAAGTTGCAGTGACATTCTCAACAAGATACTCGCCACTGGCCAACTGATCAATCAGGTCGGAATATACGGCGTTTTCTACATATCGAAGAAGCTCCACATCATCCAGTTCGGAAAATTCTAATTCCGGGTCATCCTCTGTGGAATCCAGGCTCTCAACATCATCTCCACCGGAATCATCGGTCGCAGCCTCATCATTCCCTTTGCCATCTTCAGAAACGGCGTTATATACTTCACTTGATTCATCTGACTGTGTTGTTTGCTGAACGCCACAGGCAGTCAGTAGCATGGACAGGCTGAGTATTATAGCAAGCGCTCTCTTCATACCTTCTTGCCTCACTCTCTCCTACGAATTCATATATTCTTTTGCTTGTTATGACGTTTACACATAAAGACGATTATAACCAGTACTATCACCAGTACCACTATCACCATTCCTGCATAAATTAGTAAATTCTGATTTTTACTCTCTGCTACAGCCTCTGATGTTTCTGCCTCCGTCATTTCTTCCGTATGTGCATCTGTTACCTCTGCATCTCCTATGGAACTTTCTGCCCCCTCTGTTTCTATTACAGCGGGGCTTTCTGTTTCTGATTCCTCTGTTTCCGTTTCATCAGGACTCTCTGTTTCCGGCTCTTGAGATGCTTCGATAATCATTCCATCTTCAGATATAGTAGCACCCTGAGCAAGCTGTGCATTCAGTTCTTCAACGGTACATCCTGTCAAAGACAGTGCCGTCAGATACCGGTCAGTACCTACATATATAGTTTTGGTTGTACTTTCGCCTGTGTACAGATTTCTGACGACGAATGTGTATATCCCTTCATCTGTATACTGATCGCCATCTTTTGCAGGGCGATTAAAACGCACGTCTTCGACAAGTTGTCCGTCGGCACCCATTGTCAGTGTGGCTCTGGTCACATCTATGGTAAGATACTTGGACTTCGCCATGTCCAGTGCAAACCCATTTTCTGTGATTCCATGCTCTGCAAGTTCTGTGCCTGTGACGATGTCAAACGGGTAAACCATGCAATTTCCATTTCGGATAGAAAAAGAGAAAGAAATCTTATAATCGGTGTAATTGGTTATTAGTGAGAGCGGACCAGATTTTTCGGCTATTTCATAATCCAGAGAGACTTCGTAATCTCCCTCCTCAAATAACTGCACTTTCGTATATGCACCTGTTCTGGTGCTGGCTGCCAGGTAGTTCGTGTAGATAACCGGGTCGTGTTTTACTCCTTCTTCATCTGTATACTGAATAATCAAAGTTCCTCGCCCAAAATCCGTTTTGTCCGTTTCAAAATACTGATCATATCCGTCGGAATCGTCGGCTATAGACAGATTAGAATTACCATTTAAGCAATCAATGTCCTGTTCAAGTGTAAACCACAGTGTAACTGTATCACCGACATTTTTCAGGAAGTAAATGTTCCCGCTGCTATCGCTGGTCTCTCTCGTGTAACCATTGATAAAAAATTCGCCAATATTCCAACCGTAATGCGGGTCGCTGCTGGTGACCGCTTCGCTTCCTGAATAACCATTATCTCTCCCGGTGTTGATTTTCGTGCCAAGAATCTTGCGCGGCGTATCAGACGCAGAGGAACCAGCATCTGCGTATGCCACATAAAATTCATAGACTTCGGCATTTTTCCTATATTCGTAGCTTGGTATGTCCTTGTCCACAACGGGAAGCCTGATGCTATCCACTTTTTTCTGCATCTTATATACGATGTATATGCGATAATAGCAGCCGTTTTGGAGCTGAATATCTGTAGTTGTGTAAAATGGATTTTCCAGAGAGGCATTCTCACTAAAAATATCCATGTTTCCATCAATATTTTCTGTTACCCAGGTTGCGCCATCCAGCGAGGTCTGTAGGACTAATGCACCGCTAAGAATGTTAGAGTCAAGCTGTAAGCTGTCCACTTTTTTCGTTTTGTCATCTGTGATACACCATTCATCCTCGCTGGAGTTCAAGTTGGATTGATTAAACGTATAACTTAATGTAATGACACCGTCATTTACTGTGTATGCTGGCACATCACCGGAAGGCTCGTCATCTGTGATATTCCCAGATATAATAAGTTGGCCAATCGTGTTATCAAAAGACGTTGCCGTAGAAGAAACTGCCTCATCAATCACATAATGGCTGTCCTTATTGAATTCGTAAACATACCCTGCAATAGAAATATCATTATCTGTTGCACAGGCGACTAATGCAGTTTCTCCTATAACTAAGAACGCACACATCATGACAGCCATGCACCTGCACGCTATTTTTCCTTTGGACATATTCATCTTTCCCCCTGATGTATATGTTTGAAAATTACACACGTATGCTGGTAGACAAAACTATTAGACTAGCCCATCATCGTCTGCGCTGGCTAAGGGCACGGATAACTTCCGGCTAATGGAATCCACTCAAATCTAATTTGGATTCAAATGAATATCCAGCTTTGATATTTTGACATATTCATTATACATCATCCAGTTTTCGTTGGATAGATGGCATTCCAAGTTTTTAGGAAAAATGCAGGGCGAATATACTGCCCTACACTTTTCCATCATCCCTACAAACAATTATCGCTCGGTGGTATTTACTCGCCGTTTCTCCCGCATTTGCGCTTCTGGCTGCAGGAAGCCCAGGCACTCATTATTGAGTACTTGGGCTTCCTGTTTGTACAATATAAGCATTACTGAGAATCTGCTGATAATGCCCGCAAGATTTCCAGTTTGACTTTTATGCTAATCTCCAGAAAATTCACGTCATGCTTTGCCTGTAATTCTATTTGTAATCAACGATTGACTTCAGAAAATCCAAGCCTACAAAATAGGGGTTATTCTTAGCTCCCAAGATTTCAATCATTGCTGACTCATTGTCAATGGCACAGACCTTAATTTTATCTCCAATCTGTACATCAACGCCATCTTCTACGTTGGCAGCGGTAGTGACCTCATAAATGGAGCCTTCTTCTGATTCATCTTTCTTGTGCTCTTTTATTAATTTTGTTATCTGTTTTCCTCCAGCTTTTACACAAGCTTCTGCAACCCTAAGGACGCCATATCCACCAGTACCTATAAGTAATATCAGGTTCGCTGGGCCCCCTACTTTTTTTGCAGTTGTAGTAAACCATTGATACAACCCTAAGTTGCTCATGCACATTCCTCCAAACATTCAAACCAGATCTGACTTGCAAATACGCCCTTACACAGCATCTAACTTTCATTGGATAGAGGATACCCCAAGGGGGGATAGGAGAGATGTAAGGGCGAACGTATCATCCTTACAATTGCTCTATTACCTTAGAATTCTACCGTCAGTGTTGGTGTAGCTACCTCGCCATAGTCGTCGTCACGAATTTCCGTACTAAATGAAATTCCAGTAATATCATCAATGCCATCAATACCGTTTTCTGTGAGAGAATCGCGGTCTAGTTCTACGTCCAAAAGGACATATGCCCCGGCGGGTATTGTTGCACCATAGTATGAATAGTCAGTCATAAAACCGTTCACGGACAAAGAGTCGTACTCGTTGCTTAAATACACTTCTCCGTCTGTGTTGTTTTTTGCCAAGATTAAAAGATGAATATCATCACTGTAGGAAGCTGTGTCTTCTACCAAGCCTTTGCTAACAAGCGTAACATATTCATCGTTATAGATTTCTGTTCCGGTGGTGTCAAACGTCGCATCGGAGAGAGTGAGAGAAAGCTCCTCCCCGTCAAAAAGCAAGTTCCGGTCTTCATCTCGTGCATTGAATGTAAATACGACTTCCCCGATTTCGTCCATACCGATTGCTTCTCGATAAGCTTCTTCGATGAGAGACTCAAACGACATTGTCAACACACCACGAGCATCCGGGGCTATAGCATCGGAATTCCATGTGCCGCTATATGCGCACAAACCGTTTACAAAGACGTTTGACGTTACTGCATAGATGACCTCATCTGTATTGTTCTCAACTTCCAGCCACAGAGTGATCTCGCCGTCCGCGTTTGTCAGTACTCCTTCGGATATGATCTGGACGTCTTCTGAGTTGACAGATATATCTGTCGTGAAGTAGTCTATAGTACAGTCATAAATCGCTTCAAATGCGCCGCTGTTGACCGCATTCAGAAATGTGTCAGTCTCATAATCATATGTGTCTGCCGCAGTTGTAAGTATCTGCATTGGGCCAGTGTAGATTTCATTGAATTCGTCATCTTCGATTTCGATAGCGATGCTGATGTCAGCCACTTCATTAATGCCGAAGAGTTGTAACTCAGTGATAGAAAAACTGATGTCCTCATTTGCCTTCATTCCGGCAGACACGGTTTCATACAGATAGGCAGATGTACACATATAGCCATTCACAGAATTGCAGGAGTACCCGACTGATCCACTGACGAATTTCAAATCTTCATCACTGTTATTTTCTAGGAGGAGATTTACTGCGACTTCATAGTTCGAATATTCTAGGCCTGTTGCTGTGATGACAACGTTATTCTCATTGTAGAGAACAGTCTCTTCTATGGTTGCCGATGTCTGAAATTCAGCTATTTCTATGGTTTCTGCGTTCTCTTCTTCCAGGACTTCATCCTGGCTGTCAGCTTCTGATTCAGAAACATTCTCAGCAGGTTCTGTTACTTCTTCTGTGGACTCGGAAACGGAATCTGTAACCTCTGTAGTGTCGGAATCGTCTGAGTTATCAGATGTTCCGCTGCCGCAGGCAGTCAAGGATAACACCAGCATAACAGACAGGAACAAGGCAAGTATTTTTTTCTTCATGGTGATCTCTCCTTTTGGGTAACAAGAATTTGGTGCAAAATAAAGCGTCTTCTGTAAATTATTTCTAGCGTTATACGGGATGGTTGCCTCCTTCCACTGCTTTCTGTTTGTGCTCCTCCCACCAAGCCTTCACCACAGGTGTTACTTTATATATTCCATAGGAAATGGCGATAATTCCGCCAACTGTAATTCCTATTATACCTATTTTCTTCCATGTTGTAAGCAGCTCCTTATGTTTTTTTTCAGATTGCTCTGCCACTTCAAACGCCTTTCTTTCGGCTTCCTGTTTCGCCAAAAACTGCGCATTTGCCAGTTCTCCCGCAATTGCTCGCTCAGCAGCTCTTTCCGCTCTAGCAGCTGCAAGTTCAGACCGCACTTCTGCAATCACTTCATGCGACACATCAAGTTCCTTTTTAATGGAATCATCAAAGGTTCTTGTAGTCCAATACCGATTATAACGGTCATACCCTCCCGTACCCCGGTGAAAATCTTTTTCAACAACGTACGGCCTTGCCTTTCCGGTCGGGCTATAATCTCCTGGTTTCCCTTCCAAATAACCCTGCTTCACCAAAACACGATTCATTTCTTCGGCTGTCAGCCCATAACTCTGGCCTAAAATTCTAGCAGACACTTGCATGGAATCACTCATCTCCCTTTAACCTTTTTCTCGGTTAGTCGGTTTGTTGCTGCAGAATAACTCAACGGCTCGAAGTACATACTCCGCACATTCGTCCCTCCATGGGCGGCTGAACAAATGACTGAACTCAGAATCATTCATCAAATCCTTTACCCATTCTAAAAATATATCTATCATCTCAACGTCCGTCATTTTACTACATTCATCATCTGACAGTATAATTTTCACCATGCTTATATATGCATCGTGCACTGCATCCTGTACGCATTTAGAATTTTCTGGTATACCCTTGAAGTACCCGATGGAAAACAACTCGCAGGTGAGCAGAATAAATGCCTCCTCATCCGCACTATACATCTCTGCGCTATCCATTGTACTGAGTTCTGCAGCATAGTCTTCCAGAGTGGCGGCAAAACTTTTGTCCTTATAGACACGGGCAATATCTACGTTATCCAACGCTCGCAGAGTACTATTCAGAAGTTTTTTTCCTACCTTAAGCGTTTTAATTGTATTGATCATGCCTGCCAGTCTTTTCCGCCGCTCTTCCAAAGTTCCGATTAAACGGTCAAGTTCATCGAAAACATCCACTGTAGGAGAGTCCAAAATTGTCTTTATAGCCTTCCTTTCGTAACCTCCTTCTACAAAAATTTGAATCACGATTAATTTTTGTATTGCAGCGTCGTCATACAGCCAGTATCCTGACTCCGTCTTGCTTGTAGGTTTCAACAGATCAATTTTGTCATACTCCTGAAGTGTCCTACGGGTAACTCCAACAATTTTGCAAACCTCGCTGAGTTTCTTCATGGCGTCCGCCTCCTTTCACATATGCATTATAAACCTGCACGTAACGTGCAGGTCAATAGTTTTTCACTATTTTTCAAAAATTTTGAATGCCTTTTAGAAACAGCAACGAATTATTTGCATGGCCCCCTCAGCGCATATGAAAACTGAGGGGGCTACAATGGGGGCTACAATGCTTATAGTTCCTGGCTTTTTCTTCTACTCTGGCTTTGCTCCGGCATCATCGCCTTCTCCGCTTGCCGACGCACGCTGTTCAGCTCTTTGACTTCTTTCCGATACTGCTTCAACTTTTCATATTCAGCGTCATGCTCGGCTGTCAGCGTTGCAAGCTCTGCCTGCCATGCCTTGATGCTGTCCGGCAGGATGGCCGTGTTCACCTCCTTGGCGTGGAGGAATCTGTTCGCCGCCTGCCAGAGTGCCAGGTCTGCGTGGTGGCTTTCCTCAAATTTCTCCCGCTTCTTTTTGAAGCGGATGCCGTTGCGCTCCTTCCGGATTGGGTCAGTCCTAAGATACTGTCTGCCGTTTTCGATGAGCTTTTGCAGCTCCCGTATACGGCGTTCTTTGCTTTTCACGATGCCCTGAGATGCATCCACCTTTTCCCGCAGACCGACAAGGACGGTTTGCAGATCAGCCAGGGTGTAGATGTCTCTGGCGTTCAGCTTGCAGATCGTCTCCATCATGTCGTTGCCGATCTCTACGGTGTGCTGGAATTGGAAGTGCCTGGAGTACTTCTGTACCCGCTGGCTCTCCTGCTCCATATACTGCAATAACAGGTCGCCCAGCAGAGGAGAACGGGCTTCCTCTGCAAACTGTTCCAGCCTGCCGGACAGTTCAGCCAGCCACTCTTTCAAGCTGTTGATCTTGTTCCTGATTTCCTTGATGATACGATTGGTCGCTCTGATTTTGCGGTTGATTTCCCCTCGCTCGGTGGGGATACCCTTTTTCTCCATCGCACAGGCAGCGACACCCATGTGAATCGTGGGCAACTCCTCCAGCCCCCGCTCAGCGTTGCTCCGGTGGTCGATGCGCTCCGGCGCATGATTGGCCTCCAGAAAGCGGTTGACTGTCTCCGCCCAGGACGCCCGCCAGCGCTCTGCGTTCTCGTGGCTGTTCCATTCAACAGTGTCCACTTTCCGAGACTTCCATCGTCCGTTGGGGAGACGGATTCGATCCCCGTTTTCGTCCAGTTCAAATTCCTGATGACTCTTGGGGAGCCACTTCCCGTTTTCGTCCAGCGCCCGCATGGTCAGCATGATGTGGCAATGTGGGTTGCCGTCGTGCTTGTCATGAATAGAAAAATCCACGCACATACCAGCGTCCACAAACTGCTGGCAATAGGCGTGGATGATTTTCTTGTGTTCTTCCAGCGGCAGCTCCTGGGGCAGCGCCACTTCAATCTCTCGTGCAAGCTGGGCATCGGCCCGCTTTTCGTTCATCTCCACAGAGTTCCAGAGTGTTTGCCGGTCAGAGAAGGAGGCCGGTGCATTGTCGGGCAGCATAATCTCGGAATAGGCGATACCCTTCTTTCGGTCGTAATTGGCGGGCCGTCCACTCCATTCATTGACCAGATTCGTCCCGCTGCGGTAGGCGGCAGCGGCAACGGCGCTCCGCCCGTCGCTGCGGCTGATGATCTGGATAGAGCAATGATAGATCGCTATTGTCACCACCTCCATGTCCGGGCAAGTTCGCCTAGCAAAGTGAAGACAACAAATATCTCCGCCATATAAGGGGGAGTGGGTGAGAAGGGATAGTCGGCAGGGCCGACGCAAGGGAAACACTGGTTCCCTTGGCGCACCGAAGGTGCCAGCGCTCCGCAAGAGAAGGGGCAGACTTTCCCTGAACGGTCGGAGTCTCCGAAGGACGCACCGTCACGCCCAGTGACGTATAAGTGCGCCTTTGGTTTTATCTTAGTGTTCGCTTGAATTTGAGTAGGTGTTGGTTTTGTCATAGCTCGTCCCTCGCTTTCGTAAAAATTCCTGTGCTTCCTGGCTGGTAGCGGCGGCTTCAATGAAGGCTGCGGCCTCCTGCTCAGTCATGGTTTTTAGCTCCGGTACAAAGTGTTCCAGCACTCCAGCCTCCCGGCAGAGACGGCGTGTTCGCAGCTTGCGCTCCTCCTTGGCGTAGGCGTTGGTGTAGAGTTTCTCCTGGTTCTGAAGCTGTCGGATTTGCTTTCCGGCATACTCCATCTCGGCATGAATCTCCTCTTTGGTCTGGGGTTCCTTTCTACGTCCCATAGCAACGTCTCCTTTCTGTGTGGAAATGGGCATAAGAAAAGGCCCCAACCGATTTCAAATCAGTTGAGGCCCGTCTCTTAGACCATATGTAATTTTTACATATCCCTCAGATTTTACTTCATTTTCCTTACGTTTCCGGGTTGCAGCCAACGAGAAACAGCCCGGACTGTCAACCCCGACAAGCATATGATTTGAATCCACCTGAAGGCGTGCGGCCTGCTCAACTGTTCTCCACCGCTGCGCAGCGTACAGTCACCCTGGTCTGTCCGCCTATGGTACAGGTGAACAGGGTGAGATCCCAATCGCCGCTGACCATTTCATCAACAGAATATGCGCCCAGGGTCGTAACCTCAGCCACTTCATAGGTGAATACGTTCCCCGCCACATCGGTGAAGGTCACAGTATCGCTTATGCTGAGGTTTTTCAGGTTTCCAAAATGCCGCTGATAATTGTGACCCGCGATAATCAAATCGTCCGAATAGGCAGAGCCCTGATAGCGGCAGGGGGACACCCGCAGATTATCATAGTTCCACTCGCTGGCCTCGGGGAGCGACAGCTCCAGCGCAGGAATTTCCAGAACGTCGATATACTCCACGCCGTCTATTGTAACGGTGGGCGTCTCTGTTAAGGCGGCCGCATCTGTGCCGTCATTCTCGGACGATTCTTCCGCAGCAATCCCCTGAATCGACTTTTCTATCTGTGTCAGCATGGTGTCGGCGGCATTCGCCGCCCGTTGCGCATCCCAAAGGTTATACGCTACCAAAAGAAGGGCTGCTGCCATCAGCAGCAGCCCTATGCTTATCAAAGAGACTCTACGTTCTTTTCTATTATTTTTCATTCTTGTTTTTCTTTTTCCACAGGAAGCCCACAACTACCAGGAGCAGACCAACCGCCCCCATCAGAATCACGGGCCACCACAGTTGTCCTGTTTGGGGCAGCTTTGTCCCGGATGATGATGTTGTGTCGGTCGTGCCACCGGTTGTATCAGAGGGAGTTGTGGAGGTCTCAGTCTGATAAACGGGATTTGCTTACGGAATTCCGGGAGGAAGACTGGTTCTCGATGGTCGATTACATGACTGTTTCAGCTAAGGATGACATCACGGTCAAGTTCAAAGACGGAACTGAAATCAGAGCGTAAGCCTGTATGAAGAAAAGGTCTCCTGACCATTGTGGTTGGGAGGCTTTTTTGTCCAATAATCACAGTATGTTCACACACTTTCCGCTTTCGAGTGTTATAATAACGTACAGTAGGCGATGTGTGTACTTTTATTTTTTGCCATATATTCCTATCTAATCTATAGGTTATATTGGTTTTAACAAGCTATACGTTTGCCTGCAAGCAGAAAGTCGAGGTATAAAATTATGCGAACAAAAATAATCTGGGTGATTGCGGGATTTGTTGTCGTAATTGCGGCAGGTGTTGTCATTGCCACATCGAATCGAACGGATAATACAACCGATACAACTCTGGACGAAAACGCTTCAACTGAATTGTCTGAAAATACACAAAATGTAACAAACGACACAGAGGATGCAGAGGATGAGCAATCTGCTTCCGTATCAGATGGCGGCATTGAAATTTCTATAGCTGAAGTAGGAACACAGGCAAGTTATTATGATGCTGAAATTGACGGAACTACGGTCGAAATCCTCGCTGTCCTCGCTTCTGACGGAACGGTGCATTTGGCGATGAACACCTGCCAGGTGTGCAACGGTTCTCCATATGCGTACTTTGAGCAGGATGGGGACTATTTTGTTTGCCAGAACTGTGGAAACAGGTTTTCCTCCGACGAAATCGGGCTTGTTAGCGGTGGTTGTAATCCCGTTCCGGTTACTGAAGATGATTACACTGAAAGTGATGGCATTATAACCGTTTCAGAGTCTTTCCTGGAGGAAAACGCCTACCGTTTTTCTAAGTGGAAACAGTTTTAAAGGAGGCAGTTTTTGAGCAGAACAGTTATTCATGTCACAGGCATGACCTGTGTAAACTGCGAACGTAGACTTATAGGTGCTGTCTCAGCTTTGGAGGGGATTCAGTCGGTGACGGCAGACTATGGAAAAGGGGAGCTTTGCGCCGAATTTTCCTCTCCCTGTACGGAAGATATTATCATTGAAACAATAAATAAGACTGGCTACGGTGTTTCAAATAATGCGAAAAAAACCGGGAATGCCATTGCCATACTCGTGATTATTCTTGGCTTGTACGTCATTGCAAGACAACTGGGATGGACGGAAGTTTTTCAGAATATCCCGACAATCAGTGCAGAACGAATGAGTTACCTTGCATTGTTTTCGATAGGTCTGCTTACATCCGTTCACTGCATTGCCATGTGTGGGGGCTTAAATCTTGCGCAGAGCATTTCAGCAGGAAGCACAAAACCCTTGCGCCGCAGCATTTTATACAATCTTGGCAGACTGACAAGCTATACACTGATAGGTGGCATTTTGGGGTTCATCGGGGAAAAAGCCTCTATTAGCCTACAGGTAAGGGGAATTATTGGCCTGATAGCCGGCGGCTTTATGCTCCTTATGGGCATAAATATGCTCGGAGGTTTTTCTTTTTCACTGCGTTTGTTTCCTAAATTGTCCGGCAAATTATCATCCGGAATACAGAGCATTGGAAAGCACAGTTCCTTTGCTGTCGGTCTTGCAAACGGCCTGATGCCTTGCGGCCCACTGCAATCCATGCAAATATATGCAATCGCCAGTGGAAGCATGATGACAGGCGCACTTTCCATGTTTTCCTTTTGTCTTGGCACAATTCCGCTCGTTTTTGTATTCGGCGTTGCGGCTGGTGCACTTAAAAACCGCTGGCGCCAGCTTTTGCTGCAAGTTGGATCCGTCCTTTTAATCATCATGGGTGTCTATATGGTGCAGAATAATCTTGTCCTCACCGGTTTTATGAACCAGGCTGCAAGTTCGAATTCGGAAAACATGGTTGTGTCTACATTAGAAGGCGATGTGCAATATATTACAACAACGCTTCACTCCAACGGATATGATGATATCCAGGTTACAGTCGGCATCCCTGTTGTGTGGACAATTGAGGCAGATGAAGATAGTCTGAATGGCTGCAACAATCAGATTGTACTGTCAGCATTTAATCAGCAGGTGACGCTTAGCGAAGGAGAAACGGTCATAGAGTTTACGCCAGAGCAGACGGGCACATACACCTATTCCTGCTGGATGGGTATGCTAAAGAATACAATTACAGTTGTTGATGAATAGCATATTTATCAACAGGATAGCATTGTATCTGTGGTAAAAATAAACTTTTTCAGAGGAATGCAATGGTAATGTGCCGGCGATAATTCTCGTTTAAAAAGAGTGGTCTTGAGAAATCAGGATCACTCTTTTTTATCTGACATCAAATCAATTTTATCTGATGAAATGCGTAGCTATCGGCGGCTTTTTCCCAGAAGTCCAAATTTTTCTTCCATCCTGTTATATTATAGTCGAATCAAACTTACCCCGCAAACGGGGGCTTACCCTGCAAGGGGTAAGCAGTCAGAGGAAACTTGTAATTGTATTATCTTCGGAGTCTTTATATCGATATAGATGCACTTGATGCGCCCCTCATACTGCGGTAACAGAGATTTCAGCGCAGACAGGTTGTCTCCGTGAATGATCATGTTCCCGCTGCCGTTGTCCTCGGTGTGCATCCCGTCGGCGTCATAGCTATATTGCCGTTCCAGTACCCGGTACGGCACTTCCAGGTGGTGATTGACCACCTTGTTTTTTCCAATCCAGTCCAATGTCGGCATGGGGTCTGTCTCCTTATCTGCAAAGCGTTTTCCTCTTTTTCTTCGGCCTGTTTCTTTATATGATAACACAATAAAAGCCCGTTCTCAATCGGCCAATTCGCATAATTTCAACATTTTCTGCTGTCTCCCCGCAGTCCGTTCTCCTTCGCCCATTGGCTTTGCTTCTGCCTGCGTTCCTCTGAGTAGGGGCGGGTGACATGGATGCTGACCCGGCGCTTATCCACTTCAAAATAGGAGCCGCAGAGTTCATCCTCCTCGATGAGCTTGCACAGCTCCGGGAAATCAGCAGCCAGGGCGTTCAGCTTCTGTATCAGCTTCGGGTCGTTAGTGCGTATCTGCATGGGGTCATTGGATTGGTTGTAATAAATCTCGGTGTCTCTGTCTCTCTTTGTGAGCTTGCGCATAAACTACCTCCAAAATCTGATTGTTTTCTCAAAAGGGCCTTTTCGGGAAAAATCCCCCGATTGACGAATTGGCGTTTTTGGCGATTTTCAAATAGAAACGGCCTCAGACGGAGAGTTGTACGTCTGAGGCCGTGAAAAACGGTGATTTGCTATTTTTACCGATTGGCGAATGTGATTTGCCGGTTTTTAGCCTGTTCTCCTGTCAGGACTTGATGAAGTCCCACAGAGTTTCGTTCAATGCGGCGATCATTCCGATGACCCACCCGGCGGCGAAGGGAAGGCCGAAGGCCACAAACCCCACCACTAGCATCTGAACTGCCTCCGAGCCGGTGCTGATGCCCATCAGGTAACTGAGGACGGCAAGCACGAAGCACAGGCCGGAGAAAATGTAGAAGATGGCTCCGGCGAAGCTGGTCAGGAAAAGACCAAACCACTGCGCCACGGTCACAATCAGCGCTATCGGTAAAGCGATGATCTTCAAAGGTATCTTCAACAGGGTCATGTGGTCGCCTCCTTGCTCAATCCGGCTTAAAGTATCTTGCGCCGTACACTTCGTAAATCTCTTGCATCAGCATCACGCCCAAGGTCAGGCCATAGCGGAAGTTTTCTTCCTCGGCGTAGCTCTGGCTCTCGTACATTGTCTCCCGTATCGTCTTTGCCTGGGCTGTATCCTTATCATCCAACCTGGTGAGCAGGTCTTCAAACAGTTCATCCACTTTTGCCTCCGCCTCCTTGAAGCGTTCATCCTGGGACATGATAACCTCTGACGGGTAGATTTGTCCATTGTAGAGCAGCTCCATAATCATCATAATCACCCCCTCTCACAGATACACGATTTCGGACAGAACGATTTCCTCCGCCCGGTTCTGAATGTTGCCCATTGCCTGCACCCATCTCCACCAGTCACGGTGTTTCAAGTCCTCGGTCACTCCCTCGGCGGCTTTCATCTGATCTATGAGCAGCGCCAGCCGTTCTTGCGCCTGTTCGTTGATGTCCGCAAGGTAGGTTCCCATCCTGCCGGAGAGCGTCAACTCGGTGTAGGTGATGGGGCGGTGTTCCTTCGGATACCGGAGGTGCATCCGCCCCCATTTTCCAATGGGGCGGCGCTCCTCCGACAGCTTCAGGTCGGGGATGTAATAATCCCCGACAAGCACATAGTCCAGCCCGTTGCTGTCGTCATGGATTCTCGGTTTCAGTTCGTTCATAGTGCTACCTCCTCTGTTTGTTTTGCGTTACCTTGCTGCTTCGGGAGATAATAGATGCCGTTCTCCCTGTCCTCTGCACGGATTTTCTCCTTTGCTGCGTCCATTTTTGCCTTCTTCGTCCGTTTGTTCTTCCAGTAGTAAGTGGCCTGCCAGCCGGTAGACTTGCTCCGCAAATACTCCTCGTGCCGTCTTTTCCGAGTAGCCTCTCTCCGCTGTTCCAGCTCGATCTCCTCCAGGGTGGGTTCGGCTTCATCGTGGGGGGCGGAGAACTGACCGACGAAATTGAAGTAAATTTCTATCGTCTGCGGAGAATCAAATCTGCCCTTGATATCCCGTTCATGCACCAGAATCTTATCCACGAACTCGATCAGCATGGGCGTGGTCAGTTCCTCGAAGTCCTGATATTTCCTGACCAGAGCGATAAACTTTGATGCGGAGTATTCCTTCTTCTCCGATTTCTCAACGGCCTCTTGCAACTCCTGTATCTCCTGTTCCAGAGTAGCCTGTTCACCGGCGTATTGTGCATCAAGAAGCTGATACCGTGCATCCGGCAGTTTTCCGAGGGCATTGTCCTCATAGATTTTGCAGATCAGCACCTCCAGTTCCTCCCGCCGTTTCAGGCAGGCCGCAAGTCGGGATTTCTGCTCCTTGATGGCGTTGTCCTGCTGTGATGCTACCGCCTCCTCCACAAGACGCTTAAATTCGGCTTCATCCTCTGCGGAGAACTTCACGATCTCCTTCAATGTCTCTTTCACAAGGGTCATAACGACCGAGGCGTAAATCCTATGCGCAGATGGGCACAGGCTACCGACCGGCGTTTTGTGATAGCTGGAGCAGTCAAAGGTGGGGATTCGCTTGCCGTTGTTGACACGATGGATATACATCACGCTCCCGCAGTCAGCGCAGAACATCAATCCGCTGAGAGGGTGCGTCTCGCCCCATCCGTCAGGATACCGGCGGATATTCGAGCGAAGCCTCTGGACGTTATCGAAAGTGTCCTGGTCGATGATCGCTTCATGGGTGTTCTCGATGATCGTCCATTCGTCCTGGTCAACATAGTGACTTCTCTTGTCCTTGAAGTGTTTCCGGGTCTTGAAATTACAGGTATGACCGAGATAAACAGGGTTTTCGAGGATATGGGCGATTGTGGTGCTTCTCCACAGGTACGGGTTTTTGATTTCCCTCGATTTGTAAAGCCCGATTCCGAGCTTTTGGTGATGATAGGCTGGTATATCGACCTTCTCGTCAGACAATATCTGTGCGATCTGATACGGGCCTTTCCCATCCATCGACAACTGGAATATCCGCTTCACAATGGGTGCCGCTACCGGGTCGATGACCCACTGGTCTTTATCGTCCGGCGATTTCAGGTAGCCATAGGATGGGAGGCTGGCGGTGTGTTTGCCAGCCATGTTCTTTGCCTGAAAAGCCGACCTGATCTTCTTACTGGTGTCCCGTGCGTACCACTCGTTCATGATGTTCCGGAACGGAGTGAATTCATCCTCGCCTTTGAGCGTATCCACACCATCGTTGAGGGCAATCAGCCGGACACCGGCCTTGCGGATCACCTCCATGTAGGTGCCTACCTGGAGATAATCACGTCCAAAACGGCTCATGTCTTTCAGGCAGATTACGGCCACATTTCCGTCCTCAACGTCCTCCATCATAGCCTGAAAGCCCGGTCTGTCAAAGCGTGTGCCGGAGATTCCGTCATCTGTGTAATGCCGGATGTTCGTGAAGCCCTGCTGTCGGGCGTAGTCCTCCAAAACTCGCTTTTGATTCGATATTGAATTACTCTCGCCTTGCAGGTCATCGTCATGACTGAGCCTCTCGTACAGTGCGGTTATGGTCTGCTGCCTTTTCTTTCCCATTAGGCGCTCCTCCTTCCATAAAAGAGTAGATAAGGTTTTACTGAATACCGGATTTGCCCTATTTTTCGGGACTTTTTCGGTATGTACTAAAATCTTATCTACACTCTACACCTCCCGCACTCAACTTGAACTTGGCGTACTGCCGCACCGCAAAGTGATTTGGATTCTTTTTCTTTAGCTCCTTGAACATCAGGTCTACCGGGTTTTCAAAGGTCTCGTCATCCTCCCGCACCTCCATCGCATTGATGAACTCGATGAGGGTGGCGAAGTTCTGCTCCTCCACCGGCGCTTCATAGTGGATATAGCCGATGAGCGCTGTATACAACAGTGTCTCCGCCTTTTCCCAGAACGGGTCGCCGCCCTTGCCGTCACCCTTGGTGTTGGTGATAAGGGTGGTGACCAGCTTCAGGATGTCCTTCTCGCTGTGGATATAGGCGAAGGGGTTGTAGTGCATCGACTTCTTGAAGTTGATAGTGTTGAAGATTTTCAGGCGATACCCGTGCTTCAACATGGCGTTTCCGCACTCGACCACAATGCTGCCCTTTGGGTCAGTCACAACATACGAACTGTGCATTTGGAGCAAATTCGGCTTCAACCAAAACCTTGTTTTACCGGAGCCGGAGCCACCCACGATCAGCACGTTTTTGTTCCGGGCGTTGGCCGGGTTCTTGGGGCGGTTGGACATCATCAGGCG
The DNA here is from genome assembly GCA_021201185.1 of Clostridiales bacterium. Lineage (GTDB taxonomy): Bacteria > Bacillota > Clostridia > Oscillospirales > Oscillospiraceae > Onthomonas. The sequence continues at coordinate 22,063 of JAJQFJ010000004.1, forward strand.
TCCCGTCCTGGTGAGGATGATATTGTCCTCAAATTTGGGTGCCATGAATGGCTCGATGTCCTTTGCTGTCCCCCAGCGGGCGGAGCCGTACTCCATGTTGTGACGGTACTTTTTGGCGTTCTTGCCTTTCAGGTACACCGCCAGCCGCAGGCCGCCGCCGCACAGCAACCCGATGAACAGGTCAAAGGGGTGCAGGCTGGGCAGAGGATTTCCAAACGCCTGGGGAACGGTGTGCATCAGGCTGAGTATCTTTTCCCCCGCCGTGCCGCCTGTCGCCAGCCGCCATGCCTCGCCCAGATTGGTCGCCACCAGCCCCACCAGCACATAGGGCAGATACATGATTAGCAGCTTCTTCGTTTTCTGGCTCATCGGTCACGCTCCTGGTGCTTCTCCCGCACCTTCTTCGGTGTGGCGGCAGTCAGGTCAATGAGCCTGTTCAGCGTCTTCCGAACACTGGGGCGCTTCTGCTTGCTGAGTGCCTGGGCGGTATACTCCTTGTATGCCGCAGTCAGCGCCGCCTCATCCCTGGCCTTGAAGAAAACCGTGTACCGGGGCGGGTCAACAGAGGCATCCTTCCGAATAGCGAAGTCCACACCGTACTTCTTTGCCACACGTTCAAAGCCTTTCAGCTCCGTGTTGGCGATGGGGATGGTGGAAACGCCCTGATTCTGACCGATCAATTCCTCTACGGTCTGCTTGCCGTGGGGGACTTCGTTCTTCGCCGCCGCCTTTTTTGCCTTCGCCTTGGCATGGTGGTTCAGAAACATCCGAAGCCCCTTCATAATGGTTCTGGCGGTCAGCTTGGTGGTGCTGATTGCCAAGTTGACCGTCCTGTTTGTTACTTCTTCCTGCAATACTCATCATCTCCTCCCAGCAGGGTGGTGGATGTTCTACGAAGGGTCTTCCTCCGAATCTTCTTCCAATATTTCATCGGAAAGGCCGTCGTAATCAAACACATCCATAAAATAAACATAACCATCCAGAAGTCCGCTCATCGGACGAATCTCACCATTGGCGCAGACGCCCATAAACAGAACCTTCTCCTGATAAGGGGCTTCATTGCCGCGATAATATGCGTATAACCCCTCAACCGGGAACGCCTGAACGACGTTATCCCTGCCAGAAACCTGATTCCATCTGTCTATGGGCAAACGCAGGAAAAGGTCATTGGTCATCTCCAGTACCATTTCAGAGCCGTCCTGATAGGCTCGTATCAGATAATCCAGGTTGATAAGCTGGTCTCCACAATCAATAATCGTTGCCATAGCTCACCTCACAGTGCATCGTGGCCGGGCTGTGTCCGCTTCACGGCATCCGTTGCCTTGTCCTTCGCAGCACTTTTGACCGTCTCATCGTCGATTGGCAGCACGATCAGCCCCCGCCCCATCTTCACGAACGCCTCCGGGGTGTGGAACTGTTTCTCGAACTTCTCCATCTGCTCTGGGGTCAGGGAACCGAAATCGTCCTCGGTCAGACCCACCACCAGAAAGTCCCCGGCGATGATGTCGTACATCTGCCCGTCCTCATCCCGGAGCGCCCGGTTCAGCGGCAGGCCGGAGAGCTTGCCTTCCTCATTGCAGACCAGACCCACCGGGTCTTCGTAGGGGTACACGACCTCAATGTCGCCGCCCACCGCCGCCTGCAAAGCCTCCAACTCGGTACTGACCTGGAAGGGCTGGGGAAATTCCCCCGGCTTTACCAGCATCACGTCGATCTTGTTGCCCTCACGGGCAGGCTCCCGCCCCTCGCTGGTCTGGAAATCGACCTGGGTGAAGTTATCCGCATCCAGCACATACTCAGAGTCGAAATAGCCCTGCCGCACCTTTTCCTCCGCTTCCTCTTTAGAGGCGGCAGTCACGGAGACTGTTTTCTCCAGCGTCTCAGTGATGGTGATGTCATACTCTTTCATGCAGCCTCCTTCCTTACAGCGGCAGCGCCTTAACCGGCTGGCTGTTCACCACGATGGTCTCGCATTGTTCCTCCAGGATACGCTTCACCAGATGGATGTCATCGCCGTCCAAAGACTTGGTGATCCGCCCGATGGTGGAGAACACCACCGCCGTGCCAACCAGGTACTTCTTGCCGTTCACAGCGGCCACCGCCTCAGGCTTGAAGGTCATCATCAAGTCCAGTAAGGGGAACAGGCAGCCCACCTCGTCGCCCTCAAACACGTCCAGCACTTCACGGCTGTCCTCCACGGTCATGGCGGTGGCCCCGCACTCCGGGTCAACGACCATCACGATGTCATAAGGGCGGAACAGAACGCCGTTCTGGGGGATACCGTCGTACTCCTCATATTCCACGTCGCTGTCCTCATCATCCTCATCGTCCTCGGCGGACAGGGGCGGAACTTCCTCCCGCTCCTCCTGCAACAGCTTGTCGAGCTGGCGCAGAGTCTCGTCCATCATGGCGTCGTTGGCGTCTGTGCGGGTGGTCTGGTTGGCCTTGAACCCGAAATTGATATTGATGTCGATGCCGCCGGAGACGATCACGTTAATGTCCTGCATAAAAATTCCTCCTTCAAAGTTCATGAGAAACAAAAAAAGCGGCCACCCAGGTGCCAAAACGCACCCAAATGACCGCAATATGCTTTCTCTGTGTTCTGTTTTCATGGTGTTGTGGTTACTCCAGGAGCATTGCCGGGAACTCCTTTCCGTCGCCGCAGAGGATGGCTTCGTTATCGGACGCATAGCAGAACGTCCGGTAGATGTCGTCGCCGGTCAGGGACAGCAGGTCGCAGTCCTCATTCTCACGGCACACCACCGCAGCGCCCAGCAGGAACACCCTGCCGTCCAGCTTGAGAACCTGGTCGGTACGGTAGTAAAGGATCAGGTCGGAACCGGCGAAGTCCTCGATGCAGTCATACCGCTCATAGAAGCTGGGCATCAGCTCACAGGCTTCCGCACTGGTCAGCACCTTCGACTCCCTGCCGGGACGGAGGACCATGACGATTTTCTTATCATCGCCTTCCGGCTCGCTTTCCTCCGGGTAGCGGTGGAGAAGCTCACAGACCATCTGCGCTGTCCGCATCCGCATGATCAGGTTGAGCAGGTCTTCCGGCATTTCATGATAGCGTTCGCCGGGCGTCTTGTCCGTCTTGGGCATTGCCTTATTTTTCATTTTGTAATCCATAGTGTGTTTCTCCTTTCACGATTGTGTGTTCTGCGGCCCGTTACCGGGCCTGATCTCGCTGCCTCCGCCGCTGCCACTGTTCCAGCAGCTTTATGATGGTCTTTTCCATCTGCTGGGGCGTATAGGACTTGGGGAAATACTTCCGCAGGTCGTTGGCCTTGAACGTCACATGGGCAAGGTCATCCTTTTTGGCCTCGTTCATGATCTCGCACATGGAATCCAGCGTCGCCGTCCCTTCCTGGCTTTGCTTTTTCAGCCGCTGTGCCTGGGAGAGAGAGGGGGTGGCCTGGGCGTAGTCCATAGCGTCCAGAAGCAATGCCTGTTCTTCTCTGGAGAGATAGGAACGCTCCACAGCCGGGCTAAAGGCTATCTTTTTCTCATCCACCATGTCCATCAGTTCCGGGATGAGGTTGGTCAGGCGGACATAACGGTGTACTTGTCGCTCACTATCTTCTGTACCAGAGCTAACCTGAGAAACGCTCCACGACTTCTCGCCAAGTTGGCGAGAAGCTGATTTTCCCTGGTGTTTGATGGCGTCCAGCTTCATCTTGTACGCCCACGCCCGTTCGCTGGGAAGAATGTTCTCTCGCTGGAGATTGCTATCTACCATTGCGATGATCGCTTCATCGTCGTTCATCTCACGGACAATGACCGGCAGGTTTTTCAGCCCCACCAGCTGCGCCGCATGACAGCGCCGGTGGCCGGAGATAATTTCGTAGCCGCCGTCCGGGTCAGGCCGGGCCAGCAACGGAGAAATGACCCCGAACGGGGAAATGCTCTCTACCGTTCGGGTCATGGCTTCATCGTCCACCACCCGGAAGGGATGTCCTTCAAAGGGATGCAGTTCCGAGATGGGTATCTGCTGAACCTGTTCCTGTGCGGGTGTGTCTTTGCTTTCGACATCATTCGACAAAAATCGTCACCTCCATTTCTGCGTGTTTTTTTGAGGGGTGGGGAAATAGAATCAGCACATGGGAACCACCTCCTCAACCGCCATAGAGCAGGTCTTTGCCCAGCGCCTGCTTGTCCCGCCCGATCTCTGTGCGCCGGTCTGTTCCACGCACCTGCACAGGAGTACACAGCTCCAGCACCCGGCTGTAGATACGGGCGTGAGCCACATCTGCGGCGTTGCGAATCTGGCTGATGGTCAGATTGGTGGTGATGATGAGGGGCTTCTTCGATTTGTAGCGCTCGTCTATGACCGCATAGACCTGTTCCAGCGCATACTCGGTGTTGCGCTCGATGCCCAGGTCATCGATGATGAGCAGTTCAAAGGACGAAAAAGAAGCGATATACTTGTATCGCTCCTCCGAGTACATACCACCCATCTGATTCAATATTTTCGAGAAGTTTGTCATCAGCACAGGAACCCCGGTCTCCAGCAGGGCGTTGGCAATGCAGGCGGCTGTAAATGATTTTCCTGTTCCAACATCCCCCCCAAGCAGGAGACCGAGGTTGTTCTTTTTGACCTCCGGCCAACTGTCCACATACCGCCTTGCCATCTGGATGCTGGGGCTGTCCGCTGCCTTCTCAAACGTCCAGTCGTACAAGGCCCGCTCCTGAATGCCATTGGCCTTCAGGCTGTAGATATGATTTCGACGGTTCATATCCGCCAGCTCACGCTCGTATTTCTCCAGATTCTCCTTGGCGCATTTGCACATACACGAGACAATGCTCTGTCTGCCAGCAATCTCCACCCGGCATTGAGTAGGCGTATGGCATTTCTTGCAGTAAAAAAGGCCGTCCTCTCCGACATATTCCTCGTCGGAAGGCTCGGCCTTCGTGTTCTGCTCAAAGAGGGAAGATAACAGCTCTTTCATAGGCTTTCTCCTTCTTCGCATCTGTAGTTGTCGTGGCTGTAGGTTCCCACTGTTCCTGGGGTGGAAGCCGCTTGTCGCCGCTCCCGCCTTGCCCAGCTCCGAATGGTAGCCAGGTGACTCTTGTATGACTTCCCAGTGGAGGCCATATACTCGGACAATCGCTCGATCCGCCGCTGGTAGTCCTGGGGAAACTCAGCCTGTAAAGAAGAAAGCTCAGAATCAGACAGAAGGACGTTACCGTACTCCCCATACTGGTGGCGAGGCTCTTTCTCCTTCTTTCTTTTATTTGAGTCAGTATTTATTTCTTCTTTACTTAATTGTTCTTTATTTAATTGTGGCGGGTTTTCCGGACGCGGTTTTCCCGCATCCGGTTTTGCCGCATCCGGGTTATCCGTGTCCGGTTTTACCGTGTCCGGATTTCCCGCACACGGTTTTTCCGTACACGGTTCACGAGGCATTTCATAGATGACATACTCAATGCCGCCCATTTTGCCATCGTCCCTACGGAGCTGGTGCCGTTCCAGATAGCCATACTGCTCCAACTCCTGCAAGATTTTGACGATGCTGTCTTTGCCCTCCTTGCAGATAGCAACCAAGCCCCGGACGCTGTAGTCCCAGGTCTCCGGCAGGCTCAGACAGAGGGAGAGCAAACCTTTCGCTTTCAGCGTCAGGTTCCTGTCTCTCAGATGGTAGTTGCTCATGGTTGTGTAATTGGTATTTTTCTCGACTCGAAAGACCGGCATGAAAGCTCACCTCCTCCGCCTGTCGGCCTGCCGCTTGCGGTACAGACAGTGCTTGTAGCGGCACCGGCTGCCTTTGCTCCCGGTGGTGTGATACCGGCAATAGCGGCAGTCCGGGAACTTTCCGCCCATGCCCTTGTCATAGCCATCCTCCAGATATTTTTTCTTTCCCATCATGAACTCCTTTCGCAGTTCCGGTCTGCTCTTGCGGCCAGCCGGTTCTTGAAAACAGCGTTTATCACATCCACGGTACACCAGCCGATGCAGGGCGAATATCTTCCGTAGGGACAGCCATCACACCGGTTATGCTCAGCGGGTGCTTTCTCCAGGATGAGATAGGCGCAGTTCTGTTCCCACATCAGACAGCCCTTCTTCCGGCCCTGCCAGTAGTAACAGAACTTACAGTCAGTGGGTTTGTCTCCGGAATACCGCACGTTGCTATCTGCTGTGTTCCCGCTCATGGTTCCTTCACCTCCATTTGCTCTTGAGCATGAAAAAAGTCCGTTCGTTCCACTCTCATAAGAGAGAAAACAAACGGGCTATGTACCACCAATGCCGAATCCAGTGGCAGAGGCAAGGCGTATTGTCCTTTCAGTCGTGGTGGTACGCAAAGTTCCCTTACAAAGCGACAGCCGGAGTTTTTGGCTCCGGCTGTGGTGGTAAGTTCATTTTGTGAGACGACTTTCTATGAACTTTATGAAATTTGGTGGTAAGTTGGTGGTAAATGGTAAGGCTCCGGCCATCCGCCAACTTGGAAAACCCTTGATATTTCAAGGAAAATCTGATTTCTTACTGGTCGATGGGTTTCATTGTCGGGAACAACAGCACGTCCCGTATCCCCGCGCTGTCTGTCAGCAGCATGACCAGGCGGTCAATGCCGTAGCCGATGCCGCCTGTGGGGGGCATGCCCAGCTCCAGGGCGTTGAGGAAGTCCTCGTCGGTGTGCTCCGCCTCCTCGTCCCCTGCCGCGGCGTTGGCGTCCTGCTGGGCGAAGCGGGCCCGCTGGTCGATGGGGTCGTTGAGCTCGGAGTAGGCGTTGCACATCTCCCAGGTGTTGATGAACAGCTCGAACCGCTCCACCTTTTCCGGGTCGTCCGGCTTTTTCTTGGTCAGGGGGGAGAAGGCCAGGGGATGGTCCATGATGAAGGTGGGCTGCACCAGCTCCTTCTCGCAGTACTCCTCGAAGAACAGGTTGATGATGTCCCCCTTGGTGTGCCGCTGCTCATAGGCGATCCCGTGCTCGTCGGCGATGGCCTTGGCCTCCTCGTCGGTGCTCACCTGGTCGAAGTCCACCCCGGCGTACTTCCGCACCGCCTCATTCATGGTCATCCGGGCAAAGGGCTTGCCCAGATCGATCTCGGTGCCGGCGTAGGTGATGGTGGTGGAGCCGCAGACCTTTTCCGCCAGATAGCGGAACATGCTCTCGGTCAGCTCCATCATGCCGTTGTAGTCGGTGTACGCCTGATACAGCTCCATCAGGGTGAACTCCGGATTGTGTCGGGTGTCCATGCCCTCGTTGCGGTAGACCCGGCCGATCTCATAGACCCGCTCCAGGCCGCCCACGATGAGCCGCTTCAGGTACAGCTCCAGAGAGATGCGCAGCTTGATGTCCACGTCCAGGGCGTTGTAGTGGGTCACGAAGGGCCGTGCGGCGGCGCCGCCTGCGTTGGTCACCAGGGTAGGGGTCTCCACCTCCATGAAGTCCCGCTCCGCCAGGAAGTTCCGGATCTCCCGGATGATCTGGGAGCGCTTGACAAAGGTGTCCTTGACCTCCGGGTTCATGATGAGGTCCACATACCGCTGACGGTAGCGCAGCTCCTTGTCGGTGAGGCCGTGGAACTTCTCCGGCAGGGGCGTCAGGCTCTTGGAGAGGAGCGTGACCTCGTGGGCACGGACGGAAATCTGTCCCATCTCGGTCTTGAATACCTCGCCCTTCACGCCAACGATGTCGCCGATATCGTACTTCTTGAACCAGGAGTAGGACTCCTCCCCCACCAGGTCCCGGCGGACATAGAGCTGCACCCGGCCGGACTTGTCCTGGAGGTCGCAGAAGGAGACCTTCCCCATCCCCCGCTTGCTCATCAGGCGGCCGGCCACGGAGACGATCTTCCCCTCCATCTCGTCATACCGCTCCGTGATGTCGGCGGCATGGGTATCCACGTCGTACCGGGTCTCCCGGAAGGGGTCCCGTCCCGCCTCCTGGAGGGCGGTGAGCTTATCCCGGCGGATCTGGAGCAGCTCGCTGGCGCTCTTTCCCGCGTCCGGGTTGAATTTCTTTCCCATTTCTTCCGTTCCTCTCGGCGTGTCAGTGATTGACGGCGATGTTGAGCACCTTGTACCGCAGCTCGCCCACCGGGGCCTCCACGGTGACCTCGTCGCCGACCTCCTTGCCCATCAGGGCCTTGCCGAAGGGGGACTCCTCGGAGATGCGGCCGCTCATGGGGTCGGCCTCCTGGGAGCCGACGATGCGGTACTCCTCCTCCTCGTCCATGTCCAGGTCCAGCACGGTGACGGTGCAGCCCAGGCCGATGACGGTGTCGTCGGAGGCGTCCTCCTCGATGAGCACATAGTTGTCCAGGATGGCCTGTACCTCGGCCTCCCGGGAGTAGAGCTTGCCCTGCTCGTTTTTCGCCTCATCGTACTCGCTGTTTTCCGACAGGTCGCCGAAGGAGCGGGCCTCCTTGATCAGGTCGGCTACTTCCTTCTCCCGCACTGTCTTCATCCACACCATTTCATCCTGCAGCTCCTTCAGCCGGGCAGGAGTCAGCTTGACCGGGTTTGCCATAGTCCAATCACCTTTCCTTGTGAAATCAATAAAATACTCCATTTCCGGGGAGAGACAGCTCCGGCCCCTGAAATGGTACAGGCATAATAATTCATTGTCTGAACAGTATATGCGTTTTTCCCTGCCCTGTCAAGAAAAAAGTAGTTGCCTGACAGCCAAAGCGCCGGACAAAACCTCCCTGGTTCTGCCCGGCGCTTCCATTTTTCCGGCGATATCTCAGAACATCCGGGTGCTTTTCAGCTCCCCGGTGAGCTTGAAGCCCACCCACTCGCACAGGTTCACCGAGTGGTCCCCCACCCGCTCCAGATACTTGATGATCATCAGGTAATCGATCACCTCGTCGATGTCGGCGGGGTGGCCGATGAGGTACTCTCCCAGCTCGCTGCGGAGCCGGACAAACCAGTCGTCCACCACGTCGTCCCGGCGCATGGTGGCCTCTGCCAGGGAGAGGTCGTCGGTGACATAGCTGGTGACGGCGGAATCCACCATGCCGCAGGCCACGGAGGCCATGGTCACCACGTCCTCCCGCAGCTGGGGGATGGAGCACTCCTCATGGCGGAGAGCCAGCTCGGCGATGTCCACCGCCTCGTCTCCGATGCGCTCGATGTCCACCACCATGTTCATGGCGGCGCTGACCTGCCGCAGGTCGCTGGCCACCGGCTGCTGCATCAGTAGCAGCTTGAGGCACCGCTGCTCGATATCCCGCTCCATGGCGTTGATGTCGTTGTCTCCCTGGATGACGGCGCGGGCCAGGCCCTTGTCGTAGCTCTTCAGGGCGGTCACGGCGTGCTCCACCGCCTCCACCGCCCTGACGGACATCTGTACCAGGTGAGAGGACAGGTTTTTCAGCTCCAGATCATACTGTTTTCTCGTACTCATTGCAACGTTTTCCTCCTTTTCCCGCCGGTCTTATCCGAACCGGCCGCTGATGTAATCCTCGGTGCGCTTGTCCCGGGGCGTGGAGAAGATCTGGGAGGTGTCTCCCATCTCGATGAGATCGCCCAGGAGGAAGAACGCCGTCTTGTCCGAGATACGGGCGGCCTGCTGCATATTGTGGGTGACGATGACCACGGTATAGTCCTTTTTCAGCTCGCTCATCAGCTCCTCGATCTTCATGGTTGAGCCGGGGTCCAGGGCGGAGGTGGGCTCGTCCATGAGCAGCACCTCCGGCTTCACCGCCAGGGCCCGGGCGATGCACAGACGCTGCTGCTGGCCGCCGGAGAGACCCAGGGCGGACTTTTTCAGCCGGTCCTTCACCTCGTCCCACAGCGCGGCGCCCCGGAGGGACTCCTCCACCAGCTCGTCCAGCTTGGCCCGGTTCTTGATGCCGTGGATCTTGGGGCCATAGGTGATGTTGTCATAGATGGACATGGGGAAGGGGTTGGCCTTCTGGAACACCATACCCACCTTCCGGCGCAGCTCATTCACGTCCTGCTCTTTGGCGAAGATGTCGTTGCCGTGGAGCTTCACCTCGCCGGTGATCTTCACGCCCTCCACCAGATCGTTCATCCGGTTCAGGGTCTTTAAAAAGGTGGATTTGCCGCAGCCGGAGGGGCCGATGAGGGCGGTGATCTCCCGCTCTTCGATGTCCATGTCGATGCCCTTGAGGGCCTGGAAGGAGCCGTAATACAGCTCCAGGTTCCGGGAGGTCATCACCGGCTCAGTCGCCGCGATCGCTTCTGTTTTCATAAACGCCTCTTACCCTTTCTTCAGCTTTTTCTTGACGAATTTGGCCAGGAAGTTGATGACCAGCACGATCACCATCAGAATGGCCGCAATGGCGAAGGCCAGGTCTACCTCGCCGTACTCCTGGTAGTAAACATACAGCATCACGCTCAGGGAGCCGCTGCTGGTGCCCAGGGCCTGGATGTAGTTGGTCACCAGCTTGTAGCCTGTGCCTGCGGTGTACAGCAGGGCCGCGCTCTCGCCCACGATCTTGCCCACAGAGAGGATGGCGCCGCCCACCACGCCGTCCATGGTGCAGGGGAGGACGATGGTCCAGATGGTGTGCCATTTGGTGGCCCCCAGGCCGACTGCACCCTCCCGGTAGGACTGAGGCGCCGTTTTCAGCGCCTCCTGGGTAGTACGGAGGATGTTGGGCAAAATCATAATTGCCAGCGTCAGGGAACCGGCCAGGATGCCGGAGCCCATGGACATCCCCTGGACAAAGACCATCATGCCAACCAGACCGTAGATGATGGAGGGGATGCCCGCCAGGCTCTCGGGGGCAAACTCGATGACTGAGACCAGCTTCCGGTTTTTGGCGTACTCCGTCAGGTAGATGGCCCCCCCGATGCCGATGGGCAGCGCCACCACCAGGGTGGTCAGGATCAGGTAAATGGTGTTGATGATGTTGGGGAGGATGCCGATGGTGCCGTTGATGGCGCTGCGCTGGGTGGTGAGCAGCTCCACCGTGATATACGGTACGCCCCGGATCAGGATATAGCCGATGAGCCCGATGAGCAGGGCCACGGTCACGACCACGCAGAACCAGATGATAAACTTGACGGCGCTGTTCCACGCCTTACGGGAAGAGCTCATTTCTTGTCACCGTCCCCCTTCTTCAGCAGTCGTCCCATGATCGTGTTGATGATCATGATAAAGAGGAACAAAATCAGGCCGATGGAGTACAGTGCCTGACGCTGTAAGCCGCCGGAGTAGCTCATCTCCTTGGCGATGGCGGTGGTCAGGAAGGTGACGCTGGTGAACAGGCTGGGCATATTGGCCACGTTGCCCGCCACCATCATCACCGCCATGGCCTCGCCCACGGCGCGGCCCACGCCCAGGACGATACCGGCGGCCACGCCGCTCTTGGCGGCGGGAAGCGACACCTTGAAGTATGTCTCCATCTCGGTGGCTCCCAGGGCCAGACTGCCCTCCTCATACTCCGGGGGCACAGCGGAGAGGGCGGTCTCACTGACGCTGATGATGGAGGGGAGAATCATCACTGCCAGCACCAGAATGGCCGCCAGCAGGCAGGTGCCGTTTTTCAGGGAGAACACGTTCATAATCAGGGGCACCAGGATGATAGCGCCCACCAGGCCGTAGACCACGGAGGGGATGCCGCTGAGCAGCTCCACCGCTGTCCGGACGACGCCCGCCGTCTTTTTCCCGGCGATTTTGGACAGGAAGATGGCGGTCATCAGGCCCACAGGCACGCCAATGAGGCAGGCGCCCAGGGTGCCGTAGACGGAGGCCAGGATAAAGGGCAGGATGCCATATTTCGGGTCAGCTGCCGTGCTGGCCCATTCCGTTCCGAACAGGAAATCAATGGGGCCGATCTCGATAATGGCGGGCAGACCGCTGATGACCATGTAGGCGGTGATGAGCACCACCATGGCGATGGAGACCATGCCGCAGACAAAGAACAGCCCGTTCATAAACTTTTCGATCGTATCTCTGACTTTCACAATGCTTCGACCCTCTCTTTGTCGTTGTGGATTGATTATGCCGGAGCGGGAGGTGTGTTCCCGCCCCGGCACTTTGGGGTTCTGTTCCGTTCAGTCAGGCCGATCAGGGCTGGATGGCGCCGGCCTGGGCGATGTAGTCCGCCACATCTGCGCTCAGGCAGAAGTCCAGGAAGGCCTGGGCGGCATCGCTGAGGGTGGCAGAGTCGCTGACCACCATGTTGAAGTTACGCTGGATGGCGTAGGAGCCATCCTTCACGGTGTCCTCGGTGGCCTCGACGCCGTCCACGGAGATGACCTTCACGCTGTCGTCCTCAGCGGCCTCGGACAGGGAGGCGTAGCCGATGGCGTACTGGTTCTGAGCCACAGCGGTGATGACGGAGCCGGTAGAGGTCAGCTCCTGGTCGTAGACGCAGGCGTCCTCCACACCGACGACGCTCTCGAAGCCGTCCCGGGTGCCGGAACCGGCCTCACGGCCGATGACAGCGACTTCCATGTCCTTGCCGCCGACCTCGCTCCAGTTGGTGATGGTGCCGTTGAACAGACCGGCGATCTGCTCCAGGGTCAGGTCCTCCACGGTGTTGGAGGGGTTGATGATGACGGCGATGCCGTCGATGGCCACCACATAGGCGGTCAGGCCGGTCTCCTCGTCCTTCAGGTTGCGGCTGGCCAGACCGATGTCTGCGCTGCCCTCGGTGGCGGCGGTGATGCCAGCGCCGGAGCCGGTGGCGTCATAGGTGACGGTGACGTTGGGGTTCTCCTCCTCGAAGGCCTCGATGAGGATGCTCATGACCTTCTCCATGGAGGTGGAGCCGTTGGTGGAGACAGTGCCGCTCAGCTCGACGTTCTCGGTGTCGGCCTCTTCCTCAGTCTCAGTGGCGTCGGCCTCCTGGGCCTCGTCCTCGGTGGTCTCGGGCTCGGCATCCTCTTCCTCGGTGGTGTCGGCCTCCTGGGTCTCAGTCTCGGCAGTATTCGTGTCCGCCGCCTCAGTGGTGGTATCGCTGCTGCTGCCGCAGGCGGCCAGGCACAGGACCATCATCAGGGCCAACACAAGTGCGCTGATTCTTTTCATACAAAGTGCTTCCTTTCACAATTCATGTGGTGCAGTCGCGCTTCTTCGGCTGCATCCCTATGGGTTTTCTGTCAGACCGTGCCGTTTTCCGGTCCGTCTGACAGTCCCTATTGTAAGGACTGGCTGTGTAAGATACTATCATCGGGGATTCAAATGTGAGTATTGCGGGTGTAAAATTTGAGTAAGGGGTACGCCCCTTGGCTCCCTCCTTGAGGCGAAGTGCCGCCGTAGGCGGTAGAGCTGGCTGCCCGAAGGGCAGACTGAGGGAGTGCAGCAGGGGCCAACAAAAAGCAGAGAACCTTCGGCGAATCCGTACCAACCTACTGCGAATTCGCCGAAGGATTCCTGTTTGTCTTTAGAGCCTGCCCCTCTCCCTCCGTCACGGCTCCGCCGTGCCAAGGGGTCTTTGCAATCTCCCCACAAAACCGCCCTTGCGCCGTCCCCATCTCCCGGTTTATAATGTCCTCAAAACCTGGAAAAGGAGTGTTATCCATGTCCAGCCTTCTGGTCAGGCATCTCAGCGCCCTCATCTCCTGCGACGGAGAGGATCGTATCTATCATAACACCGACCTCTACGCAGAGGACGGCGTAATCCGTTCCATCGGCTCCGGTCCGGAGACCGCCGACCGGGTCATCGACGGGACAGGGATGTTCTGCTATCCCGGCCTGGTCAGCGCCCACCACCATCTGTATCAGGCGTTTTCCCGCAACCTGCCCCAGGTGCAGAACCTGGAGCTGTTCGACTGGCTCACCGCCCTGTATGAGATCTGGAAGGGGCTGGACGAGGATGCCGTTCTGCTCTCCTCCCAGGTGGCCATGGGGGAGCTGATGAAAAACGGCTGCACCACCGTCTTTGACCACCACTACGTCTTCCCCGCCGGGGCGGGGGACCTGCTGGGCGCTCAGCGGGAGGCGGGACGGCGGCTGGGCGTGCGGCTCCATCTGTCCCGGGGCAGCATGGACCGCTCCCGGAAGGACGGGGGCCTGCCCCCGGATTCCGTGGTGCAGTCGGTGGACGAGATATTAAAGGACAGCGACACCCTCATCACCCGCTATCACGACCCCGCCTTCGGCTCCATGTGTCGGGTGGCCCTGGCCCCCTGCTCCCCCTTCTCCGTCTCCGAGACCCTGCTCCGGGAGAGTGCAGTCCTGGCCCGTTCCCGGGGCGTGCGGCTGCACACCCACCTGTGCGAGACGCTGGACGAGGAGCGGTTCCTGCTGGAGACCACCGGTCTGCGCCCTCTGGCCTATATGGAAAAACTGGGCTGGCTGGGCCCGGACGTGTGGTACGCCCACGGTATCCACTTCAACGACGACGAGCTACGCCTGCTGGCCCGGACGGGGACGGGGGTGTGCCACTGTCCCATCTCCAATATGAAGCTGTCCTCCGGTGTGGCCCGGGTGCCGGAGATGCTGTCCCTGGGCGTCCCCGTGGGCCTGGGGGTGGACGGCAGCGCCAGCAACGACGGTTCCAACCTGCTGGAGGAGCTTCGGGTGTGCTACCTGCTCCACCGGCTGACCTCCAGCGACCGGGCCCCCTCCGGGTACGACGTGCTGAAAATGGCCACCGTGGGCAGCGCCCGTCTCCTGGGCCGGGAGGACGAGATCGGCAGTCTGGAGCCGGGGAAGTGCGCCGACTTTTTCCTGGTGGACAGCCGCCGTCTGGAGCTGGTGGGAGCCGGTCAGGACCCGGGAGCCATGCTGGCCACCGTGGGGCTGAAGGGGCCGGTGGACTACACGGTGGTCAACGGACAGGTCTCCGTGGAGCGCGGTCGTCTCGTGGGCGTGGACGAGGAGCGGCTGGCCCGGGATGCCCGCCGGAAGGTGACGGAGTATCTGGGAAATCAATAAGGCCGGCATTTATCGGCAGAGACAGCAAAAGGAGCCTGTCGCAAAACGGCGGGCTCCCCGTGTCAAAAATCGTTTTATTGCATGCGAGGGGGGCTTTTCGCTCCCCTCTCTTTCTCCGCTCTGTTGTGGAAATCCCGGTCACTCCTTCGTCAGGCCCTCCACCGGGATGCTGTAGGCGATCTTCGCCTCCCCCGGAGCCACCCGGCAGCCCAGGGCCAGGATATGTACCCCGGCGGCGTGGGCGTCCCGGAGAGCTTCTCCGAAGGCGGGGTGCGTCCCGTCGTTGGGGCGCACGGCCCGGATGCCCTCCATCTGCACCACAAAGCAGAGCCAGGAGGTAAACCCCTCGTCCAGCGCCCGGATAAGCCCCCGGATATGCTTCACACCCCGCTCGGTGGGTGCGTCCGGGAAATAGGCCACGTCCTCCCGCTCCAGGGTCACTCCCTTCACCTCGATGAGATGTCGAACCCCTCCGTCCTTCACCAGAAAGTCAAACCGGGAGTCCCCGTGGGTAAATTCCGGGCGGATGACCGCCCCGGGGCCGAACAGGCCGGAGTGGGGCAGATACTCCTCCAGGATGTGGTTGGGGGCCTGGGCGTCCATGTTGATCAGCCGCTCCCCCTTCCACACCGCCACCAGGTCATAGGCCGTCCTGCGCCCGGGATTGTCCGACTTCACCAGGCACACCCTGGCCCCGGGCACCAGCAGCTCCCGGCAGCGGCCGGTATTTTTCACATGGACCGTCTCCTCCCGGCCCTCCAGCAGCACCTGAGCCACGAACCGGTTGGGCCGGGACAGAAAGACCCCCTCCGTCAGATTGGGATAGCGCATGGCCCTCACCTCACAAAATAAAAATCCGAGCGAAAAAGCTCCGCTCAGATGGAAAATAACCCCTTGACACTGGGGCCTCTTTGTTATACAATTAATTGCTATTGTGGATTTATATCCCCTGTTCGCCTTTTCTGCCACTGTGTACATGATAACACAGTTCGCCCCGCGGTGCAAGGGCTGTTTGGTGGAATTTGGCAACCGTGCCGGGCGTATCGCACCTGCGTCCCGATGGAATGTATTGGCCTTAACCAAAGTAACGGGAGTGAGAACATCTATGGTCAAAGACGTGTACTTCGGCAACACCCTGCGGAAGAGCTTTATTCGCCATGACGAGATCCTCGAGATGCCCGACCTGCTGGAGATCCAGAAAAAGAGCTATCAGTGGTTCTTCGACGTGGGTCTGAAGCAGGTATTTAAGGATGTCGGCGTCATCACCGACTATGCGGGCAATCTGGAGCTGAGCTTCATCGACTTCTCCATGAATAAGCCCCCCAAATATGACGTGGAGGAGTGCAAGGCCCGGGACGCCACCTACTCCAAGCCCATGCAGGTTCGGGTCCGTCTCCGCAACAAGGAGACGGGGGAGATCAAGGAGCAGGAGATCTATATGGGGGATTTCCCCCTGATGACCCAGGGCGGCTCCTTTGTCATCAACGGCGCGGAGCGCGTCATCGTCTCCCAGATCGTCCGCTCCCCCGGCATGTACTACGGCCGGGAGGAGGACACGGCGGGCAACGTCATCTACACCACCACCGTCATCCCCTACCGGGGCGCCTGGCTGGAGTATGAGACCGACCTGAACAACGTGTTCTATGTCCGCATCGACAAGAACCGCAAAATCCCCATCACCTGCCTGCTCCGGGCGGTGGGTCTCAAGACCGACGGGGAGATTCTGGCCGTCTTTGGCGAGGACCCCCGCATCGTCACCACCCTGGAGAAGGACCCCTGCAAGACCTACGAGGACGCCATGCTGGAGATTTACCGGAAGTTGCGTCCCGGCGAGCCCCCCACGGTGGACTCCTGCGAGAGCCTGATGGAGGCTCTGCTGTTCGACCCCCGTCGGTACGATCTGTCCGAGGTGGGCCGCTACAAGTTCAACAAGAAGCTGGACATCGCCCCCCGTCTGTCCGGGCAGACCCTGGCCGCGCCCATTGCCGACCCCTGGACGGGAGAGCTGCTGGCCGAGGCCGGCGTGACCCTGACCCGGGAGCAGGCCCAGGCTCTGGCCGCCCGGGGGGTCAACGAGGCCCTCATCGACGTGGAGGGCACCGTCGTCAAGGTGTTCGCCAACAACGTGGTGGACATGTCCTCCTTTGTGGACTTCGACCCCGCTGAGGTGGGCGTCACCGAGCGGGTGCGGGTCTCTGTCCTCCGCGACCTGCTGGACAAGTACTCCGGCGAGGAGCTGAAGCAGGCGGTGGCGGACAGCCTGGACCTGCTCATGCCCAAGCACATCACCGTGGACGACATCCTGGCCTCGGTGAACTACCTCAACTGCCTGGCCTACGGCGTGGGTCAGAAGGACGACATCGACCACCTGGGCAACCGCCGTCTGCGCAGCGTGGGCGAGCTGCTCCAGAACCAGTTCCGCATCGGCTTTACCCGGATGGAGCGGGTCATCCGGGAGCGGATGACCATTCAGGATCAGGACATCGTCACCCCCCAGTCCCTGATCAACATCCGTCCCATCACCGCCGCCATCAAGGAGTTCTTCGGCTCCTCCCCCCTGAGCCAGTTCATGGACCAGACCAACCCTCTGGCAGAGCTGACCCACAAGCGGCGTATCTCCGCCCTGGGCCCCGGCGGTCTTTCCCGGGAGCGAGCCTCCTTCGACGTCCGTGACGTGCACTACAGCCACTATGGCCGTCTGTGCCCCATCGAGACACCGGAAGGTCCCAACATCGGCCTGATCTCCTATCTGGCCTCCTATGCCCGGGTGAACCGGTACGGCTTTATCGAGGCCCCCTACCGCAAGGTGGAGAAGGGCACCTGCCGGGTCACGGACGAGGTGGAATACATGACCGCCGACGTGGAGGACCAGTATATCATCGCCCCCGCCACCGAGCCTCTGGACGAAAACGGCTGCCTGGCCAACAAGCGTGTCACCTGCCGTCACCAGAACGACATTCTGGACGTAGACCGCTCCATGGTGGACTATGTGGACGTGTCTCCCCAGATGATGGTCTCCGTGGCCACCGCCATGATCCCCTTCCTGGAGAACGACGACGCCAACCGGGCCCTGATGGGCGCCAACATGCAGCGTCAGGCCGTGCCCCTGCTGGTCACCGAGGCCCCCATCGTGGCCACCGGTCAGGAGTACAAGAACTGTCAGGACTCCGAGGTCTGCGTCCTCGCCGAGGGCGACGGCGTGGTGGAGCGGGTGGACGCCACCCATATCGTCGTCCGCTACGACTCCGGCGAGCGGAAGGACTACAAGCTGACCAAGTTCATGCGCTCCAACCACACCACCTGCATCAACCAGCGGCCCATCGTCTCCGCCGGTCAGCGGGTGAAGTATCGTGAGACTCTGGCCGACGGCCCCTCCACCTGCAACGGTGAGATCGCCCTGGGCCGGAACATCCTCATGGGCTTTATGACCTGGGAGGGCTATAACTACGAGGACGCCGTGCTGCTCTCCGAGCGGATGGTGAAGGAGGACGTGTTCACCTCCATCCACATCGAGGAGCACGAGCTGGAGGCCCGGGAGACCGAGCTGGGCCCCGAGGAGATCACCCGGGACATCCCCAACGTGGGCGACGACCCCCTGAAGGATCTGGACGAACGGGGCATCATCCGCGTGGGCGCAGAGGTCACCGCCGGTGACATCCTGGTGGGCAAGGTCACTCCCAAGGGCGAGACCGACCTGACCGCCGAGGAGCGTCTGCTCCGGGCCATCTTCGGCGAGAAGGCCCGGGAGGTCCGGGACACCTCCCTCAAGCTGCCCCACGGCGCCAGCGGCATCGTGGTGGACGTGAAGGTGTTCACCCGTGAAAACGGCGACGAGCTGGGCCCCGGCGTCAACCAGTGCGTCCGGGTGTATATCGCCCAGAAGCGTAAAATTTCCGTAGGCGACAAGATGGCAGGCCGCCACGGCAACAAGGGCGTGGTCTCCCGCATCCTGCCGGTGGAGGATATGCCCTTCCTGCCTGACGGCACCCCCCTGGACATCGTCCTGAACCCCCTGGGCGTGCCCTCCCGTATGAACATCGGTCAGGTGCTGGAGGTCCATCTGGGCTACGCCGCCAAGACCCTGGGCTGGAAGGTGGCCACCCCCATCTTCAACGGCGCTAACGAGCAGGACATCCAGGCCCTGCTGCGCCAGGCCGGCCTCAACGAGAACGGCAAGAGCTGGCTCTATGACGGCCGCACCGGTCAGCGGTTCGACAACCCCGTCACTGTGGGCTATGTCTACTTCCTCAAGCTCCACCATCTGGTGGACGATAAGATCCACGCCCGCTCCACCGGCCCCTATTCCCTGGTCACCCAGCAGCCTCTGGGTGGCAAGGCCCAGTTCGGCGGCCAGCGGTTCGGCGAGATGGAGGTCTGGGCCCTGGAGGCCTATGGCGCTGCCTACACCCTCCAGGAGATCCTGACCGTCAAGTCCGACGACGTGACCGGACGTGTCAGCACCTACGAGGCCATCGTCAAGGGCAAGAACATCCCCAAGCCCGGCGTGCCCGAGTCCTTCCGGGTCATGATGAAGGAGCTGCAGGCCCTCTGTCTGGACGTGCGCGTGCTGGACAAGGACGGCAACACCATCGATCTGCGTGACCTGGACGACGACGATGACGGCTACGTGACCCGGGACAAGGATTTTGACGACGATTACTACCCCCAGAACGAGCAGGAGTTTGCCGCCAACGGCTACACCACCGGCGAGATGGACGCCGAGGGCAACATCGTCGAGGACGAGTCTCCCACCTTCGAGGAGGGCGAGCTGTTTCTGGACGATGCCGGTACTCCGGACGATGATTGATAAGGAGGAGGACGTTATCTATGAGCTGCCCTGATTTTGACGCCATTAAAATTTCCATCGCCTCCCCGGAACAGATTCGGGAATGGTCCTACGGCGAGGTCAAAAAGCCGGAGACCATCAACTACCGCACCCTGAAGCCGGAGCGGGACGGCCTGTACTGCGAGCGCATTTTTGGCCCCACCAAGGACTGGGAGTGCCACTGCGGAAAATATAAGAAGATCCGTTACAAGGGTAAGATCTGCGAGCGCTGCGGCGTGGAGGTCACCCGCTCCAAGGTGCGCCGGGAGCGGATGGGCCACATCGAGCTGGCCGCCCCTGTCTCTCACATCTGGTATTTCAAGGGTATCCCCTCCCGGATGGGCCTGATCCTGGACATCAGCCCCCGCGTCCTGGAGAAGGTGCTGTACTTTGTCAACTATATCGTCACCGACCCCGGCTTCACCCCCCTGGTCAAGAACCAGATCCTGACCGAAAAGGAATACCGGGATATGCGGGAGAAGTATGAGGATGACTTCGACGCTGGGATGGGCGCGGAGGCCATCAAGAAGCTGCTCCAGGACATCGACCTGGAGGCCCTCTCCGCCGATCTCCACAACCAGCTGAAAAACGCCTCCGGCCAGAAGAAGGCCCGGATCGTCAAGCGGCTGGAGGTGGTGGACGCCTTCCGGCTCTCCGGCAACCGTCCCGAGTGGATGATCATCGACGCCCTCCCCGTCATCCCCCCCGACATCCGTCCCATGGTCCAGCTGGACGGCGGACGCTTCGCCACCAGCGACCTGAACGACCTGTATCGCCGGGTCATCAACCGGAACAACCGCCTGAAGCGGCTGATGCAGCTCAACGCCCCGGACATCATCGTCCGCAACGAGAAGCGGATGCTCCAGGAGGCGGTGGACGCCCTGATCGACAACGGCCGCCGTGGCCGTGCCGTCACCGGCGCCAACAACCGGGCCCTCAAGAGCCTGTCCGATATGCTCAAGGGCAAGCGGGGCCGGTTCCGCCAGAATCTGCTGGGCAAGCGTGTGGACTACTCCGGCCGTTCCGTCATCGTGGTCGGCCCGGAGCTGAAGATTTACCAGTGCGGCCTGCCCAAGGAGATGGCGGTGGAGCTGTTCCGCCCCTTCATCATGAAGAAGCTGGTGCAGGACGGCGTGGCCAACAACATCAAGTCCGCCAAGAAGATGGTGGACAAGGGCCGTCCGGAGGTCTGGGATGCCCTGGACTTCGTCATCAAGGACCACCCGGTCATGCTCAACCGGGCTCCCACCCTGCACCGCCTGTCTATCCAGGCCTTTGAGCCGGTGCTGGTAGAGGGCCGGGCCATCAAGCTCCACCCCCTGGTCTGCACCCCCTTCAACGCCGACTTTGACGGCGACCAGATGGCCGTCCACGTCCCCCTGTCCGCCGAGGCCCAGGCAGAGGCCCGCATCCTGATGCTCTCCGCCAACAACCTCCTGCGGCCCCAGGACGGCGGCCCCGTCACCGTCCCCACCCAGGACATGGTGCTGGGCTCCTACTACCTGACCTACGAGAAGGACCCCCTCAACAACCCCGCCCGGAGCTACGAGACCGCTGCCGACGCCGCCAGGGCACTGGACGCAGGCGAGGTCCGGTACGACGACACCGTCTGGGTCCGCGACCCGGACACCAGCCGTTATCAGCCCTGGATTCGCACCACGGCCGGTCTGGCCGCCGAGGCCGCCGCAAAGGGCGAGCTGCCGGTAGAGGTCTACAAGGTCTTTTACAACGACAACGAGGCCCTGCTGGCCTATGAGGAGGCCATGCTCCGCCGTCCCAAGGAGCGGGAGCGCACCATCGACCTGTCCGACCCGGTGAACTTCGACGACCTGACCCTCCATGAGCCGATTTTGGTCCGCCGCACCGGCGTCTGCAACGGCCAGGAGATCACCCGGATGGTGCGCACCACCGCCGGACGCCTGATCTTCAACTCCAAGGTGCCCCAGGACCTGGGGCTGGTGGACCGGACGAATCCGGAGACCGCCCTCATCCCCGAGGTCAACGAGGTCTGCGGCAAGAAGCTGCTGAGCAAGCTCATCAAGGCCTGCATCCAGAAGCACGGCTTCGCCATCTCCGCCACCATGCTGGATGACATCAAGGCCCAGGGCTACCACTACTCCTCCGTGGGCTCCCTGACCGTCTCCATCTATGACATGACCATCCCCCCTGTCAAGTATCAGATGGTCTCCGATACGGAAAAGCTGGTGGTCAAGATCGAGAACCAGTACCGCCGGGGCTTCCTGACCAACGACGAGCGGTATCGCCTGGTGGTCAAGGAGTGGGAAAAGACCACTGCCGACGTCTCCAAGGCCCTGACCGACAACCTGGACCTGTACAACCCCATCTTCATGATGGCGGACTCCGGCGCCCGTGGCTCCCAGGCCCAGATCCGTCAGCTGGCCGGTATGCGCGGCCTGCTGGCCAACACCGCCGGTAAGACCATCGAGATCCCCATCAAGTCCAACTATCGTGAGGGCCTGTCCGTGCTGGAGTACTTCGTCTCCTCCCGTGGCGCCCGGAAGGGCCTGGCGGACACCGCTCTGCGGACCGCTGACTCCGGCTATCTGACCCGCCGTCTGGTGGACGTCTCCCAGGAGGTCATCGTCCGGGAGGATGACTGCCAGACCGACGACGGCATCAGCGTCTATGAAATCTCCGAAAACGGCCAGGTCATCGAGACCTTTGGCGAGCGCATCAACGGCCGCTACGCCTGCGAGCCCATCACCGACCCGGAGACCGGCGAGGTGCTGTTCGACACCGAGACCATCCTCATGGAGGCGGACGCCAAGACCCTGGAGGCCCACGGCATCCACGAGGTCAAGGTCCGCAGCGTGCTCACCTGCCAGGCCCGCAGCGGCGTCTGCTCCAAGTGCTACGGCCTGAACCTGGCCACCCAGGAGCGGGTGGGCATCGGCGAGGCGGTGGGTATCATCGCCGCCCAGTCCATCGGCGAGCCCGGCACCCAGCTGACCATGCGTACCTTCCACACCGGCGGCGTGGCCGGAGGCGACATCACCCAGGGTCTTCCCCGTGTGGAGGAGCTGTTCGAGGCCCGGCGGCCCAAGAAGATGGCCCAGCTGGCAGAGATCAGCGGCCATGTGAAGGTAGGCAATGTGAACAAGGGCACCCTCACCAGTGTGGACATCACCGGCGACGACGGCGCTGTGGTCAGCTATATGCTGCCCCACGCCCAGATCCTGGTCAAGGACGGAGACTATGTGGAGAAGGGCTTCCAGCTCGTCCCCGGCGCCCTCTATCCCCAGGACGTGCTCCGCATCCGGGGCATCCACGCCCTCCACGAGTATCTGGTCAAGGAAGTGCTCAAGCCCTACCGCAGCCAGGGCGTAGACATCCACGACAAGCACATCGAGGTCATCTGCCGCCAGATGATGCGGAAGGTGCGTGTGGAGGAGGCAGGCGACTCCGACCTGCTCTCCGGCTCCACCATCAACCTGACCGCCTTTGACGACGCCGTTGCCGCCGTTCAGGCCCGGATCGACGCCGGTGAAACCCATGAGGACGGCACTCCTTTGGTGCTCCCCACCAGCACCCGTCTGCTGCTGGGCATCACCAAGGCCTCTCTGGCCACCGACTCCTTCCTGTCCGCCGCCTCCTTCCAGGAGACCACCAAGGTCCTCACCGAGGCCGCCATCTACGGCAAGGTGGACCACCTCCGCGGCCTGAAGGAGAACGTCATCATCGGCAAGCTCATCCCCGCCGGTACCGGCCTGGACGAGTTCCGGGTGGAGGACCCCATCTCCGACGACGACTCCGACGACAAGCCGGAGAATGCCGCCGCTGAGGAGCGTCAGCCCGTTCCGGCAGACGCGGTCTCCGCCGTCGCTGAGAACGCGCTCTCCGGCGACGGGGACGGCGAGGGCGATCTGTTCATCGAGGAATAAGCGGCCTCTCCCCTTTCAAATGAAAAAAATCCTGTGGCCCCCTTCCGGGGTCACAGGATTTTGTTTTCCTTATGTGACAGCATGTGCCAGCAAAAGCCCCCGTTTTTGACTGGCAAAAACGGGGGACGTTGAGGTCGTGCGGTTGTGCGCTCAGCTCTCCTTCACTTCCAGCCGCTGATACAGGATGGGGCAGTCGCCCAGCACCAGGCCCTCTTTGATGTTGATGGGGCTCCAGGTGGGGGTCTCCGGCAGCTCCAGCATGGCGCGGAGCTTGGCACAGCCCCGGGTCAGTACCGGGTTGAGAAGGTTGGACATGTTGGCGATGATATACATGCAGGTGGCGGTGGTGTTGTTGAAGGCGGTCTTGTCCTCCGCCTTGACCTGGGTCCAGGGGGCCTGGGCGTCATAGTATTTGTTGGCGTCCTGGATATACTGGAGCATCTGCTCGGCGGCGGCCCGCAGCTCCCCCGCCTCCAGATGTGCGCCGATCTCGTCGTACATCCGCTGGGTCTGGGCCTCGATCTCCGGGTCCACCGTTCCGGCGGGGACGACACCCTTGAACTTTTTCTTCAGGAAGGAGACGTTCCGGTTGACGAAGTTGCCGAAGGCCCCGCAGAGGAACTTGTTGTGGGCGGCGATGAGCTCGTCCTCGCTGTAGCTGATGTCCCGGCGCTCCGGGTTGTTCACCGTGAAGAAGAAACGGATGCTGTCCGGGTCAAACTGGTCGGCCAGTTCCTGGATGGTCACCAGGTTGCCCTTGCTCTTGGACATCTTGTCCTCCCCCAGCTTGACATACTCGCTGGAGACGACCATCTTCGGGCACTGCCAGCCCTTCTCCAGGGCCATGATCAGGGCGGGGAAGATGACCGTGTGGAAGGGGATGTTGTCCTTGCCGTGGATATAGTAGGTGATGAGGTCGTCGCTGTCCTTCATGAACTCGTCAAAATCAATGCCCCGCTCCTCAGCCACCTTTCTCCCGGCGGTGAGATAGCCCATCACTGCCTCAAACCAGACGTAGATGCGCTTGTCCTCATAGCCCTCGAAGGGGACCTTGACGCCCCACTCCAGGTTCCGGGTGGCGTCCCGGTCGGGGAGGCCCTGCTCCAGATACTTCTTCGTCTCGTTGACCGCATTGGTGCGCCAGACGGGGCTGTTCTTCTTGTAGTAGTCCTCCAGCTTGTTCTGGAACCGGGACAGGGCGAACACCATCTCATGGTTGGGCCGCTGAACGGTGGGATTGCCGCAGGTGATGCAGTGCTTATCCTTCAAATCCTCCGGGTCGAAGGAGGTCAGGCAGTGGTCGCACTGGTCGCCCTTGGCGGGCTTGCCACACACCGGACACAGACCGGTGATCTCCCGGTCGGCCAGGAACTTGCCGCAGGTCTCGCAGTAGTCCTGCTGCTTTTCCTTCTCATAGAGGTAGCCGTTGTTGTAGATGTCCACCAGCATCTGACGGACGTGCTCCTCGTGGTAGTCCGTGAAGGTGGCGGTGTACAGGTCATAAGAGAAGTCCATGGCCTCAAACGCCTTGACGAACTCCTCGTGATACTTGTGGGCGATGGCGGAGGGAGTGGTGCCCTCCTTTCTGGCCCGCTGGGTGATGGGGGTGCCGTGGGTGTCGGAGCCGGAGACGTAGATCACCTCGTCCCCGTGCTGCCGGAAATACCGGGCCAGGATGTCCCCGGGGAGCAGGGCCGCCAGATGGCCCACATGGAGGGAGTAATTGGCATAGGGCCAGGCGCCGCCCAGCAGGATCTTTCTCTTCATCTATCCTCAATTCCTTTCCGTGTGGAATACACTGATTCTGTGACAGGGTTATTATAGTATGATTTTACCCGTTTCGCAAGGGAGAAACGGGCCGTAACAGCAAAATGGCCCTGTCTGTGACAGGGTCATTTTGTCAGAACCCACTTTTTACTTCTTTTCCATGGACATCTGGAGGGCCGCTGCGCCGATGATGCCGGCGTCGTTGCCCAGGGTGGCCCGGACGGCGGGAGGGGGCGGGAACTCGTCTGCGGCGAAGGAGTATTTCCGGATGCCCTCGTTGAGGGGGATCATGAGATAATCTCCCTGGTTGCAGATGCCGCCGCCCATAATGATCAGCTCCGGCCGGAAGGTGTCCACGATGCCCGCAATGCCCATGGCCAGGTAGTCGATGTACTGGGCCACCACCGCCCGGGCGGTGCCGTCGTCCCGCTTGGCGGCGTCGAAGGGGACCTTGCCGTTGACCTTGTCGATGTCTCCGTCCACCAGGGCCCACATTTTGGAGTCGGGGTTCTTCTCCATGGCCCGGCGGGTCTGACGGATGAGAGCGGTAGCGGAGGTGTACGCCTCAAAGCAGCCCCGCTTGCCGCAGCCGCACAGCTCCCCGCCGTAGCAGAAGGTGAAGTGACCCGGCTCGGTGCCCTGACCGGTGCAGCCGCTGAAAATTTTGCCGTTGACGATGAAGCCGCCGCCGATGCCGGTGCCCAGGGTGATCATCAGGGCGCTGTTGCAGTTGGACCCGCTGCCGGCCACCACCTCGCCCAGGGCGGCGCAGTCGGCGTCGTTGCCCAGGTAGACGGGCAGGCCCAGCCGGGAGGACATGATCTCCTGCAGGGGCAGGTTCTTCCAGCCCAGGTTCACCGCCTGGATCACGTTGCCGTCCTGCGTCACCGCACCGGGCACGCCGATGCCGATGGAGGTGATGTCCGCCAGGGTCATCCCCGCCAGCTCCAGCACCGCCCGGACGGAGGCCACCATGTCGTCGATCAGCGCCTCCGCCTTCCGGTCCGCCCCGGTGGGGACGCTGAGCTTTTTCAGCATATTTTTCTCTTCATCCGCAACGCCCACGGCAATGTTGGTTCCGCCAATGTCTATTCCGATAAAGTAGCGCATAGTGCTTTCCCTCCAGGGCATATTTTGTTTTTGAAACGCCGTCCGCACACAGAGCAAACAGGAAGCGGCGAGCGTTTCCTGTTTCTGAATATCTTACAATGGTTCATCTGCCCTCAGAGTCGGTAAACTACCCCTGAGCGCATTTCGAACCATCGCACAGCCGGGCGAACGGACTGCGTTTTTTCACTGACGATATTATACCAACAGAATTCAGAATTTGCAAGGTTCCAGGTGCGGTATCGGCCTTGAATTTTCGCCCCGGATTCGCTATACTGAGTAGGACAGCAAAAACAGCGGCAAAATACACCGTCTGCCCCGGGCAGGACGGTCTGGCCCGGGAGGCATATGATGGCAAGCAAGACAAAGACTGCGCCCAGTCGGGCGAAAAAAGCCGAACCAAAGAGGAAAAAGCACACCGGCCTCCGGGCGGCGCTGATTCTGATTTTTCTCCTCATCGCCCTGGTGTTCGCCGTCTACCTCTACCTGTGTATGCAGGTGGACCAGGACACCATCATCGGCGACGTGACCATCCAGGGGGTGGATGTCCAGGGCATGACCCGGGAGGAGGCCGCCTCCGCCGTGGATGAGGCCCTGGCGAACGTCTATCAGGGGCAGACGGTGGACATCCTCCTGGCGGGGGAGACCTACAGCGTCACTGTCTGGGACGGGGAGCAGAACCTTCTGACCTGGGATTACAGCGACGCCCTGGACGAGGCCATGGAGCCGGGACACGGGGACTTCCTCACCCGGGGCTGGGAGTGGCTCCAGGTGGAGCTGGGGAACGCCGAGGCACAGGCCGTCACCGTCTCCCCCACCCTCACCGACACGGAGACGCTGAAGGCCCTCATCCAGGCCACCGGCATTGAGGCGGTGGACACCGCCGTGGAGACCACCTACACCATTGAGGACGACTGCGTCGTCATCACCAAGGGCAGCGCCGGGGTGACGGCGGACGTGGACACCCTGACCGACCAGGTGGCCAGCCTGGTCAACTCCGGCAGCTGGCCGGAGGAGCATACGGTGGACTGCGCCACCCTCTCCAGCGAGATCGCCGAGCTGGACATCCAGGCCATCTATGACCAGATTTACGTGGAACCGGTCAGCGCCACTCTGGACCCGGACAACGACTATGCCATCGTCCCCTCCACCGACGGGGTGTCCTTCGACGTGGACGCCGCCACCCAGGCCCTGGCGGACGCCGAGGCGGGCAGCCAGGCGACGGTGGAGCTGGTCTACACCGAGCCGGACGTCACCACGGCATTTCTGGAGGAGCATCTGTTCGCCGACGTGCTGGGAAGCTATACCACCACCGTCTCCGGCTCCTCCGGCCGGGTGAGCAATGTGAAGCTCTCCGCCCAGTTCTGCGACGGCACCATCCTGCTGCCGGGGGAGATCTTCACCTATAACGACACGGTGGGACAGCGCACCACCGCCCGGGGGTTCTCCGCGGCCCCCGCCTATAACAACGGCGAGACCGTCCAGGAGGTGGGAGGCGGTATCTGCCAGACCTCCTCCACCCTGTACGCCGCCTGCCTCTACGCCAACCTGGAGATCGTCACCCGGACCAACCACACCTACGCCTCCAGCTACATCGGCCTGGGTCTGGACGCCACCGTCTCCTGGGGCGGGCCGGAGTTTGCGTTTGCCAACAACACCGACTATCCCATCAAGATCGTCACCAGCTACTCCGGCGGCAAGCTGACGGTGAGCATTTACGGCACCAAGACGGACGACATCACGGTGAAGATTGTCAGCAAGACCCTGGAGACCATCCCCTATTCTACCACCTACACCACCGACAGCAGCCTGTCCTCCGGGCAGAGCAAGGTCATCACCACCCCCTACACTGGCTACAAAGTGCAGACCTACCGGGAGCTATATGACGGGAACGGCAACCTCATCTCCTCCACGGAGGAGGCCTACAGCTATTACAAGGCCCGGAACAAGGTCATTGCCACCGGGGATTAAGCCAGCCAACAGCCACAGTTTCCCAGGGGCGGAGCTTCTCCGTCCCTGGCCCCATTTTCAGACAGGAGCGTATCACATATGTTTCAAGGCTTTTCCGACGAGACCATCCAGTTTCTCTGGGGGATCGCGCTGAACAACGAGCGGAGCTGGTTCAACGCTCACAAGGAGGAGTATCTGACCCATCTCTATCAGCCCATGCAGGAGCTGGGGCGGACGGTGTACGACCGGATACTGGAGCAGAATCCGGGACTTTTGGTCAATCTCCACGTCACCCGCATCTACCGGGACGCCCGGCGGCTTCACGGGGGCGGGCCGTATAAGGACCATCTCTGGCTCTCCCTGGAGCGGCCCCACGACCGGGACGAAAACTGGCACGACATCCCCTCTCTCTGGTTCGAGGTCTCCCGCCAGGGCTACGGCTACGGCCTGGGCTACTGGGGGACGCCCGCCGACATGGAGGCCTACCGCCGCCGCATCCGCCGGGAGCCGGAGGTGCTGGAGGCGCTGGTCCGGGACTTTGAGCGGCAGGACACCTTTGTCCTGGAGGGGCAGTCGTACAAGCGGCCCAAGGGCAGTATCTCTCCCCCTGCTGGACGGCTGGTACAACCGGAAATCTCTCAGCTTTATCCGGGAGTGCCCCCCGGACGAGCTGTTCTGTTCGCCGGAGCTGGCGGACGCCGTGGCGGAGGGGTGGGAGCTGCTGCTGCCCCTGTACCACTATTTTGACGATCTGCGCATGGAGCCGCCGGTGACAGACCGGATTTTGTGAGGGGCGGACTGCCGCAAAAATACAGTTGCAATTTTTCCTCATCCGAACTATAATGATGGCCGTCGGGCTTGCCCGGCGGCCAATGCTGTTGTAATTGCTTCGCTGTACCCTGTGCGGACGGCAGAAGTCTAGGCATCACCGCATAAATGCGTCTACGGCATCTGGCAGCTATTTTGCGCCAGAAATGCGTTAGCAAAAGCTTAACGTACATCCTGTACGTCTGCGCTTTTGCACCTTTTTCTGACACAAAATTTCTCGCCAGCTGCTCTTGCCGATTTATGCGGCGACGCCTGAAAAACAACAGCTGCGGCACATCATATTGCGCTGTATCCGACGAAGGGCGGAACGGCAGCAGGAGGTAACTATCATGAAAAACAGCAACGACAAGGTGCGCTATCTGACCGAGGTAGCCCTGCTCATCGCCATTATCCTGGTGATGAAGCTCACCGGCCTGGCCAGCATCCCGGTAGGTCCCCTGGTGATGACCTTCACCATGATCCCCATCGCCATCGGCGCCATGATCTCCGGACCGCTGGCAGGGGCGATTTTGGGCATGGTCTTTGGCTTCACCAGCTTCTATGACGCCATCACCGGGGCCTCCCTCATGACCGGGGCATTTTTCCAGCTCAGCCCCATCTCCACCTTCATTCTGTGCGTGGGCACCCGGACGCTGGTGGGGGCGCTCACTGGCTGGATCTTCCGGGGACTGAAGAAAATCGACAAGACGGATACGGTCTGCTACTTCGCCACCGGGCTTCTCTGTCCCCTGCTCAACACCCTGCTGTTTATGGGATACATCGTCTGGTTCTTCTACTCCTGTGACTATGTCCAGGGCCTGGTCAGCACTCTGGGCGCTACCGGCCCGATCATGTTCGTCGTCCTGTCCGTGGGCGTCCAGGGCCTGGTGGAGTGGATCACCGGGGCCATCGTGGGCGGCGGCGTCGGAAAGGCCGTAGCCCACGCTCTGAAGCGGGTCTGAGCCTCTCCCCTGCCTTCAGTCTAATTGATACCGTAGATTTGCGGAAATTCGCAAATCTACGGTATTTTTCTGCCCATTTTGCCGGTCAATCTCCTTTCTTGCATTTCGGCGGGCGGCCATTTACGCTACAATGCGGGTGAAAGGAGGGAGGCGAATTGCTTTCAGAATTTGCGTACGAGAGCCAGGACCGGGTCCCGCTCCGGCTGCGGCTGGACAGCGGCGTCTGTCTGGAGGAGGAGATTACCCGGCTCACCCTGACCGCCGGGTGCAGCTCCGACCCCTCCGGGCCCAGCCTGGGGAGCACAGTGGCGGCTTACCTGACGGTGTCTCTGGCTGGGGACGGGCTGCCGGCGCTGGAGGGGGCGTATGTCACCCCGGAGGTGGAGATCGAGGGCGCGTGGCTCAGCCTTGGCCAGTTCCGCTTTGAGACGCCGGAGACGGGAGAGGGGACGGTGAAGGTCACGGCCTCCGACGCCATGATCTGGGCCATGGAGGCGGGCTACTATCCGTCCGAACCGGCGCCTGACACCTCCCTGGGGGTGCTGGCGGACATCTGCAATCAGGCCGGGGTGGAGCTGGGGGATGTGTCCGGGCTGACTGATCAGACAGTCAGCGGGGTGTCCTCCGGGTACACCTGCCGGGAGATGGCGGGGTATATGGCGGCCCTGCTGGGGTGCAACGCTCTGTTTGACCGGGAGGGGAGGCTGATGCTCCGGTGGTTCTCTGCCGTGGAGGCGGCTATCGGCCCGGAGGATTACTACAGCGGCGGTTTCACCCGGAAGGACTATGACTATGTCCTGTCCAGCCTGACGGAAGTCACCGGCTCCGGAGAGGACGACCGGCTCTCCGCCGGGACGGGGGGCAGCGGCATCTCCCTCACCGACCCCTATATGACGGAGGAGGCGCTGGAGGCCGTGTGGGCCGGGCTGGAGGGCTTCACCTACCGGCCGGGAGAGGTCACTGTGGCGGGGGACCTGCGGCTGGAGCCGGGAGACATCGTCACCGTCACCGACCTGGCCGGGGCTTCCTACACCTTCCCGGTCATGAATGTGGAGCACACCTATGACGGAGGCTTTCAGACGAAGCTCACCGCCTACGGGAGCGCGGAGACGGACAGCTCCACCAGCTACAAGGGTCCCACCACCACCGCCCTGGAGCGGTATACGGCGGACATGGCCAGCTTTAAGAGCCTGTTTGCGGACAAGGCCTATCTTCAGGAGCTGCTGGTCCGGGGCGGCATCGTCACCGACACTCTCTCCGGCGTGGAGATCAACGCCACCAAGTACCTGACCGGCGTGACCATCGTGGGAGACGTGATCCAGGCAAACACCCTGACGGCGGACAAGCTGATTCTCACCGGGGCGGACGGGCTGATCTATGAGATCAACGCCACGGTGGGCGGGCTGACCTCTGAGCAGCTGACGGAGGAGCAGTATCAGACCGCCATCGACGGCTCGGTGCTGGTGGCAAATTCCGTGACCGCCGACCGCATCAACGTCACCGATCTGTTCGCCCAGGACATCACCGCCACGGGGACCATCACCGGCGCTGCGCTGGTGGGCGGCTCTATTACCGGCACGACCATCACGGGCAGCTCCCTTACGTCTACGTCAGACGACGGAGAGATCAATATCAGCTATGG
This sequence comes from Clostridiales bacterium, assembly GCA_021201185.1. Taxonomy (GTDB): domain Bacteria; phylum Bacillota; class Clostridia; order Oscillospirales; family Oscillospiraceae; genus Onthomonas. The sequence goes on from JAJQFJ010000004.1 coordinate 53,832, forward strand.
CGCGCTGTGGGGCTCTTCCAATGTTGAGACGGGCAGCACCATCCTGTTTTATCTGGGCGGCAGATATGACGGTCTGGCCGTCCGGTACACCGGGACGGAGAGCGCGGTCTATTCTATTTATGGCGCAGAGAGTTGTTATGTAAATGGCACGCTGGGGGTCGCAGGGGCAGTTTCCCTGGGCAGCACCCTCACTGCCGCAGGCAACATCATCGGGAACAGCAAGGTAGTCGCCGGTACAACGGCCGTCTATAATGACGGCGCGCCGGGCGTACAGCTGGAAAGCGGGGGGAACATTATCCAAAAGTCCTCCGGAAGTCCTAATATCTATTTCTTTCCCAACGGTACGACCAGCAACCCCATCCGGCTGATTGCCAGCAGCAGCGGGCTGTCCTTAAACAACTCGTTCTCCGTCACCGGCAACGGGGCGTTTTCCGGGTCCCTGTCCACCTACGGATACACGGTGCCGCGAATTCTGCGGGGCGGCGCGACTCTGACCACGACTGCCACCAGCGGCACCCTGGAGGTGACCTTCTCCACTGCCTTTCCCGGCACGCCTACGGTGGTGGTGTCGCCCCAGCATTCCTCGACCACGACCATCACCGCCAGGGTCTACAGCAAGTCCAGCACCGGATTTACGATTTATTACACGATTTCCACCGCAGGCGGGACGGTTGTATTCAACTGGATCGCCATGTACAGCTAAGGAGGACACGCTATGTACGATAATTTATGGCAGATCATCACCGCCGGGGACTACACCCTGGCCGACATCACCAACAAGATCAACGTCTTTTGGGCAGAGAGCCAGCTGACAGACGAACAGCGGACGGAGCTGCTGGCGCTGGCGGTGGAAAACATCTCCACCGATCAGGAGAAGCCGGAGCTGGAGACGACGGTAGGAAAGCTGGCCGCCCGGGTGACAGCTCTGGAGGAGGCGGTGGCTGCCTTGCAGGGCGGCAGCAGCTCTACCTATCCTGAATGGACGAGCTGGGATGGGGTGAGCGACAACTACCAGTACGGGGCCATCGTCACCCACAACGGGACGCTGTGGGTCAGCACCTACAAGGGCCAGAACGTCTGGGAGCCGGGGGCGCTCGGCACCGACGATTTATGGAAGGTATACACGGAAACGACAGAAAGTGAGGCATAACGGATGGGTATCAACGGTGCAACCAATGAATTTCTGGACAGGCTGACCAGGCTCATCAACGAGAGCAAGCTGCCGCCCACCAATGTCCGGCTCTGCCTGGACATCACCCGGCTACAGGTGGTACAGCTGGAGCAACAGGCCATCGAGCAGGAAAAGGCACAGGAGGCGGCAAAGGCCAAACGGGAGGGTGAGGCGAATGAGTGAGACGATTATCGCAAGCCTCATCTCCGGGATTGTGGCGCTGGCTGTCTGTATGATCAACAACGCCTTCCAGCAGGCTGCCCAGCGGAAACAGGCGGACAAGACCACGGCCCTCATCACCTATCGGCTGGAGGAACTGGAGAAAAAGGTGGGCAAACACAATGAGGTCATCGAGCGGACGTACAAGCTGGAGCAGCATGAAGCCGTGATGGATGAGCAGATCAAGGTTGCAAACCATCGGATTGAGGATTTGGAGCAGGCGAAGAAGTGAAATCATTTTGCGGATTCGCCGGGAATTTCTACAAGTCGGGAGTGCGTGCTGCACCCCTCCACCGGCTTACGCCGGTCCCCCTCCCCTTTCAGGGGAGGTAAAATCAGAAAGGAAAGTGCTAAGTATGAACACCATTATCGAGAGAATCACCAACAGTGCATGGCTCAGGGCGGCGGGCGTGCGGGCCGTCAAGACGATCGCGCAGACGGCGGTTGCCGCCATCGGCACATCTGCCGTGATGGGGGACGTGGACTGGCTGGCGGTGGGCAGCGCCGCTCTGCTGGCGGGTATCCTGTCCCTGCTGACCAGCGTGGCCGGTCTGCCGGAGGTAGACGGGTGAAGCGGCTGACAGAGGCCGTACTGCGTGTAGTGGCGTATGTCCTGGCCGTGGTGCTTATCCTGGCCGGGGCCGCCATTGACGACCCGTTTATGGACGGAGGCGAGACATGATAACCTACAATGTGACAAAGGCGGGTATTGCCCTGCTGCTGGGGCGGCAGGGGGAGAACCTGGCCCGCAGGCAGTACTGTCATTCCGATCACTATGACGGGGTACGCTGCCTCCGGGAATTTCAGCGGCACAGAGGCCTATGAACTGACGCAGGTGTTCTATTATAACACCACGGTCCTGATCTCGGTCGTCGTCTATGCCACCGGAACGATTCAGGTGATCACGTCACAGCTTGCATAGGGCCGGGAACACCTCGGCGCCTGTTCAGCAGTCCTCCGGGCGGCATCAAACGGGAAACAGGCAGGAGGCCGGAATATACCGGTCTCCTGCCTGTCTGTTTGTCTGTTGCTGTTTTTCTGTATCCGGCGCGCTTATTCCGTCCGCAGGGCTGTCACCGGGTCCTTCTTCGCCGCCTGTCCCGAGGGGATCAGTCCGCCGATGAAGGTCAGGACCATGCTCAGGGCCACCAGAATGGCCGCATTGGAGAAGGTCAGGACGGCATTGATGTCGGTGGAGCCCGCTACCGAGTGGACCGCTGCGTTGATGGGGATAAGCAGCAGCTCCGATAGCCCCACGCCCAACAGTCCGGCGCACAGGCCGATGATAAGGGTCTCTGCGTTGAAGATCTGGGAGATGTTCCCCTTGGAGGCGCCGATAGCACGGAGGATGCCGATCTCTCTGGTGCGCTCCAGCACGGAGATATAGGTGATGACACCGATCATAATGGAGGAGACGATGAGGGAGATGGACACAAAGGCGATGAGCACATAGGAGATGACGTCCATAATGGTGGTGACGGAGGACATCATCGTGCCCACGGTATCCGTGTAGGTGATCACGTCGTCCTCATCGCCCGCTGCCCGCTTCATCTCGTTGTAGTTGTCCAGGATGGCCAGGACCTCGTCCTTGCTGTCAAAGTCCTTGGGGTAGAGGTCGATCTCCTCGAGACCGTTCTCGTCCAAATAGCCCAGGCTCTCCAGAGTGCTCTCATAGGAGGTCGAACCGGAGGAGCTCAGAGAGATCATGATCTCCATCAACTCGTCGCTGTCCAGGTTGAACTCGAAGGCGTCTGCCAAGGCGTCCTCGTCGATCTGCAGGGCATCCTCCATGCTGTCCGCCAACTCATCCATCATGTCGTTCATGGCAGTCTCCATGCTGTCGGAGAGCTGGTCCACGATCTCACTCATGACGGACTCCATGGTGGAGGACAGAGCAGAGGTGAGCTGGCTCTCCAGACCGGCCATCTGTTCTGTAATGGCGGAGGTAATCTGCTCCTGTACGGCGGTCATCTGAGCGGCCATGGCGGCGGTCATCTGGGTCTCGAGGGAGGTCATCTGGCTCTCCATAGCGGACATGACCGCTTCGGTAAGCGCTTCCGTATAGGCGGACATGACCGACTGGGTATAGCTCTGGACGATGGCGGTCATCTGACTCTCCAGACCGGAGAGGTCCAGCATGCTCATGAGCCCGGCGGACATGGTCGCCGTGGCTTCGTCCGAGGCCAGGTATTCCGAGAAGCCCTCCTGGACACTCTCCACGGTGGTCAGGTTGTTCTCCTCCGCATAACTCGCATACCCCTCCGCCAGGGCAGAGGCGATCCCCTCCATCTGATCGTCGGTGATGTCGATGTCGCTGACGGTGATGTGGCTCTCCGCCCAGGCGTCAAAGATGTCCTGGGCCCGGCCGGTAGCCAGATAGTCCGCTGTGGAGACGGAGACCGTCTCGTCGCCGTCCTCATCCTCGCTGTCGCCGGAGCCCATCTGCTCCGCCACATAGCTCTCATAGTCGGAGACGATGCTGCTGAGCATATCCTCCAAGCCTTCTCTGCTAATTTCGACTGTGCCGTTTTCCTCCATGATTTCAGTGAGCAGCTCAGTGAGAGTGTTCCTTGCTTCACCGCTGGTCAGATAGGAGGAGAAGTCCTCGGACAGATCAGAATAGGTCGTCAGGTTGTTGGCCTCGGCGTAGTCTGCGTAACCAGACAGGATGCTGGAGGCCAGAGCCGCCACGGACTCGGCGGAGACGTTGATAGACACTCCGCTCATCAGGCTGCTCATGTCGATCTCCCCCAGCTGGGAGAGGTCAATGCTGGACAGGTCAATGCTGGACAGGTCGATGCTGCTCAGATCCAGGTCAAAATCCAGATCCATCCCGGACAGGTCGATGCTGCTCATGTCGATGCTGGAAAGGTCCATGCCGGTGAGGTCCAGGTTCAGGTCCATGTCGCTGAAGTCCACTACGCTGGACAGGTCCAGCGAATCCGCATCCAGGTCAAAGGCGTCGGACAGGTCCAGGGAGTCGGACAGGGAATCGGTCAGGCTGCTGATGTCAAAAGCGTCCTGAAGGGCGTCCGTGTCGATGTTGAACAGGCTCTCCAGGTCAAAGTCGGCGTCGCTGTCCTCCCCGAAGGGCTCACCGGTGAGCACGTCGGTATCCGGGTCGGCCATCTGGGCCTGGACGATCTCGCTCTTCTCCGCCAGCTCGGAGACGTGAGTGACCAGAGAGGGGAGGTAGTTGATGCCGGAGGACAGGGCGGTGCTGACGGCGTCCTCTGCGGGCTGGACGATGCCCACGATGGTCAGGTCCTCTCCGTTGGTCACCAGGTTCATCATATAGTCATCGTCGTCCGTCTTGTCCACCCACAGCTCGTATTCGCTGTCGTACTGGTAGTAGTCCGCGGCGCTGACCAGCTTAAAGGTCAGCCCCAGCACCTCGTCATAGGTGAAGGAGTCATATTCCTCTGTGACGACGGCATTCTCGCCATTGACAAACTGATCCAGCAAATCCTCCAGAATGGAGTAGTCCGCCAGGCCCAGAGTGTACATCACGATGTCGCTGATGCTCCCATTGGAGGAGAGCACCAGGACGCACTCGTCGTAGTTCTCCGGCCAGCGCCCCGCCAGAACGTCGTACTGGTCGATATACAGGTTCTCGTTCTCCGGCATCTGATAGAACACATTCACGCCGGTCATGGAGGCCATCATGGTGCTGGACATGATGGTGGAGCCCATCCCCATAAGGGAGGTGATGGTGGTGTCCGGGTGTACCTGGCGGTACTCGTCGTCCTCCAGCGAATAAATCTGAGGCTCTACGCCATAGATGTACTCGATGGCCTTGACGTAGTCCCAGATGTCACTCTCTCCGCTCTCCAGGTACTCCTTCAGCGGGGGCAGATTGTTGCTCCCCATGATGGGAACCAGGCTGGTAACCAGTTCGGTGACGGTGATGGTGTCCGTGTCGTTCTCCTCCGTAATACTGGAGCCGAGGCCGGTGCCGACCTCCATCATGGAAGAGAGGTCTATAGCGCTGGTCGTCACCTGGACGGGATATTCCGACAGCGTCTCCTCCTCAATAGAGCCGATATAGTCGTTGACGCCGGTGGAGATGGCCAAAATCAGGGCGATACCGATAATGCCGATGGAGCCGGCAAAGGCGGTCAGCAGCGTTCGGGCCCTTTTTGTGCCCAGGTTGTTGAAGGACAGGGCCAGAGAGGTGAAAAAGGACATGGAGGACTTCCCCATGTTTTTGTGGACAGGGGGGACCGTCGCCGCAGCATCCACAACATATGGGGCGGTGTCGCTCTGAATTTTTCCGTCCCGGAGACGGACGATACGGGTGGCGTATTTCTCCGCCAGCTCCGGGTTGTGGGTCACCATGACCACCAGCCGGTCCTTCGCCACCTCCTTCAGCAGCTCCATGACCTGGATACTGGTGTCCGAGTCCAGAGCGCCGGTGGGCTCGTCGGCCAGGAGGATGTCCGGGTTGTTGATGAGTGCCCGGGCCAGTGCCACACGCTGCATCTGTCCGCCGGACATCTGGTTGGGCTTCTTGTGGATCTGGTCCCCCAGCCCCACCTTTTTCAGCGCCTCCACCGCCCGCTTTCTCCGCTCGGACTTGGAGACGCCGGAGATGGTCAGGGCCAGCTCTACGTTGGCCAGGATGGTCTGATGGGGGATGAGGTTATAGCTCTGGAACACGAAGCCGATGGTGTGGTTCCGGTAGGAGTCCCAGTCCCGGTCGGTGTACTTCTTCGTGGAGATGCCGTTGATAATCAGGTCACCGCTGTCGTACCGGTCCAGGCCGCCGATGATGTTCAGCAGGGTGGTCTTGCCCGACCCGCTGGGGCCGAGAATGGCCACAAATTCGTTGTCCCGGAGGTTCAGGCTGACGTCGTTCAGGGCGGTCTGTACCAGGTCCCCGGTCCGGTACGTCTTGTTGATACCCTTTAATTGGAGCATAGCTGTTTCTCCTTTATTTCAGTTTCGGCGTATTCTAGCATACCAAGATAAACTTTGAAACAAGGAAAAATGAACGAAGTGTAAACAGTCGTTCCTCACTTTTCCGGATTTGTTTATCTCCGCGTGTCGTTTCCATGCTATAATATAATATATACAAGACAGCACCCCTCCGGCAGGAGCGGAGGGCGACAGGGAGGCGCGTCGGTATGTTTCACATTCTGGTGGTAGAGGACAACCCGGATATGCGGGAGCTGTTCTGCACTGTGCTGGACGAGAGCGGCTATCAGTCCGTTCCCGCCGCCGACGGGGCGGAGGCTCTGGAGGTGATGGAGCGGGAGTACATCGACCTGATCGTGGCAGACATTATGATGCCCCGCATGGACGGCTACGAGCTGACCCGTTCTCTCCGGGAGGCGGGGTACGATCTCCCCATCCTGATGGTCACGGCAAAGGACCAGTTTGAGGATATGCAGCGGGGGTTCCGGTCGGGCACGGACGACTATATGGTCAAGCCCATCAACGTCCGGGAGCTGGTGCTCCGGGTGGAGGCCCTGCTCCGCCGGGCGAGAATCTCCAGCGAGAAAAAAATCGTGGTGGGAGACACGGTCCTGGACTATGACGCCCTGTCCGTGACCCGCAACGGGAAGGTGACCACCCTGCCTCAGAAGGAGTTCTACCTGCTCTACAAGCTGCTGTCCTATCCGGGCAAAATTTTCACCCGGCAGCAGCTGATGGACGAGATCTGGGGGATGTTCTCCGAGTCGGACGAGCGCACGGTCAACACCCACATCAACCGGCTGCGGGAGCGGTTTTCCGACTGCAGGGACTTCGAGATCGTGACCGTCCGGGGTCTGGGATATAAGGCGGTGAAATGTACGGATGAATCGTAAAAAACCATTCTCTGGGCAGCTGTGGGTCTGCCTGACCGGCTGTGTCTTTGGGACCATTCTGGTGGGCGTGCTGCTCATGCTGCTGCACTGGTATCTTCTCTATCGCTTCCAGGTGGTGTCCATCGACCCCGCCGACCTCCATCTCCCCTTTCTGATCATCATCCCCATCAGCATTTTCATTGGCACCTCCATCACCCTGCTGGTGGGGCGGTTCATCATCCGCCCGGTCCGGAGCATCTCCCACGCCTTTGACCGGCTCTCCCAGGGAGATTTTTCCGTGCGGGTGCCCACAGACAGCAGGATCAACGAGATACAGGAGACCTCGGAGCGGTTCAACGCCATGGTCTACGACCTGTCCCACATCGAGACCCTGCGCAGCGATTTCGTGGTCAATGTCTCCCACGAGTTCAAGACCCCCATCGCCGCCATTGAGGGCTACGCCACCCTGCTCCAGGACAAAAATCTCTCCCCGGAGCGGCGGGACTACTATCTGGACAAGATCATCGCCAACTCCCGGCGGCTCAGCGACCTGTCCAGCAACGTGCTGGCCCTGTCCAAGCTGGAAAACCAGGAGACCGTCCTCCACCGGGCGGAGTACCGTCTGGACGAGCAGCTCCGCCGGGCGGTGCTGCTGCTGGAGAGCAAGTGGTCGGCGAAGGGGCTGGAGTTCGACATTCAGCTGCCACGCCTGCGGTTTTACGGGAACGAGCCGCTCCTGGACCAGGTGTGGCTCAACCTTCTGGACAACGCCATCAAGCATTCCCCCGAGGGCGGGGTCATCCGGGTGGGGCTGCAGTCCGACGGCGACTCTGTGACGGTGTCCGTGGCCGACGACGGCGACGGCATGAGCCAGGAGGTGCAGAAGCACATCTTCGAGAAATTCTATCAGGGCGACCGCTCCCGCTCCGACGAGGGCAACGGCCTGGGGCTGGCCCTGGTCAAGCGCATCGTGGAGCTGTGTCACGGCTCCGTTGGCGTGGAGAGCGCGCCGGGAGAGGGCGCCTGCTTCCGGGTGCGGCTGCCAGTGGAGGAATAAAGTGGAGTAGCTCCCCTGTTGCAATTTCTCCCGGGATGTGCTAAAATAGAATCATTCCTACTAAGGGTTGATTTTATCCCATCATCCGGTCAACGAGGAGGAGTCATTGTGATCAAACGACGCCATTCCCGGCAGCGGGACCTGATTTACGACTATGTCAGCGCCACCAAGCTCCACCCCACAGCGGAGACGATCTATCAGGATTTAAAAGAGGTCTCTCCCGGCCTGAGCCGGGGGACCGTCTACCGCAACCTGAATCAGATGGTGGAGGAGGGCAGGATCAGCCGCCTCCCCTTCCAGGTGGAGCGGTACGACGGCAACACCCGCCCCCACCCCCATCTGGTCTGCGAGAGCTGCGGCCAGGTCTCCGATCTGTGTCTGGACTATGACGCCGGGCTGGACCGGCGCATCTCTCAGGAGCTGGGCTGCCAGATTCAGTGGCACGAGAGCTATTTCTACGGCAGATGCGCCGCCTGCGCCGCCACAGCGGCAGCAGAGGGATGACCTCCGGCACATTGAAAAGCCTCCATTGCGACAAGCGATAGCCGCCGCAATGGAGGTTTCTGTTTTACAATATAGTGCTTACAGCAGGCTCTCCCGCCGTTCCAGCACGTCGGCGCAGGCGTCCAGGGCGGCGCTGCTGCCGATGACGCAGATGCCGCCCCTCTCCGCCGCCGCAGTCAGGGAAGCGCCCAGCGCCTCCATCTGGTCGGGGGTGGTGTGCAGGACCTCGGTGTACCGCTGCTGCCGCTGTTCCCAGGTGCTGCCGGAGAGGCGGTTGACCGCCTCCTGGAGGCCCTCCGTCCGGGGAGACAGGGGCGGCTGGTCGCTGCCCACGGTGCTGACGATATATTTCGTCAGATCATCCCCTGACCGGGCAGTCTGGACGAGGGCCTGTCCCGCCCCATCAAAGCGGTCCAGGGACTGCCGGGGGCTGGGGTCCCGATAGGACCAGAAGCGGATGCTCCCGCCGGAGTCCGCCCGGAGGCCCACGCCGTAGGCCCCGCCCTGGACCCGGACGGTGTTCCACAGATAGTCATAGGTCAGCAGATTGGCCCCCACCAGGGCGGTACCGGTACACCGCTCCGCCCCCGGGAGCGCCCCGGCCCTGGCGGCGAAGCCCACCTGAGCTGGGATCTGGAAACCCTCCCTTGCCAGGGGGCGACGGGGAAGGGCCACCGGCTCCCCCACCGGCAGATCGGGCAGTCCTGCCGCCAGCGTTTTCACCCAGTCTGCGTCCAGCTCTCCCGTCACGCTGACGGTGAGCCGTCGGCGGGAGAACACCCGGCCAAACAGTCCGGCCAGAGCATCGCCCAGACCGTCCTGAGCCTGCTCCGTCTGCTGGAGGAAGCGGAGATAGTTGATGCCGCTCACCGTCTCCATGACGGTCTTTTGGGCGGAGAGATACGCTCCTGCCCGCTGAGCGGCGAAGGAGTGGCCGGAGGCCTGGATGCCCTGCTCCATCTGGAGCCGAAGCTGGGTCACCAGGATGCCCAGCTTGGCGGCATCGTCAAACCGGGTGCCGATGAGGATTTCCAGAATGAGTCTGGCGGCCTCCGCCCGGCGGTCCGCCAGGAGGGAGGCGCTGACCACCAGCCAGGGAGTGCAGCGCTCCCGCTCCCCCTCCGGAGCCAGAGGAAGCACCGTGGCGCTGAACCGGCCCAGGCAGTCGTCCATGGCGCTGCGCAGGTCGATGGCGGAATGGTCCGCCGTGTCCAGCTTGCCCAGCAGGGAGGTCAGCAGGGACACCCGGCTCAGCTCCTCCAGGGACAGGTCCTCCAGAGAGAAATACAAATCCAGATGGAGGATGCCCCCCGTCTCCAGAGACTGATGGAGGACGGTCACCCCGTCCGCAGCAGTCTCCTCCTGAGGCGTCCGGTGAAGCTGAGGTGAGAGATCCGAGAGAGACAGGGTGGGGATGGCGCTCAGGGCCTGGGGGCTGTCCGGCGTGCTCTGGCGCTCCCGGAGCCGGTGGAACCGGTCAATGACCGCCTGGGTCTCCTCCGGAGTCCAGCTTGCCTTCACCGCCGCCAGCCGCTCCCGCTCCTGACGGGCCCTCTCCTCCCCCAGAGTGCTGCTGGGCAGCAGGCAGACCGTGGCCTGATGGGGGCACTCCAGAAGGGCGGTGCAGATAAAGTTCTCAAACCAGCCCTCCTCCAGTTTTTCCCGGAGGGAGGCGAACAGCTCGCCGCATTGGAGGTTCTGGGCGGGGTCGCCGCCATAGAGCCAGCTCTCGGCGCAGTCCAGGGCCAGGGCCAATCCCCTGGGGAAGCCGCCCATGTCCCGCTCCCGGGCCTTGAACTCCATCCGGTTCAGGACGGAGGCCACCCGGCTCCGGTCCAGGCCGCCGTCGGCCTGCTCCCGTAGGACCCGCTCCACCGTCTGCCAGACCTGGGCCTGTTTGTTCTCGTCCGTGTGGCGCACCACCAGCAGGACGTACCGCTGCTGGGTGCCGTCCCAGGACTGGAACTCCACGTCCTCCGCCAGGCCCTGCTCCAGCAGGGCCTTTTTCAGCGGTGCCTCGTTGGAGCCGCACAGAGCGTCGGTGAGGGCCTCGCAGGCGGCGATCTTCTCCCTCTCGTCGAAGCGGGCGAACACCCAGCCCCGGGCCAAAATCGCCTTGTTGGTCCCGTCGTCCTCCGGGCCGATCTGATACCGGGCCGTCTTGCTCACCGGGGCGACAGGGGCCTGCATAGGGATGTGGGAGTCCACCTCCAGCCGGTCATAGGGGGAGAGGTAGCTGTCCAGTTTGGCCAGAACGGCGTCCAGGTCCACGCTGCCGTCCAGGAAGATGCGGGAATTGGAGGGGTGGTAGAACCGCCGGTGGCTGGCCCGGTAATTTTCATAGGTCAGAGTGGGGATGGCGTCCGGGTAGCCCCCGGACTCATAGCCGTAGCAGTTGTCCGGGAACAGGAGGGCGTTCATCTCCCGCATGAGCACCGTGTCCGGGTCGGCGTAGGCCCCCTTCATCTCGTTGTAGACCACGCCGTTCACCGTCAGCTCCCCCTGTGGGTCGTCCAGCTCGTAGTGCCACCCCTCCTGGCGGAAGGCATGGTCGTCGGTAACGCTCAGGGGATGGAGCACGGCGTCCAGATAGACGTCCATCAGGTTGAGAAAATCCTGGTCGTTCCGGGAGCAGACGGGGTAACAGGTCTTGTCCGGGAAGGTGAAGGCATTCAGGAAGGTCTGGAGGGAGCTTTTCAGCAGCTCCACAAAGGGCTCCTTCACCGGGTATTTGTCCGAGCCGCAGAGGACGGAGTGCTCCAGAATGTGAAAGACGCCGGTGTCGTCCTGGGGGATGGTTTTGAAGGTGATGGCAAAGGTCTTGTTCTCGTCCTCCCGGTCCAGCCACACCAGGTCGGCCCCGTTCTTCTCATAGGTCATCCGGTACAGCGTGGCCTTCAGCTCCGGCAGGGGCTGGGCATATTCCACGACAAAGCCGTGGAGACGGTCGTTTTGCTTCATAGTGTCATTCCCTTTCTATTGGAATCATCTGTTCCCTGTTATTGTACCGCTATTTTGCAAAAGATGCAAGAAAGCCGGTCAGTCTTTCCGGTTCGTTTGTCTCTTTCTGAAAAATTCCAAAAAAGAGTTCCCCGTTCAAACCGGCTGTGCTATAATGGGAAACACAATTTGACAAAAACAGACTTGCTCCGGGCTTACCCGGGGCGGAGAGGGTGTGTTTCATATGAAAGCATTGAAAACGGTAAACCGGATCTCCACCGTCCTGCTGCTGGTGCAGCTGGTGTGCGAGGCCCTGCTGGGGTGGCTAATTTGGCGGCTGGATATGCTGCCGGAGCGGTATTTCATCCTGGTGGTCCTTGTGCTGGTGCTGCTCCTGCTGCTCACCGGGCTGCTGGCCCTCAAGCCTGCGGAAAACCGCCCGCCCGAGGGCAGGCACGCCGAGGAGACGGTGAATCTCGCCCTGCCCCGGCGCATTTTGGCCTGGCTGCTGTCCCTGCTCATCTCCGCAGGCTCCGTCTATCTCTCCCTGGCCGTCGCCCAGGTGTCTGGCACCATCAGCACCGTCACCGGCACCACCATCTATACCTACACCATCGGCGTCTATGTCATGGACGACGACCCGGCGGAGACCCTGTCCGACGCCAGCGGCTACACCTTTGCCTACTCCACCAGCTATGACGAGGAGAACACCCTCCAGGCCCTGGAGTCCATCCAGGCCGAGCTGGGGCAGGAGATCGCCACGGCGGAATACGCCTCGGTGGTGGGTGCTGTAGAAACCCTCTACTCCGGGGAGAACAGGGCGCTGGTGCTCAGTCAGGCCTACGCCGACATTCTGGAGGACGACGAGACCTACGAGAACTTTGACACCGAGACCCGGCTGCTCTACGAGGTGACCATCACCCAGGAGGTGGAGGACGCCGGAGATGAGAATTACAGCGCTATCGAGGCCACCGAGAGCGTGGACTCGGTCACGGAAGACCCCTTTATCATCTACATCAGCGGCTCGGACACCCGGAACACCACCCTGACCACCAGCCGCAGCGACGTGAACATTCTGGCGGTGGTCAACCCCACCACCAAGCAGGTGCTGCTGGTCAACACCCCCCGGGACTACTACGTGGCCAACCCCGCCGGGAACGGGGCCATGGACAAGCTGACCCACTGCGGCATTTACGGTATCGACTGCTCCGTAGAGGCCCTGGCCAATCTCTACGGCGTGACGGTGAACTATTACGGTCAGATCAATTTCACCGGCTTTGAGACCCTCATCGACGCCATCGGCGGCGTCACCGTCTACTCCGACACCTCCTTCACCACCTCCGGCTCCGGGGTGAGCATCGACATCGTGGAGGGCTACAACACCCTGGACGGGGTGGGCGCTCTGGCCTTCGCCCGGGAGCGGCACGCCCTGGCGGGCGGCGACAACGACCGGGGCAAGAACCAGATGAAGGTCATCTCCGCCGTCATCGACAAGGTGACCGGCAGCGCCAGCACGGTCATCGCCAACTACTCCTCCATTCTGGACAGCCTGGAGGGGATGTTCATCACCGACCTGACGGGCAGCGACCTCTCCTCCCTGGTGAAAATGCAGCTGGACGACATGGCGGAGTGGGATGTGGTCTCCTACGCCGTCACCGGCACCGGCGGCCGGGCGGAGACCTACTCCATGCCGGGCCGCAGCCTCTACGTCACCTACCCGGACGAGGACTCGGTGGCCTACGCCAGCGAGCTCATCAACCAGGTGCTCAGCGGTGAAATCGTCACGGTGGACGAGGAGTAAGCGCCAAATCCCGATCTGGACGAAAAAAGGTTCTCTGTCAAGAGTTGGGGTAGAGAAAAAACAGCATCAGGCATACA